>CAXTBN010000018.1:0-45291 GCA_964242895.1 uncultured Caulobacteraceae bacterium | reverse complement strand
TCACGCACGCCGCCGAGCGACAGGCGCGCGAACTCGCGGCCGGTGGCCTTGGCGATGGACTTGCCGAGCGAGGTCTTGCCGACGCCGGGCGGGCCCACGAGGCACAGGATCGGCCCCTTGTTCGTGCCCGTGCGCGCCTGCACGGCCAAGTACTCAAGGATGCGCTCCTTGACCTTCTCCAGCCCGTAGTGGTCGGCGTCGAGTATGCGCTCGGCCTCGACGAGGTCGATCGGCTTGCCCTTGGCCTTGCCCCACGGGATCGACAGCAGCCAGTCGAGGTAGTTCCGCACCACCGTCGACTCGGCCGACATCGGCGACATGTTCTTGAGCTTCTTCAGCTCGGAGTCGGCCTTGGTGCGGGCCTCCTTGGAGAGCTTCGTCTTCTTGATGCGCTTCTCGAGCTCCATCATCTCGTCGCGCTGGTCGTCCTGCTCGCCCAGCTCGCGCTGGATGGCCTTCATCTGCTCGTTGAGGTAGTACTCGCGCTGCGTCTTCTCCATCTGGCGCTTGACGCGGCTGCGGATCTTCTTCTCGACCTGCAGCACGCTCATCTCGCCCTCCATCAGGGCGTAGACGCGCTCCAGCCGCTTGGCGACGTTGAAGATCTCCAAGAGCTGCTGCTTGTCGCTGATCTTCACCGCCAGGTGCGCCGCGACGGCGTCGGCCAGGTGACCGGGCTCGGTGATCTGCGGGATGGAGGCCAGCGCCTCGGGCGGCACCTTCTTGTTGAGCTTCACATAGCTCTCGAACTGCTCGACCACGGCGCGGCTGAGTGCGGCGGCTTCGTCGGCCGTCTCGCCGTCCTCGTCGAGGTGGGCGATCTCGGCCTCGAAGTAGCTCTCCTGGCCGGTGAACTTCAGCACGGCCGCGCGGCTCTTGCCCTCGACCAGCACCTTCACCGTGCCGTCGGGCAGCTTCAGCAGCTGCAGCACGCTGGCGACCACGCCCACGTCGTAGATGGCGCCGGGCTGCGGCTCGTCGTCGGCGGAGTTCTTCTGCGTGGCCAAGAGGATCTGCTTGTCGCCGCGCATCACCTCTTCCAGCGCGCGGACGGATTTCTCGCGGCCCACGAACAGCGGGACCACCTGATGGGGGAACACCACGATGTCCCGCAACGGCAGGACGGCAAGGGTGCGTACGTCACTCATGTCTACACTCCTCGGAGCCGGCCGGATCGAAGCCCGGCTCCACCTTCGCGGGACCGCCCCGCCCCGCGCTTCTGCGCCGGAGAGGAGGCCTGAACTGTCCCGCCCCGCCCCCTCCCCGGAATAGGGATTCGGGCGACGGTCGGTCAGGACGATAGATTGGCGGAGCGTGGCGGAGGTTCAAGCGGAACCGCATGGGCGCGGCGGCGGGCCGCGGCCCTGCGGCCAAGCTGCACGAAACGACTCCCGTCGAGGAGAGGGGCGGGCGCTCCGACTCCGCCGGCGTCCGCCGCGGCAATCTCCTGCCTCCGCGGCGGCGCGCTCTTCACTGCTCCCACGCCTTCAGCGCCTGCAGGCAGAGCTCCACGCCCGTCACGTCGCTCAGGGGATCGGGCGTGACCACGACATAGAAGCTGCGCGCCTCCGCCCAGAGCATCAGGCCCTCCGGCAGGCCGAGGTCCTCGATCAGGCCGCCGTCGGGGTCGCGCCAGGCGCCCTCCTCGTCCGGAGCCGCGCCGACGGTCGCGGCCACGCGGAAGCGGTGCTCGGCCTCGTCGGCGTCGGCGACGTTGAGGTAGGCGAACACGGGCAGGCCCAGGCCGGCGGCGAACCCGGCCTCAAAGGCCGTGCCCGCGTCCGGATGCGGGCCGCGCCAAGGCGTCAGGTTGGCGATCACCGCCTGGCAGGAGCGGAGCGCGCGCACCGCCTCGGCGTAGGCGATGCGCGCGCGCAGCTCACCGGGCTCGCCCTCACCCGCCCCGCCGTCGGCGTGCACGCCCTCGAGCCCCGCCTCGCGGCAGGCCTCGCGCTTGGCGGCGAGGAGATCGGGGCCGTCTGGCATGAACAGGTCCGGCCCGGACAGGAAGACGCGCTCGATCCGCCGCATGCGCCGGGGGTGGCCGGGCGCGGCGGGCGGGTCAAGCGCTCAGCCGCCGCCGAGCACCGCCGCGACCGCCTCGGCCGGGAGCTCGACCACCCGCCAGTCGGGCGTCTGGTTGCGAAACCATGTCAGCTGGCGCTTGGCGAGGCGGCGGGTCTCGCGCCGCGCGAGCTCCAGCGCGTCGGCGAGCGGGAGATCGCCGTGCAGGTGCGCGCCCAGCTCGCGCACGCCCACCGCCTTCATCGCCGGCAGCCCGGGGTCCAGCCCGCGCGCGAGCAGCGCCGCCACCTCGTCCAGCGCGCCGGCCTCCACCATCGCGCCGAGCCGGTCGTCGCAGCGCGCGTAGAGCTCAGCCCGGGGCGGCGCGAGCACCACGGCGCGCCACGCACCGGGCGCGAGCGCCGGGCGCGTCTCGGCCGTCCACGCGGAGAGCGGGCGTCCGGTCGCCTGCGCCACCGCCAGGGCACGCACCAGCCGCTGCCGATCACCTGGCGCGATCCGCGCGGCGGCGGCGGGGTCGACGGCGAGGAGCGCCGTGCGGACCGCCGCCTCGCCCTCCGCCTCGAACCGCGCCTCCACTCCCCGGCGCGCCGCCTCTGAGACCGGCGGCGTCTCGGCCAGGCCGTGCGTGAGCGCCCGGAAATACAGGCCTGTGCCGCCCACCACGATCGCCGGCCGTCCCCGACCGCGCACCGCCTCCAGCGTCGGCAGGACGGCGCGCAGCCAGCGCCCGACGGACCAAGCCTCGCCCGCGTCGGCGACGCCGTAGAGGTGGTGCGGCGCCCGCGCCTCCTCGGCGGGCGACGGACGGGCGGAGAGCACGCGCAGGTCGCGGTACAGCTGCAGGGCGTCGGCGTTGACGATCTCGGCGCCGGTGCGCTCGGCGAGCGCCAGGGCGGCCTGGGACTTGCCGCTTGCGGTGGGTCCCGCGATCAGCCAGACGCCCGGCTCCATGCTCTTCGCGCTCACTCTCGTGGCGGCCGACGCCGCGGCGCTGGCCGAAGCCGGCCGGCGCGCCGGGCGTGCGGTGGCCGGGGCCGGCGCGCGCGTCAAGGAGCCCCGCCCGCTCGGCCCGGACGCCGTGGACTGGTTCGTCGACGGCGACGCCGCGCTCGCCGACCTCCGCCCCGCCGTGCGCGAGGCCCTGGCCGACCTGCCCGTCGATCACGCGCTGCAGCCGGCCGCCGGGCGTCGCAAGCGGCTCCTTCTCGCCGACATGGACTCCACCGTGATCGGCTGCGAGTGCCTGGACGAGCTCGCCGACCTCGCGGGCGCCGGGCCCGAGGTCGCCGCCGTCACCGAGCGCGCCATGCGCGGCGAGGTCGCGTTCGAGCCCGCTCTGCGCGAACGCGTGGCGCGCCTGGCGGGCCTGCCCATCAGCGAGGTGCGCCGCTGCCTCGACGAGCGGGTGCGGCTGACCCCCGGCGCGCGCGCCCTCGTCGCCACGATGCTCGCGGGCGGTGCGCGCGCCGTGCTGGTCTCCGGCGGCTTCGAGAGCTTCACCGGCCCGGTGGCGGCGCAGGCCGGCTTCGACGCGCATCTCGCCAACCGCCTGCTCGACGACGGCGAGCGCCTGACGGGCGAGGTCGCCGAGCCGATCCTCGGCCGCGAGGCCAAGCTGGAGGCGCTGCGGCGCGAGGCGGGCGCCCTGGACACCCCGCTGGAGCACACGCTGGCGGTGGGCGACGGGGCCAACGACCTCGCCATGATCGCCGCGGCCGGCCTGGGCGTCGCCTACCGCGCCAAGCCCGTCGTCGCGGCCGAGGCGGACGCGGCGGTGGAGCACGGCGACCTCACCGCCCTCCTCTACTTCCAGGGTATACCGCGCGCGAAGTGGGTCGATGCCTGACCGCGCCGAAGCGCTCGCGGCGTTGGACGCGGTGCGCGATCCCAAGAGCGGGCGCGGGCTGGCGCAGGCGGGCCTCGTTCAGGGGCTCGTGGTCGCCCCCGACCGCGCGGGCTTCATGCTGGAGGTCGCGGGCGAGGACGTGGCGCTCTACGGCCCCGTGCGCGACCAGGCGGAGGCCGCGCTGCGCGCCCTACCCGGCGTCACGCGCGCCCACGTCGCCCTCACGGCCGGCGAGCCCCCGCCCCCGCCCGGCTCGACGCGCGTCCGCCGCACCGCGAGCCGCCTGCCCGCCGAGACGCAGGCGCGCGTCGCGCCGCCCTCTCCCGCGCCCGGCGCCGCACGGCCAGCCCACGTGCGCCGGGTGGTGGCGGTGGCCAGCGGCAAGGGCGGCGTCGGCAAGTCGACGGTGGCCGCCAACCTGGCCTGCGCCTTCGCTGCGCTGGGCCGCCGCACGGGGCTCCTGGACGCCGACGTCTACGGCCCCTCCGTGCCCAAGATGCTGGGGCTCGTCGGTGAGCCGGCCGTCGGCCCGGACAACAAGCTGCGCCCCGTGATGGCCTGGGGCGTCGCCTGCGCCTCCATCGGGCTGCTGGTGGACGAGGGCGCGCCCATGATCTGGCGCGGACCCATGGCCTCGTCGGCCGTCGGCCAGCTCCTCAACGACGTGGCCTGGGGGACGGAGGCCGAGCCGCTGGACGTGCTGGTGATCGACATGCCCCCCGGCACCGGCGACGTGCAGCTCACCCTCGCCCAGCGCACGCTGACGGACGGCGCTGTGATCGTCTCCACGCCGCAGGAAGTGGCGTTGATCGACGTGCGCCGCGGCGCCGAGATGTTCCGCAAGACCGCCACCCCGATCCTGGGCGTGGTGGAGAACATGGCCTTCTTCCTCGACGCCGACGGCCGCGCCGTGGAGATCTTCGGCCGCGGCGGCGCCCGCCGCACGGCCGACGACCTGGGCGCGCCCTTCCTCGGCGAAGTGCCCATCTCCATCGCCCTGCGCGAGGGCGCCGACGCCGGCCGCCCGATCGTAGCCACCGCGCCGGACGACCCGGCCGCCGTGGCTCTCACCGCCGCCGCCGCCCGCGTGCTGGAGGCGCTCGACGCCGGTGCGGGCCTGAAGCCGCCGCCGTCCATCGTGTGGGAGTGAGCCCGGCGGGGTCCGATCGCTGCGGACCCGCTGCGCTCACGCCGTCGCTACAGTCAGACCTTCGCGTCCAGGGTGGCGACCAGGTCCTCCAGCTGCTGGAGTTGCTCGCCCCACCCGCCGGTGCTGCCCGAGGCCACGGCTTCGTCGAGCGCCTCCTTGGTCGGATAGAGCTCATGCACGACGACCCGTGTCGCGCCGTCGGTCTCCTCGAAGGTCACCGTGGTGACCGCGCCGCCGCCGCCCTCTTCCTCGTTGGTCCAGACCAGGCGGGAGGGGGGCGTCACCTCGACGTAGCGACCGAAGAACGCCATCGGCTGCTCCAGGGACGCGTGGTCCATCATGAGGCGGTACGCGCCGCCCGTGCGGACGTCCGCCTCGTATGAGACCAGGGTGACGCAGAACGACTTGGGCGCCCACCACCGTTGGAACAGCTCCGGCCGGGTCCAGGCCTCGAACACGAGGCGCGCCGGGCCGTCGACGGTGCGCGTGACGACGAGCTCCCGATCCGATGTCCGCTCCACGGTCGTGCGGGCCGCGCCGGTGGCCGGATCAGTCTGTCTGGCTTCGTCCATCGAAGGTCTCCCTCTGCTTCAATTCCTCGACGATCCGGTCCAGGGCGTCGAACCGTGACGCCCAGAGCCGGCGGTAGTCCTCGATCCACGCCGTCTCCTCCGCCAGTCGGCTGCGGCCGAGCTTGCAGGTCCGCACGCGCCCGACCTTCTGCGTCGTGACCAGCCCCGCCTGCTCAAGGACGTCGACGTGCTTGCGGATGCCCGTGAGCGTCATGTGGAACCTGTCCGCCAGCTCGGTGATCGAGGCGTCCCCGCCGCCGAGCTGCTCCAGCACGCCGCGACGCGTGGCGTCCGAGAGGGCGGCGAAGGAAGCGTCGAGGCCGGAAGCCGAACACTGAACCATGTGGTTCACCATCTAGCGCGGCGGCCCACTGTCCTGCAAGAGGCGGGATTGGTCGCGGGCGAAGGAAACGGCTCTGGCGCTCGCACGAGCCGCAATGGCCACCACGCCTGTTGCAGTGAGCGGGCGGCGCGCCTAACTCCGCGGCTTCGCTTCCTCGGAGCCCGCCGTGAGCCTCGACCCGCTGTTCAAGCCCTTCACGATCAAGGGCCTGACGCTGCCCAACCGCATCGTCATGGCTCCCATGACGCGCTCCTTCTCGCCGGAGGGCGTGCCGGGAGCGGACGTGGCGGAATACTACCGCAAGCGCGCCGCGGGCGGCGTGGGGCTGATCCTGTCGGAGGGCACGGTGGTGGACCGGCCGGCGGCGAAGAACGATCCCAACATCCCGAACTTCCACGGCGCGGCGCTCGACGGCTGGAAGCGCGTGATCGACACGGTGCACGCCGCGGGCGGCAAGATGGGGCCGCAGATCTGGCACGTCGGCTCCGCGCGCAACCGGCGCACGGAGTGGGTCGCGCCCGGACCGGTGGACAGCCCCTCCGGCCTGTCCTCGCCCGGCAAGCGCTTCGGCGAGGCCATGAGCGAGGAGGACGTGGCCGACACCGTCGCCGCCTTCGCCAAGGCCGCGGCCGACTCGAAGCGGCTCGGCTTCGACACGCTGGAGCTGCACGGCGCCCACGGCTACCTGATCGACCAGTTCCTGTGGGAGGGCACCAACGAGCGCGGCGACGCCTTCGGCGGCCGCTCCATCGGCGAGCGCGCCCGCTTCGCGGCGGACGTGGTCAAGGCGGTGCGCGCGGCGGTGGGGCCGGACTACGTGGTGATCCTGCGCCTCAGCCAATGGAAGCAGCAGGACTTCGACGTGCGCCTGGCGCACACGCCC
Organism: uncultured Caulobacteraceae bacterium; assembly: GCA_964242895.1. Lineage (GTDB taxonomy): Bacteria > Pseudomonadota > Alphaproteobacteria > Caulobacterales > Caulobacteraceae > JASLDZ01. The sequence continues at coordinate 38,469 of CAXTBN010000018.1, read as the reverse complement.
GACGAGATGGCCGAGTGGCTGAACCCTCTCGTGGACGCCGGCGTGGACGTGCTCCACTGCTCGCAGCGGCGGTTCTGGGAGCCCGAGTTCCCGGAGCTGGACGGCGAGGAGGGGCTCAACTTCGCCGGCTGGGCGAAGAAGCTCACCGGCGCGCCGACCATCACCGTGGGCTCGGTTGGCCTCTCGGGCGAGTTCGTGGCGGCGTTCGGCGGCGAGAGCTCCAAGCCCGCCTCGCTCGACGGCCTGCTGCGCCGGCTGGAGCGCGACGAGTTCGACCTCGTGGCCGTGGGCCGCGCCCTGATCAGCGACCCCGACTGGGTCGCCAAGGTCCGCGACCGCCGCAACCACGAACTTCTGGACTTCAGCCCGGCGCACCTGGGCGCGCTGGTCTAGGCCTTCGGCCTCCCCCGATCGTGGGGGGAGGCCGAAACGGTCACGCGTTGAAGGCCAGCTTCAGCCCCGGGCGCGGCCAGCGCGCCTTGTAGAGCTTGCCCGTCGAGCTGGCGGTGATCCAGGCGGTGCGCATGTCGGGGCCGCCGAAGGCGATGTTGGTGGTGATCAAGTCGGGCACGGCGAAGTGCTCGACCTCGCCCGCGGGCGTGATCGCGCTGATGCCGCCGTTGATGATGGTGGCCACGCACACGCGCCCGTCCGCCTCCACCGCCAGGCTGTCGAACAATTGATAGCCCGGAAGCGTCACGACCACACGGCCCGGACCGGCCCACGGTTCCGGCGGCTTCAGCACCCCCGGCTCGGCCACGTCGAAGGCCCAAAGCCGCCCTGTCATGGTGTCGGCCATGTAGACGACGCCGCCGTCCGGCGAGAGGCCGACGCCGTTGGGCGTGTACAGGCTGTGGCGCGCGCGGACGATCTGGGAGCCGTCCGCCTTGGCGTAGTAGAGGGCGCCGTGGCGGCGGCCCTCCTCGTCGCTGGTGCCGTGGTCGGTGAACCAGAAGCCGCCGTGGGCGTCGAACACGAGGTCGTTGGGCGCGAGCAGGCGGCGGCCCTCGCACGCCTCGTAGACCGTCTCGACGCGGCCGGTGGCGAGGTCGATCCGCTGGATCGAGCCGCCCACATGCTCGGGCGGGGTGTCGCCCGGGATCCAGAGGCCCTGCACCTGCGTGTAGCTGAAGCGGCCGCCGTTGTTGCAGCAGTAGAGGGCGCCTTCCGGCCCGACGGCCAAGCCGTTGGGGCCGCCGCCCGTCGTCGCCACCGTCGAGCGGCTCCCGTCCGCCGCGATGCGGGTGACCATGCCCGTGACGATCTCGGTGACGACCACCGAGCCGTCGGCCATGGCGACCGGCCCCTCCGGAAAGGCGAGGTCCTCGGCGACGAGCTCCAGCTCCATCAGGCGCGCTCCAGCAGGCGGTAGGTCCAGGCGAACTCGTCGTCCGCGTCGGAGCCTTCACCCGCCGTATGCGCCTCCCGCCGCACCTCGCGCCAGCCCGCCTCGTCGAAGGGCGGCATGCGGACGTCGCCCTCCGGCTCGGCCTCGACCTCGGTCAGGTGGAGGCGGCGCGCGAGGGGCAAAGCCAGCGCGAACACCGCCTCGCCGCCGATCACGCACACCTCGTCGACGCCGTCCTCGACCGCCTGCTCGCGCGCGATCTGCAGCGCTTCCTCCCACCGGTCGCACCGCACGGCATGCGTCGGCTCGAATGCGCCGTCGCGGGAGAGCACGACGTTGGTGCGCCCGGGCAGCGGCTTGCGGGGCAGGCTGTCCCAGGTGCGCCGCCCCATGATCACAGGCTTGCCGAGGGTCACGGACTTGAACAGCGCCATGTCGCCCTTGAGTCGCCAGGGCAGCGCCCCGTCGCGCCCGATCACCCCGTTGCGCGCGCGGGCGACGACCAGCGAGACGACGGGACGGCTCACACCGCCACGGGCGCCCGGATCAACGGGTGCGGCGCGTAGGCTTCCAGGGCGACATCCTCCGGCGCGAAGGCGAACAGGTCGTCTCGCGGCGGCAGGACCAGCCGCGGCGGCGCGCGGGGCGCCCGCGTCAGCTGCAGCTCCGCCTGCTCGAGGTGGTTCAGGTACAGGTGCGCGTCGCCGAGCGTGTGGATGAACTCGCCCACCTCCAGCCCGGTCACCTGCGCGAGCATGTGCGTCAGGAGCGCGTAGCTCGCGATGTTGAAGGGCACGCCGAGGAAAATATCGGCCGAGCGCTGGTACAGCTGGCAGGAGAGCCGTCCCTCCGCCACGTGGAACTGGAACAGGCAGTGGCAGGGTGGCAGCGCCATGTCGTCCACGTCCGCCGGGTTCCAGGCGGAGACCACGTGGCGGCGGCTGTAGGGGTTGGTGCGCAGCGCGGTGACGAGCTGGGTGATCTGGTCCACCACCCGGCCGTCGGGCGCGGCCCAGGAGCGCCACTGCTTGCCGTAGACGGGGCCGAGCTCGCCCTCGGCGTCGGCCCACTCGTTCCAGATCGTGCAGCCGCGCTCCTGCAGCCAACGCACGTTGGTGGAGCCCTGCAGGAACCACAGGAGCTCGGTCACCACAGACGGCCAGTGCACGCGCTTGGTGGTCAGCAGCGGGAAACCGCGCTGGAGGTCGAAGCGCATCTGCCGCCCGAACACGCCGCGCGTGCCCACGCCCGTGCGGTCGGCGCGCTCGACGCCCGTCTCCAGCACCTCGCGCAGGAGGTCGAGGTAGGGCTGCTCGAGCGCCGGCTCGGCGGAGGACGGCGTCGCCAATGCGGCGAAGACGTGGGCGTGGACGGTCATGCGAATCACTCCGCGGCGGCTTTCCAAGCATGGCCGCTGCGGGCCTCGCCGTCGCCCGTGTCAGCCTACGCGGCTGTGGAGGAAGCGGACCATGTCGGCGCGCACCGGGGCCTTGCCGCGGAATGTGCGGGTGAGCGCCAGAACCACGTCCTTGTGGTCGAGCCCGTCGTACAGGTGCTCGTCCACAGGCACGCCGGCGGCGCGCAGCTTGGCGGCGAGGCGCTCGGTGTTGCGCGGCTTCACCGTCGTGTCCTTTGTCCCGTGCGCGAGGAAGGTGGGCGGGGCGGCCGCGCCGGCGAAGGTGATCGGCTGGGTGGCGGCGGGGTCGGGCCACTGGCCGAAGGCGTCCTGCGAGGCCTTCACGTCGAAGGGGTAGAAGTCGTACGGCCCCGACAGGCCGGCCCAGGCCTTCACCGTCCCGGGCGGCGCACCCGCCTTGGCCAGGAACGCCGCATCGAGCGCCAGCATGGCGGCGATGTAGGCGCCCGCCGAGTGGCCCGCGATCACCAGCCGATCGGGGTCGCCGCCCCACTCGCGGGCGTGGGCGCGGGCGTAGGCGACCGCCGCCGCCCCGTCCTCCACGAACCCCGGGAAGCGCACCTGCGGCACGAGGCGGTAGTCCGGCACCACGGTGACGAACCCCTCCGCCGCGAGTGAGCGGCCGGCGAAGGCGTAGTCGCCCCGCGCCCCGGACGCCCAGCTGCCGCCGTAGATGAACACCAGCACGGGCCGACCCTGCCCGCCCGCGGCGGGGGCGTAGACGTCCAGGGTCTGGCGCGGGTCGGCGCCGTAGGGGACGCCCTGCGCGACGCGACGCGCAGGGTCGGACGGCAGGGCGTTCAACACGCGGAACGGCGAGCAGGCGCTGGCGCTCGCGGCGGCGAGCAGGGCGAGGAGGCGTCGGCGGTCGTTCATCAGGCGATGAACCCCGCGCGGTCCGGCGGGTTCACTCGAAGACACCTTCCCGCCGGAACGCCGCGCCATGTCCAACCGCTCGACCCACCTCGCCCACCCGCCGCACGGGGCCGACGAGCCGCCGCCGCCCGCGCACTCGGGCGGCGTGATCGCGATCCTGCAGGTGCAGCCGTACGAGGACTCGGGCGTCGTGGTCACCTCGCCCGCCGTGGACGTGGAAGGCCGGCTGGACCCCCTCTACGCGGAGGCGGGCGACGACGTCTCGCCGCCGCTCGAGTGGAACGCCATCGCCGAGGCGGTGAGCTGGGCGGTGATCGTGCAGGATCCGGACGCGCCCAAGGCCGAGCCCGTCACGCACTGGGCGATCTGGGACATTCCCGGCGAGGCGGTCGGCCTGCCGCAGGCGATCGAGAAGCTGGCCCGCACCGTGACGCCGCAGGACGCCGTCCAGGGGCTGAACGGCCGCGGCGAGCACGGCTACATGGGTCCCAAGCCGCCGCCCGGCCATGGCGTCCATCGCTACCACTTCCAGGTCTTCGCCCTGGGCAAGACGCTGGGGCTCGATCCCTCGACGCCGCTGGTGGAGGTCGTGGGCGCGCTGAAGGGGAACACCGTCGCGAGCGGCGAGCTGATCGCCACCTTCGAGACTGCCGACCCGCGGGATCTCGACAGCCCGGCCCACACCGGCTCGTACACGGGCTGAGCCCCTCGCCCGTCGCGGCGGCGACGAGCGCCGCCTTTGCATGTCAGCCGGCGTAGCCGGTGCGGCCGCGGGTGACGCAGAAGCGGCGCCCCTGGTAGGTGGCGCCGACCAGGGTGCCGGTCGCCTTCACGGCGGCGAGGCGGGCGCGGTCCGCATCCTTGCTGTCGGGCGCGGGGCTCTCGCCGGGCGCGCAGTACGGCGCGGGAGCCTCGCGGAAACTCGCGGGGCAGATGCAGATGTCCGGGTCGGTGAGGATGCGGCTGGCGTTGGTGGTGCGGCACGTGGGCGCGTGACGCGTCCCCAGCGTGTCGAGGCACACCTTGCCGCTCTGCACCTCCACGGGAGAGGTGGGCACGGGATCGGCCGCGGCGGGAAGCGCCAGGGTCAGGAGGGCCGCGGGGGCGAGGAGGAAGCGCATGATCGGGCTCCGGTTTTCGACGTCCCAACGGTCGAGAGCCGGCGGTCGTTGCGCCCGCTCAGCAGAGGCCGCGCAGAACCTCGGCCAGCTCCTCGACCGCTTCGGCGGTCGTGGCCCAGGAGCACATGAAGCGGACCGAGCCGTCGATGAAGCGGTAGGCGAACCAGCCCGCCTCGGCCAGGCGCAGCCGCGTGGGCTCGTCCATCTCGACGAACACGGCGTTGGCTTCCACCGGGTGGGTGACCGGGAAGGGCATGGCCTCGGCGAGCTTCTGCGCCATGGCGTTGGCGTGCGCGGCGTGGCGCTCGAACGCGCCGGTCTCCAGCATGCCGATCCACGGCGCGGCGTAGAAGCGGGCCTTGGAGGGCAGCTGGCCGCCCTGCTTCAGCCGGGCGTCAAAGCGGCGGGAGAGGCGCTTGTCGAACAGCACGATCGCTTCGGTCGGCGGCATGCCCGCCTTGGTTCCGCCCAGCACCAGCACGTCGACCCCGAGCTTCGCGATCCGGCGCGGTTCGAAGCCCGCGGCGCAGGCGTTGGCCAGCCGCGCCCCGTCCAGGTGCACGCGCAGGTCCTGCACGCGCGCGACGTTGATCAGTTCGGCGACCTGCCCGGCGCTGTAGACGGCCCCGTACTCGGTCGCGTTGGTCAGGCTGAGCGCGGCCGCCGACTGCCGGTAGCTCACGTCCGGCCGCATGACCGCCGCCTCCAGGGCGGCGGGGTCGATGCGGCCGTGCGCGCCGGGGAGGCCCATCAGGCCGACGCCGTGGCCGAAGAAGCCCGGGGCGCCCGTCTCGTCGGTGAGGATGTGCGCGTGCTCGTGCGCGACCACCGCCTCGAACGGGCGCGCCAGGGCGGCCACGACCACGCTGTTGGCCGCCGTGCCGCTCGCGACGAAGCGGACATCGGCGTCCGCGTCGAGCCAGGCGCGCACCGCGTCCGCGGCGCGCGCGGTGACGCCGTCCGTGCCGTAGCCGGAGGCGAACCCTGCGTTGGCGGCGACCAGGGCGTCCAGCGCCTCGGGCGCGGCGCCGGCGGTGTTGTCGGAGGCGAAGTCGTAGCGTGCCATCAGGGAGTCTCGGGAGCGTCCAGCCGGTCGGCCTTCCTTAGCGCAGGGAACAGCCAGGCCCAGAGCCCCGTCACGCCGACCGCCCCCACCCCGCCCGCCAGGCAGGCGAGCACCGGCCCCAGCACGCGCGCCACCACGCCCGTCTCGAACTCGCCGAGCTCGTTGGACGCGCCGATGAACAGGCCGCTCACGGCGGAGACGCGGCCGCGCATGGGGTCGGGCGTCACGATCTGCACCAGCGTCTGGCGCACATAGACGCTGATCATGTCCGCCCCGCCGAGCACGGCCAGGAGCGCCAGCGACAGGGGCACGCTGCGCGACAGGGCGAACGCGGCCGTGGCCACGCCGAACAGGCCGACCGCCAGGAACATCCATCGCCCCGCCCGTCGTCGCAGCGGCCGCCGCGACAGGGCCAGCGCCACCAGCCCCGCGCCGATGGCGGGCCCCGCGCGGAGCAGGCCGAAGGTCTGGGCGCCGCCGCCCAGCACGTCGCGCGCGAACACGGGCAGGAGCGCGGTGGCCCCGCCGAGCAGCACGGCGAACAGATCCAGGCTGATGGAGCCGAACACGATCTTGTTGGCCCATACGTAGGCGAGCCCCTCGCGGATCAGCTCCACCCGGCCCACCCCCTCGCGCCGCTCCGGCCGGGTGTCGCGCCGCACCGCGGCCATGCAGCCGGCCGCGAGCAGGTAAAGCCCGCCCGCCGCCGCGTAGGCGGCCGCTGGCGAGATCGCGCACAGGACGCCGCCCACCAGCGGGCCCAGGATCGAGCCGGCTTGCCAGCTCAGCGAGTTCCAAGCCACCGCCCGCGGCAGCTCCTCGCGCGGCACCAGCATGGGGCCGAGCGCGCCGGAGGCGGGCGACAGGAAGGCGCGCGTGGCCCCGAACAGGGCCGCCACGGTGAAGATCACCGCCAGTGACGGCTGCGGCCGCAGCGCCTGCGCCGCCAGCACGCTCACCACCACCACCTCCGCCGCCACGCACAGCAGCACGATGGTGCGGCGGGCGTAGCGGTCGGCGGTCTCGCCCGCGATCAGCGTCAGGGCGAACAGCGGCAGGAACTGCGCCAGCCCCACCATGCCGACCAGGAAGGCGCCCTGCTCCACCGAGGCGTGGCCGCGCCGCGCGGCGTCGTACACCTGCCAGCCGATGGCCACGCTTTCCGCCTGCACGCCGAGCGTGGAGACGAAGCGCGTGGCCCAGAACAGGCGCCAGTCGCGGTGTCGGAAGATGCTGGGCGCGGGCGCCGCGGGGCTGTCCATGGGAGGGCCGTCCCTTGCCGCCGTTCGGGCGCGGGGGCAACGCTTCGGACTAGGCAGAGCCGGCGCCGCTTCCGCCGCGGCGCGCCTCCGCCTAGATGGCGGACTGAGCATGTCCGCCCTCGCCGTCCTGACCCAGGCGCCTCCCGTCGCGCCGCCGAAGCTGAAGCTCGCGCCCGAGCGCGCCGCCGACGCCGCACGCGTGGATGCGGTCGTGGCCGAGGCGTTCGGCCCCGGCCGCCACGCCAAGACCGCCGAACGGCTGCGCGAAGGGAACACGCCCGAGGCGCCCTGCTGCTTCGTCGCCTGGAGCGGCGCGGAGGCCGTGGGCGCGGTGCGGCTGTGGCCGGTGACGGTGGGCGGCGCGCGCGCCCTGTTCCTCGGCCCCATCGCCGTCTCTCCCCGCTGGCGTCGCCGCGGCCTGGGCGCGCTCCTGGTCGAGCGGGCGTGCGAGGCCGCCGCCGGTCAGGGCGAGCACCTGGTCCTGCTGGTGGGCGACCGCGCCTTCTTCGAGCCGCTCGGCTTCGCGCCCGTCCCGCCCGGCCGCGCCGTCCTGCCCGGGCCGGTGGACCCGGCGCGCGTGCTCTGGCGCGGGCTGTCGACGGGCGCGACCGAGGGCGTCGCCGGCGCGGTGGCGGTCTCCCGATGAGCGACCCGCTCGCCTCCGTGGTCGCGGCCGCGCAGGGCGGCGCCCGCAAGGGGCCGCCGCCCGTGCACCTGTGGAACCCCGCCCACTGCGGCGAGATCGACATCGTGATCCGCCGCGACGGCCTGTGGATGCACGAGGGGACGCCGATCGGCCGCGAGGCCCTGGTGCGCCTGTTCGCCAGCGTGCTGCGGCTCGACCCGGACGGCTTCCACCTCGTCACCCCGGCCGAGAAGCTGCGCATCACGGTCGAGGACGCGCCCTTCCTGGCGGTGCGCGTCGACCGCACGGCCGGCGGCTGGCGCTTCCTGACCAACGTCGGCGACGAGGTCGACGCCGGCCCGGACCACGCCCTGCGGGTCGACACTGACCCTGTCACCGGCGAGCCCGCGCCCTACCTGCATGTGCGCCGCGGCCTGGAGGCGCGCCTGACGCGCCCAGTGTTCTACGAGCTGGTGGAGGCGTCCGAGGCGCGGGACGGCGAGTACGGCGTCACCTCCGGCGGCGTGTGGTTCCCGCTGGGCCGGGCGGAGTGAGGGCGGAGACCCCGGAGGAGCTGGAGCAGCGCATCGTGTCCCGCCTCCATCCCCTCGACGCGGAGCCGGGCGAGGCGGGCGCGGGCTCAGACTTCGACCTCAACCCCGGCCTTCCCGCCGAGCGGCCCGCCCTGGTGGACGCCGCCGTGCTGGCGCCCCTGGTGCTGCGGCCGGAGGGGATCACCGTGATCCTGACGCGGCGCACCGACACCCTCAGCCGCCACGCCGGTCAGGTGGCCTTCCCCGGCGGCCGCTGCGACCCCGGCGAGACGGCCGTGGAGACGGCGCTGCGCGAAGCGGAGGAAGAGATCGGGCTCGCGCAGGAGTTCGTCAGGCCGCTCGCGCTTGCGGGCCGCTACGTCACGGGCACGGGTTACCGCATCACGCCGGTGCTGGCCTTCGTGCGCGAGGGGTTCACGCTCACCGCCTCGCCCGACGAGGTGGCCGAGGTGTTCGAGACGCCCTGGGCCTGGCTGATGGACGAGGCCAACGTCGCCCTGAACGCGCGCGAGTACGCAGGCGGCCTGCGCCGCTTCCACAGCTACGACTGGGAGGGGCGCACGATCTGGGGCGCGACGGCGGGCATGCTGCAGCGCCTGCGCGCGCGGCTCTACGGCTGAACCGTCGCTGGGCGCGTCGATCGCTTGCTCTCGATGGCGGCGTCGCGCTCGCGCTTCAGGACGTCGTAGGTGTTGCGCACGAGCTCCGGGCCATAAGCGCGCTCCAAGCGGCGCAGGGTGAAATGCCCCTCCGCCTTGTTCTGGAAGTGGTCGATGAAGACCAGGTTCAGGATCGCGCCCACCCCGGCGCTCAGCACGGGCACGGCCTGCGCGGCCAGCTTGGCGCTTAGCGTGGATGCGTACTTCGCCGCGATCCGCTCCGAGATGAACCGGGGCAGCATCTCGCCCAGGCTCTTGCCCGCGAACCTGTGCACGGCCTCGTTCAGGCCGATGCGGGTGGCGAAGTAGCCCACGTCCTCGCCATCGTCGCCGCGGGACGGGCCACCCATGGCGAACACCTTCAGGCACTCCAGCCGGGTGGCGTCGTCGCCCAGGTCCTCGCCCTCGCGCAGCGCCGCGCCGACGATGCCGCGCATGATGATCGTGGTCGTCAACGGCAGCTCGGCCAGCGTCGTCGCCCACCCGCCGAAGCCTCCGCCCGCGCCGCTGACGAAGGCGAGCGACGCGTCGAAGGTGCGCGAGCCGAGGCCGCGGTCGAGCCAGCCCCATCCTGTGACGCCACCTCCCTTGCGGTCGACGGTCAGGAGCGCCGCATCCAACGCCTTGCCGAGCGCGGCCTGGGCGGCGTCGGCGATCAGCGCCTCGGCCCCCTTCGGCAGCTGGCGCGCGATCCAGCCGCCGCCCACCTCGACCACGCCGCCGAGCATGGCGGTGATCCGCACCATCAGCCCGTCGTGCTCCAGGAGCTGGACGGCGCGGCGCAGGCGCGCCAGGTCGTCGGGCGCGAGCGACGGCCCGGTCACGCCGCCCAGGCCTCAAGGTCGGTCGCGCCAGCGGTGACCGCCTCCGCACGCGCCGGGGCGGCGGTGAGCACCTGCTGTGCGAACACGCGCGCGAGCTGCGCCTTGCCCGCCAGCCACGCCGGATCGCCGGACGCGCCGCGGGCGTGGTGCGCCGCGCGCGCCAGGCCCCAGCCGCCCGCCACGTCGCCGGCCAGCGCCAGGAACTCCGTCGCGCCCGCCAGCGCGTCGGGCGAGCCGCGCCGCTCGGCGAGCCAGGCGCCCGCCCGCTCCAGAGCGTCCGCCGCCGCGCCGAGCCGCGCGGCCACGGGGGCGAGGTCGCCGTCGAGGGTCGGCAGGGTGGAGCGCACGTCGGCGAGGAGCTCGCGGATGGCCAGCCCGCCCTCCAGCGCCAGCTTGCGGCCGGCGAGGTCCATGGCCTGGATGCCGTTGGTGCCCTCGTAGATCGGCGCGATGCGGGCGTCGCGGTAGTGCTGCGCCGCGCCCGTCTCCTCCACGAAGCCCATGCCGCCGTGCACCTGCACGCCGTCGGAGGCGACGCGCACGCCCATGTCGGTGGACCAGGCCTTGGCGATCGGCGTCAGCAGCTCCTCGCGCCGCGCGGCCTGCGCGCGCACGTCGCGGTCGGAGGCGTGCCGGGCGGCGTCGGCGGCCACCGCGGTGTCGAGGCAGATGGCGCGGGCCGCCTCGATCCGCGCCTTCATCAGCATCAGCGTCCGGCGCACGTCGGGCTGGCTCCAGATCGGCGCGGCGCGGTCGGGCGACCACGGCGAGCGGCCCTGCCGACGCTCTTGCGCGAAAGCGAGGGCCTGCTGATAGGCGCGCTCGGCGATCCCCACGCCCTCCGCGCCCACGTTCAGACGCGCGGCGTTCATCATGGTGAACATGTGCGCCAGGCCCTCGTTGGCGCGGCCCACCAGCTCGGCGCGGGCGCCCTCGAACAGCATGGTGCAGGTGGGCGAGGCGTGGATGCCCAGCTTGTGCTCGATCCCGCCCGGCCGCAGCGTATTGGCCACGCCCGCCCGCCCGTCCTCATCGACCAGGCGCTTGGGCGCGAGGAACAGGCTGATCCCCTTCGTCCCTTCCGGCGCGTCGGGCAGGCGGGCGAGGACGAGGTGGACGATGTTCTCGGCCGCGTCGTGGTCGCCCCAGGTGATGTAGATCTTCTGGCCGGTGAGTCGGTGGCCGCCCTCCCCGTCCGGCTCGGCGACCGTGCGCACCTGGCTGAGGTCCGAGCCCGCCTGCGGCTCGGTGAGGTTCATGCACCCCGTCCAGCGGCCTTCGATCATTGGCGGCAGGTACAGCGCCTTCTGCCGGTCGGTGCCGTGGACGGCCACCGCCTCGGCCGCCGCCTCCGTGAGCATGGGGCACAGGCTGAAGGCCATGTTGGCCGCGTGCATCATCTCGAACACGGCGATGGACACAGCCTTGGGCAGCCCCTGCCCGCCGTGCTCGGGCGCCGCCGACAGCCCCGCCCAGCCGCCCTCGCCGTAAGCCTTCAGCGCGGCCGCAAGGCCGGGCGCGGCGCGCACCTGGCCGTTCTCGAACCGCGCGCCGACCTTGTCGCCCTCGCGGTTCAGCGGCGCGAGCACCTCGGTGGCGAAGCGCCCCGCCTCATCCAGCACAGCCTGCAGCGTGTCGCCGTCCAGGTCGGGGTGCGTGTCGCGGGCGAGGGCGGGCAGGCCCGCCACCTCGAGAGCGAAGGCGAGGTCGCGGACGGGGGCCTGGAACATGCGGGCTCTTGTACCAGCCCCGTCCTTGCTGTCATCCCGGACGACGCGGCCGATCCGCACCCGGAGATGCGGTCGCCCGTGGCCGCAGGGTCCCGGCTCTCCGCTTCGCTCCGGCCGGGATGACAGCCGCAACACCCTCCTCCTTCGACGATGCGCTGGCCGCCCTTCGGGCGGGCGGCCTCGTGATCCTGCCGACGGAGACCGTGTACGGCCTCGCCGCCGACGCGCGGAACGGCGAGGCGGTGGCGCGGCTCTACGAGGCGAAGGGGCGCCCGCGCTTCAATCCGCTGATCGTGCACATGGCCGACCTCGCCGCCGCCGAGCGCGTGGCCGTGTTCGACGACCGGGCGCGCCGCGTCGCGCAGGCGGCTTGGCCCGGCCCGCTCACCCTGGTGCTCCCGGCCCGCGAGGGCGCGGTCAGCGACCTGGCGCGCGCCGGGCTGGACACGGTGGCCGTGCGCGTCCCCGCCCATCCGCTTGCGCATCGCCTGCTGGCGGCGTTCGGCGGCCCGCTGGTGGCGCCCTCCGCCAACCGCTCGGGACGACCAAGCCCGACCACCTTCGCCGACGCCGTCGAGGAGACCGGCCCCGCCGCCGCCGCGGCGCTCGATGGCGGCCCCTGCACGGTGGGCGTCGAGTCGACCGTGCTGCTCCTGCCGCCGGACGGCCCCTCGCGCCTGCTGCGCCCCGGCGGCGTCGCGCGCGACGAGGTGGAGCTCCTGGCCGGCCCGCTCGCGCCCGAGGACGCGGAGGACGCCGCGCGCTCCCCCGGCCGCCTCGCCCGCCACTACGCCCCGCGCGCGCCCGTGCGGCTAGAGGCGGAGGCGCCCCGCCCCGGAGAGGCCTACTTGGCGTGGGGCCCCGCCCCGCCCGGACCGCTCCGCTGGAGCCTGAGCCCATCCCGCGAAGTGCGCGAGGCGGCGGCGCGTCTCTTCACGCTGCTGCGCGAGGCCGACCGCAACGGGCCGGTCGCCATCGCGGTCGCGCCCGTGCCGCACCACGGGCTGGGCGAAGCGGTCAACGACCGGCTGCGCCGCGCCGCCGGCCATGTCGGCTGATCCCGGAACCCCCGTCCTCCGGGAAGGTTGACCCGGCGAACGTCTCGCCCGGAGCCCGCACCATGCCCGACATCTTCCAACCGGTGGATCTGAAGACCGCCGCCGAGCGGCTCAGCGGCGCGGCGGCCAAGCTGGAGCAGGCCGGCCTGCAGGTCCGCTACGATGTGGCGGACATGGGCCTGGCCATGGTCGCGCAGGGCGGCGACTCGGCGGGCCTGCCGGCGGAGGTCGTGCCCATGGCGCAGATCTTCAATCACCAGAAGGACGAGCTGGCCGCCGCCGCCGACCGGCTGATCGCCAAGGTCGAGGCCGGAAACGCCCAGGTGGCGGGCCGGGCCTGAGGCCTCACACCGGCGGCAACGCCTGGGCGCGCGCCGCGTCCAGGTAGCGCGCCGCCGACGGACGCCCACCGCCGTCGAGGGAGACGACCAGGGGATTGCCCGTGGGGATCTCCACGCCGGTGATCTCGTCGTCAGCCACGGCGAACAGGTGCTTGACGATGGCGCGCAGCGAGTTGCCGTGCGCGGCGATCAACAGCCGCTCCCCCCGCGCCAGACAGGGCGCGATCCGCTCCTCCCAGTAGGGCAGCACGCGCTCCAGCGTGGTCTTCAGGCTCTCGGTGTCCGGGATCGGTGCGCCGGCGTAGCGACGGTCGGTGGCGAAATCGTAAGCGCCGCTCGGCGCGAGGGGCGGCGGCGGGATGTCGTACGAACGCCGCCAGACGTGCACCTGCGCCTCGCCGTGGCGGGCCGCGGTCTCGGCCTTGTCGAGCCCCGTCAGTCCTCCGTAGTGCCGCTCGTTCAGCCGCCAATCCTTCTCCATGGGTATCCAGAGCTGCCCGGACAGGCGCAGCGCCATGTTCCCCGTGCGGATCGCGCGGGTCAGCACGGAGGTGAAGGCGCGGTCGAACTGCAGCCCCGCCTCGGCGATCAGCAGCCCCGCGCGCTCGGCCTCGGCGATCCCCCGCTCGGACAGGTCGACGTCCACCCAGCCGGTGAAGCGGTTCTCCAGGTTCCAGGCGCTCTGGCCGTGGCGAAGGAGGACGAGGTCGGGCATGCGGTCTCCGGGGACAGGCCGGCGACGGCCGACGGCGGGGGTGCGTTCGCGCACCGGGGCGGCTAGAAGCGCGCTCGCGGCCCGTCAAGCAGAGGGCCGCCGCGCCGCACCGGGCGCGGCCGCCGGACCCCTCCGAAAGCCCATGTCGAACCCGCTTTTCTTCGCGCTCGCCGCCGTCGCCGCCGCCGTCCTGGTCGGCCTGGCGCTGGTGACGCCGCAAGGGCTCGGCGCGCGCTCGCCGGGGGCGTTCGGGCACCCGCTCGCGCCCCTGAAGCCAGTCCCCGCCGCGGCCGCGCCCGCCCTGCGCGGCGCCAAAGGCGCCCCGCGGTGAGCCCCGCGCCCGAGACGGACGTGGTCGAGGTCGGCCGCCGCGTGCTGGCGCACGAGGCCGACGCGCTCCTGAAACTGTCCGACACGCTCGGCCCCGAGTTCCGGCGCGCCGTGGAGCTGTTCGAGCGACTGGGCGGGCGCATCGTGTGCGTGGGCGTCGGCAAGAGCGGTCACGTGGCGCGCAAGATCGCCGCCACCTTCGCCTCCACCGGCCAGCCGGCCATGTTCATCCACCCGACCGAGGCCAGCCACGGCGACCTGGGCATGCTGTCGGCGGAGGACGCGGTGCTGGCGCTGTCCAAGTCGGGCGAGACGCGGGAGCTGGCCGACGTGGTCGCCTTCTCCCGCCGTTTCGGGGCGCCTTTGGTGGCGATGACCAGCCGTTCCGACTCGGCGCTGGGGCGAGCCGCCGACGTCCGCCTGCTGATCCCCGACATCGAGGAGGCGCCCGTGGCCGTGGACGCGCCCACCACCTCCACCACCCTGCAGATGGCGCTGGGCGACGCCCTGGCCGTGGCGCTGATGGAGCGGCGCGGCTTCGGCCCGCACGACTTCCGACTGTTCCATCCCGGCGGCAAGCTGGGCGCGGCGCTGCGCAGCGTGGCCGAGCTGATGCACTCCGGCCCGGAACTGCCCCTGGTCGGCGAGGACGCGCCGATGGAGTCGGCGCTCCTGACCATGACGGAGAAGCGCTTCGGCTGCGCGGGCGTGACGGATGGGGCGGGCCGGCTCGTGGGCCTGATCACCGACGGCGACCTGCGCCGCCACATGGACGGGCTGATGGGACACACCGCCGGCCAGGTGATGACCCGCGCGCCCAAGACCACCGACCCCGACGCCCTGGCCGCCGAGGCCCTGCGCCTGATGAACGACAGCCGCATCACCGTTCTGTTCGTGGTCGAGGACGAGCGGCCGGTGGGGGTGCTCCACGTGCACGACCTGCTGCGCTCCGGCGTGGCCTGAGCCGTCAGCCGCGGAACAGGAACGCCCCCTCAGCCTCCCACGGGCCGCCGCGGTAGCGGTGGAGCAGAAGGCCCTCTCCCCGCCCCTCCCACGACGTCCATGCCGCTTCGAGTTCGGCCTTCAGCGCGCGGGCGTCGGCGGGATCGACCTTGTTCTGCACCGTCACGTGCGGGCGGAAGCCCTGCGCGTCCTGCGGCGTGAGGTGTGGGCGGAAGCGTGCGGCGAGGTCCGCGCGAAGGCGTACAAGCTCGGGCGACCCCACCTCCGCCGCCACGCCGCGGCCGAGGCTCCGCACACCGGGGAAGGCCACCGGGAAGGGCGCGCATCCGGCGGCGGCGATGAGGGCGGCCGTCACGTCCTCAAGCCGGTCGCCCGGCAGGTGGTGGAACAGCGTCAGGTGCGCGCGCAGGTGATTGATCGCGGGCGGGAAGTGCGCGTGGCGCAGGGCGTCGAGACGGGCGAAGCTCGCTTCGTCCAGCCGCAGCGCCAGGATCAGCGGGGCGGCGTCGCTCACATCCCCGCCGCCGCGGCCGGTCGCGCGCGCATGTCGCTCATCCAGCGCGCGAGGTCGGTGAGGCCCTCGGACGGGCGGTGCTGGATCATGCGGCCGAAATCCAGGCCCGTGTAGGCCACGATGTCGGCGACCGTGATGCGGTCGCCCGCGACCCAGGCGCTCTCCGCGAGGCGGCGGTCGAACGCCTGCAGGCTGCGCTCGCCCTGCTCGCGGCTGACGGCGGCGAACTCCGGGCTCTGCGCGCCCGCCAGCGCCACCATGGCCGGGTGGGTGTGGCGGACCATCTGCATGAACGGCATGGCGACGGTCAGCTCGGCCCGGCGCGTCCACATCTCGACGACGGCGACCTCCGACGGCGAGCGGCCGTAGAGGTTCGGCTCGGGGTGGAGGCTCTCCAGGTAGCGGCCGATGGCCACCGACTCGGTGACCGTGGTCCCGTCGTCCAGCTCCAGGGCGGGCGAGTTGGGCCAGCCGGCGCGGGCCAGGTACTCGGGCGTGCGGTGCTCGCCGCGCAGGAGGTCGACCTCGACCACCTCCACGTCGGTGATCCCCTTCTCCGCCATGATCCAGGCGACCCGGCGGGGGTTGGGCGCGCGGCGGCTGGTGTAGAGCTTCATCGCGCTCGTCCTTCTCGTCGACGTCGTCGCGCCCGGATCCGGGCCGCGTTGTCCTGCTTCGTCGAGCTTGTCACGCCCGGTGGAACAGCGCCGGCGGCAGCACGCCCACCACCGCCGCAGTCATGCAGGTGGCGAGGAAGCCGGCCAGCAGCGCCTTCCACACCAGCGTCTGCACCTCGGAGCGGCGGTTCGGAGCGAGCACGCCGAAGCCCGCCACGTTGATCCCCACCGAGGCCACGTTGGCGAAGCCGCACAGGGCGTAGGTCATGATCATGCGCGAGCGGTCGGAGAGCGCCCCGGCGGGGACGGCTCCCAGCTGGATGAAGGCGGTGAACTCCGTCAGCACCAGCTTCACGCCCAGGAGCCGCCCGCCCACGGCCGCCTCGCCCCATGGCAGACCCAGCGCCCAGGCGACGGGGTGGAACACCACCGCCAGCCCTCGCTCGATGGAGAGCGGCGCGCCCGCCACCCACGGCAGGGCGCCCAGGAGGCGGTCGGCGAGCGCGATCAGCGCCACGAACACGATCAGCGTCGCGGCCACGTTCAGCACCACGGCCAGCCCGTCGCCCGTGCCCTTGATCACCGCGTCGATGCTGGAGTCGTAGGTCTTCTCCGCGCCCGCCTCGAACGGCGCCTCCGCCTCGGCGGCCGCCGCGGGCACCAGGATGCGCGCCAGGAGCACGCCGGCGGGGGCCGAGATGATGGAGGCCGTGAGCACGTGAGCGGCCGCGTTGGGCAGGCTCGCCTTCAGGATCGTCGCGTAGGCCACCATGGTGGAGCCCGACACGCAGCTCATGCCGACCGCCATGAGCATGAACAGCTCGGAGCGGCTCAGCCGGTCGAGGTAGGAGCGGATGAAGATCGGCCCCTCGACCTGCCCCATGAAGATGGTCGCCGCCACCGCCAGCGCCGGCGGGCCGCGCAGGCCCAGCGTGCGCTGGAACACCGCCCCGAACGCCGCCGTCGCCCACCGCAGCACGCGCCAGTGCCACAGCAGCGCCGAGAGCGCGCAGATCACCAGGATCACCGGCAGCACGCGGAAGGCGAACAGGAACGGCGGGCTGGAGGCGGTCAGCGCGTAAGGCGGATCGCCCCCGGCCAGGAAGCCGAACACGAACTGCGCGCCCGCCTGCGTGGAGCCCGCCAGGGCGTCCACCGCCGCGTTCACGCCGCTCAGCGCCGCCTGCGCCTGCGGCAGGCCGAACAGCAGCAGGACCAGCGCCACTTGGATCGCCAGCGCCACCCCCGCGAGCCGCCAAGGAAAGGCGCTTCGCCGTTCCGACAGCGCCCAGCAGAGCCCGATCACGCCGAACAGGCCGACGAGGCTCTGCGGTGACCATCCGCCCATCAGCGACTCACTTGCCGTTCAGCTCGCGCACGAGTCCGTCCTGGCCGTAGACCTTGGACAGCGCCTCGTTCACCGCCGCCGCCGAGACCGCGACCGACCGGTTCAGCGCCGGGTCGTAGCCGTAGTCGCCGCCGAGGCTGTGAATGTTGCCGTCGAAGATGGCCCCGATCACCTCGCCGCGGGCGTTGATCAGCGGCGAGCCCGAGTTGCCGCCGATGATGTCGTTGGTGGTGGAGATGTCGAACACCGTGCCCGGGTTCAGCTTGCTCTTGGCCGCGGTCCACCGCGGGTCCAGGTCGAAGGGCGCGGCGCCGGTGGCGCGGTCCCATAATCCGCTGAAGTAGGTGAAGGACGGCACGGGGCGCCCCTTCTCCGTCCAGCCGGCGATCTTCCCGTAGGAGAGCCGCAGGGTGAAGGTCGCGTCCGGATAGATGCTGTCGCCGTAGGCGGCGAAGCGCGCGCGGGCGATCTGCTCGGTGGGCTGCAGCACCGGGCCCGTGACGCGGTTCTCCCACTGCTTGCGCACGGCGCGGGCGGCCGGGTCGATGCGCAGGGCGTACTGGACCATGGGATCGGAGCTGGCCTGCACCGCGGCCATGCCGCCGTCGAACAGCGCCTTGCGCACCGCCGGGTCGCCCAGCTTCGAGCCGTCCACCAGGCGCGCGGAAAGGGCTTCGGGGCTCTCGCGGCCGAGCAGGAGCTTGGTGTTCTCGTCGTCGGCGGTGAGGTGCTCGCGCGCCTTGAGGAGCCAGAACTCCACCTCCAGCCGCTCCAGCGGCTTCTCCACCGGCCGCGCGTCGAGCAGCTGCTTCTGCACGAGCGGCAGCTGGCTGTCGGCGAAGCCGGGCAGGCGCTCGGCCGAAGGCTTTTCGCGCTCGGCGGCGGCGCGCACCAGGGTGCGGGCGTAGGCGAACAGCTCGGACTGAGGCCCGCCCTCGACGTAGCGGTAGGGGTCGTACAGCTCCTGTCGGGCCGCGCGCGTGGCGGCGATGGCGGCCCACGGGTCGCCCGCGCCGGCCGCGCCCGCCTTGGCGCGCAGCTCGGCCTCCTGCGCGCGCTTGGCGTCCATGAACGCCCTGTCCTGCAGGGTGAAGAAGCGGCCGTAGAAGACCTTGTAGCTGTTCTCCAGGCCGAACAGGTCCTCGCCGGAGATGCGTGCGTTCTCGGGGCTCTGCTCGCCGAACTGGATGAGCCGCCCGCGCAGCTCGGCCATGCCGACCATCGTCTGCGGCAGGCTGATGTCGCGCTGCGCCTCCAGCTGCGAGACGGTCAGCTGCCGGTCGGTGCCGCCCGGGTCGCCCGCCACGAACACGGGCTCACCATCCTTGGGGGGCGAGGGGTTCCAGGTCAGGTGGTCGGGCGTGCGGGCGGGCTTGCCGTCCTCGTACAGGCGCAGGAACGCGCTATCGAGGTCGTAGCGCGGAAAGTTGAAGTTGTCCGGATCGCCGCCGAAGAAGGCCGCCTGCGTTCCCGGAGAGAACACCAGCCGCACATCCGAATACTTGCGGTACCGATAGAGCTTGTACTGTCCGCCCTGGTACAGCCGCACCACCTGGCAGCGCAGCTTGGGATCACCGCCGCAGCCCTGCGTCTCGATAGCGCTCGTGACGCCCTGGCGCGCCTGCACGAGCGCCGCGCCGGAGAGCCCCTGCCCCGCGGCCGTGACCTTGGGCGTGACGTCGCTGATCTCGAGCAGGATCTCCGCCTGCTGGCCGGCGCAGGTCTTCTCCGCCTCCCGGCCGGCGGCGATGTAGCCCTGCTTGAAGGTGTCCTGGCCCGGCGCGCCCAGGTTCTGCGCGCAGTCGCTGACGCAGTGGTTGTTGGTCAGCACCAGCCCCTCGGCCGAGACCACCGAGGCCGAGCAGCCGCCGGCCAGCCGCACCGCCGAGCGCTGCACGTGCGCCAGCCAGGCGGGCGTGATGTCCACGCCGTAGGCGGCCTTCACCTTGGCGGCCGGGAAGTTGTCGAAGGTCCACATGCCCTCGTCGGCGTGCGCGCCGGACACCAAGAGCGCCGAGGCCGCAAGCGCGCTCGCGCCGGCCAGGAGTTCCCGCAGCCGCATGGACATGTCTCCTCTCGGCCGTCCGCGCGGCCCTCTTGCGAAGCGCAGCGGTAGCGCGCGGACCCGGGCGAGTCACGGGCCTGCGCGTGCTTGACGCGCGGCCGGCCTCCGCCCACTGACGCCGCCGAATCCGACAGCGATCAAGGAGACAGGCGCGTGGCTCAGGACATCCGCTTCGACGGCAAGACGGCCATCGTCACGGGCGCGGGCGGCGGCCTCGGCAAGCAGCACGCGCTGGAGCTGGCGCGGCGCGGCGCCAAGGTGGTCGTCAACGACCTGGGCGGGTCCATGGACGGCTCGGGCGGCAACTCGGCGGCGGCCGAGGCCGTGGTGGCCGAGATCGTGGCGGCGGGCGGCGAGGCCATCGCCAACGGCTCCTCGGTGACCGACGACGCGGGCGTGGAGCTCATGGTCAAGCAGGCCATGGACCAGTGGGGCCGCGTCGACGTGCTGATCGCCAACGCCGGCGTGCTGCGCGACAAGAGCTTCTCCAAGATGTCGATCGCCGACTTCGAATTCGTGCTGAACGTGCACCTGATGGGCACGGTCAAGCCGGTGAAGGCGCTGTGGGAGATCATGAAGGCGCAGAACTACGGCCGCATCGTCTGCACCACCTCGTCGTCCGGCCTGTACGGCAACTTCGGCCAATCGAACTACGGCGCGGCCAAGCTCGGGATCGTCGGCTTCATGAACACGATCAAGATCGAGGGCCAGAAGAACGGTGTCCACATCAACGCCATCTCGCCGGTGGCCGCCACGCGCATGACCGAGGGCTTGATGAGCCAGGAGGTGCTCGACCAGCTGAAGCCCGAGAGCGTCACGCCCGGCGTCGTCTACCTCGCCAGCGACGGCGCCCCGACGGGCGCGGTGCTGGCGGCGGGGGCCGGCGTGTTCGCGCTGTCGCGCATCTACGAGACCGAGGGCGTGAACCTGAACGGCGAACTCACCGCCGAGGGCGTCCGCGACCACTGGGCGCAGATCGCCGACGAGGCCGGCCAGCGCGCCTACGCCACCGGCGGTGAGCAGGGGCAGAAGATCTTCCGCCAGCTCGGTGCGGAGCGCTCCACCCGGGGCTGATCGGGCGGCGGGGGGCGCCTATATCTGCGCGACCAAGGAGACGCCCCCGCATGTTCTTCCAGTCCAAGCCGGCCGCGAGCGCAGGCAAGCGCTATCCCGTCGAGAAGACCGACGCCGAATGGAAGCGCACCTTGTCGCCCGCCGCCTTCGACGTGCTGCGCCAAGCGGGCACCGAGCGGCCCTACACGAGCCCGCTCAACGACGAGCACCGTCGCGGCGTGTTCGTCTGCGCCGCCTGCGCGAACCCCGTGTACGACAGCCGCACGAAATTCGAGAGCGGGACCGGATGGCCGTCCTTCTATCAGCCGATCTCCAAGACCGCCGTCGAGACCACGGCCGACCGATCCCTGTTCATGACCCGCACGGAGGTGCACTGCGCGCGCTGCGGCGGTCACCTGGGCCACGTCTTCGACGACGGACCCAAGCCGACCGGCCTGCGCTACTGCATGAACGGCGTGGCCATGGCGTTCCGCGCCGCCTGAGGCCGTCGCGCACGGCGGGAAGCTTGGCTATGCTCCGCGGCGTCCCTGGAGCGCCGATGTGGACCGCCGCACCCTCCTCCTCTCCGCCGGCGCGACCGCGCTCGCGCCCGCCGTCGCGTCCGCTCGACAGCCGCCCGCCAGCCCTGACCGGAGCCGCATGACCGACCTCCCCGCCCCGCCCGTCGCGCGCAAGCAGCCGAAGCGCATCGAGCAGCTCGGCCGCGTGCGCGTGGACGACTACGCGTGGCTGAAGGACGAGAACTGGCAGAAGGTCCTGCGCGACCCGAAGCTCGTGCGCGCCGACATCCGCGAGCACCTCGAGGCGGAGAACGCCTACACCAGGACGGTGCTCGCCGGGACCGAGGCGCTGCAGGCCGAGCTGGTCGCCGAGATGCGCGGCCGCATCAAGGAGGACGACAGCTCCGTCCCCTCCCCCGACGGCCTGTGGGAGTACTACGTCCGCTTCGACACCGGCGCGCAGCACCCGATCCACGCCCGCCGCCCGCGCGGCGGCGGCTCCGAGCAGGTGCTTCTGGACGAGGACGCCGAGGCCAAGGGCAAGGCGTACTACCAGGTCGCCGCCGCCGAGCACTCGCCCGACCACACGCTCTTCGCCTGGGCCGTCGACGAGCAGGGCTCGGAAGTCCACCGCGTCTACGTGAAGGACCTCGCCACGGGCGCCGTGCTGCCCGGCCCGGTGGAAAGCGCCAACGGCGACCTGACCTGGTCGCCGGACTCGCGTTGGCTGTTCTGGACCTTCCGCGACGACAACGGCCGGCCCTCGCGCATCCTGCGCCGCCCGGCGCGCGGGGGCGCCGGCTCCGACGTCGAGGTCTATCACGAGCCGGACCCGGGCTTCTTCGCCGGCGTGGGCGTCACCTCCTCGCGGCGCTGGATCGTGCTCCGCTCGGGCGACCACGAGACCAGCGAGTCGCGCCTGATCCCCGCCGACGACCCGACCGCCACACCTCGCGTGGTCGAGCCCCGCGCGACGGGCGTGATGTACGACGTCGAGCACTGGGGCGACCGCTTCGTGATCCGCACCAACGCCGACGGCGCGGTGGACTGGAAGCTCGTCACCGCGCCCGACGCCGCGCCGGGCAAGGCCGACTGGCGCGACATGGTCCCCCACCAGCCCGGCCGGCTGGTCACGGGCGTGTTCGCGTTCAAGGATCACCTGATCCGCCTGGAGCGCGCCGACGCGCAGGGCCGCATCGTCGTCACTCCGCGCGACGGCGAGGAGCACGTGGTGCGCTTCGACGAGGAGCTCTACGCGCCCGGCGTCGATCCCGGCTTCGAGTACGACACTCAGACCCTGCGCATCGTCTACCAGTCTCCGACCACGCCGCGCTCGTGGTTCGACTACGACCTCGTCACGCGCGAGCGCACCTTGCGCAAGACGCAGGAAGTGCCGAGCGGGCACGACCCATCCAAGTACGTCGCCCGCCGCCTCGACGCGCCCACGGCCGACGGAAAGACAGTGCCGATCTTCGTGATGATGCGGCGCGACACGCCGACAGACGGGTCCGCCCCGCTGCTGCTCTACGGCTACGGCTCATACGGCATCTCCAACAGCCCGACCTTCTCGACGGCGAACCTCAGCCTGGTGGACCGGGGCTGGATCTACGCCACCGCCTGCGTGCGCGGCGGCTCGGAGAAGGGGTGGGGTTGGTTCCTGGACGGGCGCAAGTTCACCAAGACGCACACGTTCACCGACTTCATCGCCGCCGCCGAGCACCTGCACGGCCAGGGATTCGGGTCACCCACGCGCACCGTGGCGCTCGGCGGCTCGGCGGGCGGCATGCTGATGGGCGCCATCGCCAACCTGCGGCCGGAGCTGTGGACCGGCGTGATCGGCGTGGTGCCCTTCGTGGACGTGCTCAACACCATGAGCGACACCTCCCTGCCGCTCACCCCGCCCGAGTGGCCCGAGTGGGGCGACCCGCTGACCGATCCCAAGGCGTACGACTACATCGCGAGCTACAGCCCGTACGACCGCGTCGAGGCCAAGCACTATCCCGCGATCCTGGCCATGGGCGGCCTGTCCGACCCGCGCGTCACCTACTGGGAGCCCGCCAAGTGGATCGCGCGCCTGCGCGAGCACGCGACGGACACGAACCCCAAGCTCCTGCGCATCAACATGGACGCTGGTCACGGCGGCTCGGCGGGCCGCTTCGAGCACCTGAAGGAGACCGCGCTGGAGTACGCCTTCGCGCTCTGGGCGGTCGACCGCGCGCGGCCCGCCTCCGCTTGAGCGTGCGGCCGACCGCGCCCGGCGACGCCGACGCGCTCGCGGAGATCTACGCCCACGCGGTGCTGCACGGCCTCGGCACCTTCGAGGAGACGCCGCCTTCGGCCGCCGAGATGGAGGCGCGCCGGGGCCGGGTCGCGGACTACGGCCTGCCGCACCTCGTGGCCGAGCGCGACGGCGCCGTGGCCGGCTTCGCCTACGCCGCCCCGTTTCGTTCACGGCCCGCCTACCGCTTCACGGCCGAGACCACCGTCTATGTGCGCGACGGCCTTCAGGGCCGCGGCGTGGGGCGAGAGGTGCTCGCGGCGGTGGTCGCGTCGTGCGAGGCGCTGGGGATGCGCCAGCTCACGGCCCTGGTGGGCGACAGCGGCAACGCCGCATCCCTGGCCGTGCACGCCGCGGTCGGCTTCCACCGCGTCGGAGTGCTGGAGGCGGTCGGCTTCAAGCACGGGCGTTGGCTCGATGTGGTGTGGATGCAGCGCGAGCTGAACGGCGGCGCCGGCCTCGCCCCTTCCTGTTCGGGGCTGCTCCTGTCCGAGACTTGAAACATCCTCCGCTGAGAGGCCACATCGCCGGCACGCGACGCTGAGGACAGGCTCAATGCTTGCATGTCGGTCTGCGATCGACCGGAACACTGTTGACGCCGCCTGCGAATGAGCCGATGAGCGGCTCCTGCCAATTACAGAGCAGTGGAGACACACCCTTGGAAGACAAGCCCGACGTCCTGACCCTCACCGCGGAGATCGTGGCCTCTTACGTAGGCGCGAACACGCACGTGAACGCCGCGGAGATCCCCAACATCATCCGCCAGATTCGCGCCGCGCTGATGGAGGACGTGGCCGCTCCCCAGGAGAGCGCGCCTGAGCAGACCAAGGCGACCGGCGCCCAGGTCCGCAAGTCGATCACGCCCGACGCGCTGATGTCCTTCGTCGACAACAAGCCCTACAAGACGCTGAAGCGCCATCTGTCGCGCCACGGCATGACGATGAACGACTACCGTCAGCGCTACGGCCTGCCGTCGGACTATCCGTCGGTCGCCCCCAACTATTCGGCCGCCCGCTCCGAGATGGCGAAGAAGCTCGGCCTGGGCGCGCAGCGTCGCGGCCAGGGCGCCGCGGCCACGGCGGCCGCCGGCGAAGCCAAGGCTCCCGCGCGTCGCGGCAAGAAGGCCGCCGCCGGCGAGTGATGCTGGCGACAGCCTGAACTTCGGGGGCCGGGCGGCGACGCCCGGCCCTTTCCGATTCGGCCCCGCCCCTTTCGGAACGGAGCCCGCGCCGAGCCGCTTCAGCCTTCGACATCACACCGAAGGAGCCCGGCATGACCACCTCCAAGCATCCCGAACCCGGCCACGAAGTCGTGACGCCCGACATCGACGACCTCGCGTGCGACCCCGGCATCGGCGCCTCCAAGGGCGTGACCGAGGCCGGCGGCCTGACGCGCGCCAAGGAGGATCCGTCCTTCATCGCCGGCGAGAATACGGTGGAGGGCGACACCGCCAACGACGTGGACCGCACGGGCGCGGTCAACCCGCAGCAGCGCGGCCGCACCAACGCCTGACCAAGAGGACCGGACGGGGTGGCTGACCTGACCGACAGCTGGCCCGGCACCCCGTTCGACCTCGCCGCCGCCCTCTTCTACGTCGTCGTGTGGGTCGGCTACGGCCCGCTGATCCGGTTCGCGGGAGGCGGCCACGGCATCAACGCCGACATGGCCGCCGTGCGGGCCCGCTGGATGCGCCATATGGCGCTGCGGCGCGACGGGCGGCTGCTGGACGGGCAACTGATCGGCCACGTGCTGAACTCGGCGTCGTTCTTCGCCTCGTCCAACCTGATCCTGATCGCCGCCACCGCCGGCGCCCTGTTCGGCGGCGAGCGGACCTACGTGGCGCTGCGGGGCCTGCCCATCGTGCCGCACGCGCCGCGGGTGCTGATCACGCTGAAGGTCGCGCTCGTGACCGTGACCCTTGCGCGGAGCCTCTTGGACTTCATCTGGTCGATCCGACAGATGAACTACTGCCTGTCGCTGGTCGGCGCCGCGCCCGACCGCGCGCCGGATGCGCACCTGCTGCGCTTCGCGGACCTGACCGGGCGCGTGTTCAACAGCGCGCTGTCGACGTTCAACTCCGGCGTGCGTGGTTACTATTTCGCGTTAGCGGCGGCCGCCTGGGTGTTCGGCCCCGCCGCCCTGGCGCTGGCGACACTGGGCGCCGCCGCGCTGCTCGGCTTCCGCCAGCTCGGGTCGCCCACGGCGCGCGACATCCGCCTGGCGCGCGCGGCGCTTGAGGCGGAGGACGAGGCCGGCTTCGCGCCGGCCTCGCCGTCGGATCAGGCGTCGACGCCGACGCCGATCGGGCAGGTCACGCCCGTGCCGCCGATGCCGCAGTAGCCGCCGGGGTTCTTGGCCAGGTACTGCTGGTGGTAGCCCTCGGCGAAGTAGAAGGGCCCGGCCGGCTTGATCTCCGTGGTCACCGCGCCGTAGCCGCGCGACTTCAGCGCCGCCTCGTAGGCGGTCTTGGAGCGCGCCGCCGCCTCCGCCTGCTCGGGCGAGTGCGTGTAGATGGCGGAGCGGTACTGCGTGCCGGCGTCGTTGCCCTGGCGCATGCCCTGCGTCGGGTCGTGACCCTCCCAGAACACCTTCAGCAACGCGTCGTAGGTGACGACTTCGGGGTCGAACACGACCAGCACCGATTCCGCGTGACCCGTGCGGCCGCTGCAGGCCTCCTCGTAGGTCGGGTTGGGCGTGATCCCGCCCGAGTAGCCGACGGCGGTCACGTACACGCCGGGGACTTTCCAGAAGATGCGCTCCACGCCCCAGAAGCAGCCCATGGCGAACTCGGCGACCTCCAGCCCGTCGGGATAGGGGCGGTGCAGCTTGCGGCCGCTCACGAAGTGCGTGTCGCTGGTCGGGATCACCTGGGCGCGCCCCGGCAGGGCCTCCGCCTCGGTCGGCAGGTCGAGCGGTTTGCGGCTGAAGAACATGAGCGGCTCCGGGTGTCGATGCCGCGATCAGATGGGGATGGCGGAGCCGGCTTGCATCCGCCCGCGGGCTCAGCCCGGAGGCGTCGAGGTCGCCGGCGTGGGCGGTCCGCTCGTCGTGGGCGCGGCGGGCGCGCTCGCCTCCGGCGTCGCCGCGGGGCGCCCCGTCGAAGCGGGCGTGTCGTCGTCCGAAGCCGTGTCGGCCTTGGCGGGAGCGGGCTTCTTGTGCGTGACGCCGAGTGCGGCCGTCGCCTCCTCCCGCGCGATCTGGCGCACGCGGGCCTCGTCCAGCGCCGGGCCGGTCAGGGCGGAAGCGTTCGGCACGGGGTCCCGGGAGGGATCGACGCCGGCCGAGACCTGCTCGGGACGCGGCGCCTTGAGCGCCTGCGCCAACCCCTGGCCGAAGCCGATCAGCGCCGTCAGCGCGAGCACGACGGCGAGGAGTTGCGCGGACCGGGCGCTCAGTCTGGCCATGCGGGCAGGCTAACGTCTCGCGAGAGGGATGTCAGCGCCCACGTTCCGCCCGCGGCGTCTCGGGTCTAGGATGGCGCGAACCGAAGGAAGACTCATGCTTCGTCTGCGCCTGGGAGCCGTCGCACTCATCCTGTCCGGCCTCGCCGCGACCACCGCGGCGGCGGCTCCGGCGGACGCCGAGCGCGGGGCCCAGCTCTACGCCGGCCAGTGCGGCGTCTGCCACGGGTCGACCGGTCTGGGCGGCCAAGGCCCCGCACTCACGGGCGTCGTCGGGCGCAAGGCGGCGGCGGGCGACTTCCCCTACACCGCCGCTCTCAAGGCCACCGGCTGGACCTGGACCGACGCGCACCTCGACCAGTACCTGCTCAACCCCCAGGCCGCCGTGCCCGGCACACTGATGCCGGCGGCGTTGCCCGCGGCCGCGGACCGCGCCGACGTCATCGCCTACCTGAGGACGCTCAAGGGCGCCCCGGCGTCCTCGCCCGCACCGGGCCGCAGGGCGGAGGCGGCCCCGGCCGGCGTCTTCGGCGACTGGCGCTCGGACTCGCCGGGCAAGGTGCACAGGATCGCCGTCGCCGACCTGCCCGCGCCCTTCGCCACCCAGTCGGCCGTCAACTTCTCTCGCAAGGGCGCGCGGCCCGACGGGGCCCTGCCCAAGGCGCCCCCCGGCTTCACGGTGACCCAATTCGCCTCCGGGCTGGAGAACCCGCGCGCGCTCCGCACCGCGCCGAACGGCGACGTATTCCTGGCAGAGACGGCCGGCGGACGCATCAAGGTGCTGCGCGCCGCGCCCGGCGCGCCGCAGGTCGCCGACACCGCCGTGTTCGCGCAGGGGCTCACCGGTCCGTTCGGCATGGCCTTCTACCCCGCCGGGCCCGATCCGCGGTGGCTCTACGTCGCCGAGCGCAACCGGGTGATCCGCCTTCCCTACCGCAACGGCCAGCTGAAGGCGGAGGGACCGCCCGAGGTGCTCGTGCCGGAGCTCGCCCCCACCTCGGGCGGCCACACCACGCGCGACATCGCTTTCTCGCTGGACGGCCGGCGGATGTTCGTGTCCGTCGGCTCGGGATCGAACGTGGCCGAGGAGATGCCCAAGCGCCCCGTCGCCGACAGCCGCGCGGACGACGCGAAGCGCGGCCTGGGCGTCACCTGGGGGCCGGAGGAGAACCGGGCCGACGTGCTGGTGTTCACGCCCGACGGCAAGGACCGCCGCGTGTTCGCCTCCGGCATCCGCAACTGCGTCGGCCTCGCCGTGCAGCCCGGCAAGGGCGACGTGTGGTGCTCGGTGAACGAGCGCGACAACCTGGGCGACAACCTCGTGCCGGACTACGTCACGCGCGTGAAGGCGGGCGCCTTCTATGGCTGGCCCTGGTGGTGGCTCGGCAATCACGAGGATCCGCGACGCAGTGGCGAGCGGCCCGATCTCGCCGGCAAGGCGACCGTGCCCGACGTGCTGATCCAGCCGCACTCCGCCTCGCTGCAGCTCGCCTTCCACGACGGACGCGGACTGCCGCCGGGCTGGGGCCCGTCGCTGTTCGCCGCCGAGCACGGCTCGTGGAACCGGGCGGAGCGCACGGGCTACAAGGTGGTGCGCATCCTGCTGAAGCCCGACGGCTCGCCGACGGGCGCCTACGAGGACGTGCTGACCGGCTTCGTGCGCGAGGACGACGGCGTGTGGGGCCGCCCCGTCGGCGTCGCTGAGGCCAAGGACGGCGCGCTCCTGGTCAGCGACGACGCGTCAGGCTCGGTCTGGCGCGTGGCGCCCGCGACCCCCATGCGCCGCGCGTCCCGGTGAGCGTAGGAGCAACCGCCATGTCCATCCGCCCCGCCCTGCTCGCCGCGGCCGCCCTGCTGGGGCTCGCGGCCTGTCACCGCGACGAGGCCCCGCCGGCCGCTCCGGCGACCGCGCCCGCCGCCCAGGCGCCCGTTCCCGCGCCTCCGCCCGCCGCCGCTCCGGCGCAGGCGGCCGCCACGCCGCCGGTCAGCGCGGACGAGCGCCGCCGGAAGCTCCGCGAGGAGAAGGACGGCGAGGCGCAGGCTGTGCGCTCGCCCGAGTACGAGGGCGCCAGCTCCGCCGCCACGGCGCTGCCGAGCCAGGGCGACGACGCGCCCGCACCGGCGGGCGGCGACACGCCCGCGCAGGCCTCGCCGCCCGCGCCGCCGCCGGGTCAGCCGCCGGGCTGACCACGCCCGCCGGGTGGGTCGGCGGCGCGGTTGCGCGCTCCGGACCCTTGCGCTATCTCCGCCGCCTCACGCTTTCCGGGGCGGTGCTCCGGCCGGTGTTGAGGGATGGTGTAATGGTAACACAGCGGTTTTTGGTACCGTCATTCTAGGTTCGAGTCCTAGTCCCTCAGCCAAGCGTCGAGGCCCCGGTGGGGCGGAGTGTGGCTCAGTCTGGTAGAGCACCGCGTTCGGGACGCGGGGGTCGCAGGTTCAAATCCTGCCACTCCGACCATCTTTATTCCCGCTGATCGGGGCCGGCGAGTTGATCGCCCGGCGGGCGCCGCTAGGCTTGCGGCGTCTCTCTCCCCGGACCCTCGATGAAGACGTTCCTCACCTCGCTCGCAGGCGTCTTCGCGGGCCTCCTGCTGTTCTTCGTCGGGCTGCCGTTCCTGCTGCTGGTGATGCTGGCGTCGAACGCCCGTCCGGCCGCGCCGCCCGCCAACACGGTGCTGTCGCTCGACCTGCGCCGCCCGCTCACCGACCAGTCGCCGCAGAACCCCTTCGCCAGCTTCGGCGGGAGCCGCCTGTCGGTGATGGGGGCCAGCGCCACCCTGCGCCGCGCCGCCCGTGACGACAGCGTCAAGGCGCTCCTGATCCGCCTGCCGGAGGGTGGGCTGGCTCCGGCCGCCGCAGACGAGCTGCGCGAGGCCGTGCTGGCCTTCCGCCGCTCGGGCAAGCCGGTGATCGCGCACAGCCAGGGCGTGTACCCCTCCGGCTTCCCGGCCTCGACCTACATGCTGGGCGCGGCGTCCGGCGCGTTCTGGATGCAGCCGCAGGCCTCGCTGCAGGTGACGGGCGTCGCCGTCGAGGACCAGTTCTTCAAGCGCGCCTTCGACAAGTACGGCGTCGTCGCCGACTACCAGCAGCGCTACGAGTACAAGAACGCGGTGAACCCGTTCCTGTACGACGATTACACGCCCGCGCACCGCGAGGGTGAGCTGGGCTGGATCACGGGCATCTACGCCACCGAGCTGGTGGCCGCCGGCCTCGACCGCCACACCGACCCGCAGGCCCTGCGCGCGACGCTGGAGGGCGGTCCCTACGTCGCCGCCGACGCCCAGGCGCGCGGGCTGGTCGACCACCTCGGCGAGGTGAGCGACGCCGAGGCGGAGCTGAAGCGCCGCGCGGGGTCCGGCGCCGCGCTGATGGACGTCGGCGCCTACGAGAGCGCGCGCGGCGAGAGCACGGCCGCCGCGGGCCGCGCCGCCGTGGCGGTGATCGAGGCCGAAGGCGACATCCAGACGGGCACGGCGCGCGACCAGGGCTTCAACAGCTCGGGCGGCATCTACTCCGACGACCTGGCCCGCACCTTCGCCCAGGCCGCCGCCGACGCCGACGTGAAGGCCATCGTGTTCCGGGTGAGCTCGCCGGGCGGCGGCGACACGGCCTCCGAGCAGATCGGGGCCGCCGTGCGCGCCGCCAAGGCCGCCGGCAAGCCGGTGGTGGTGAGCATGGGCAACTACGCCGCCTCGGGCGGCTACTGGATCAGCGCGGACGCCAGCGAGATCGTGGCGCAACCTTCGACGCTGACGGGCTCCATCGGCGTGTTCGGGGGCAAGTTCGCCATCGGCCCCGCCCTGGCGAAGTTCGGGATCGACACGCGCGGCCTGTCGGTGGGCGGCGGCTACGCCGACGCCTTCAACGGGCGCCAGGCTTTCACGCCCGAGCAGCGCGCCGCCTTCTCCGGCTGGATGGACCGCATCTACGCCGGCTTCGTGCAGCGGGTGGCGACGGGGCGCCGCCTGCCGCTGGCGCGCGTGCAGGAGATCGCCAAAGGCCGGGTGTGGACGGGCGCGCAGGCGGTCAAGCTGGGGCTGGTCGACCGGCTGGGCGGCTTCGACACCGCCGTCGCCGAGGCGCGTCGACTCGGCGGGATCGGCGGCTCGGGCGAGGTGGCGCTGAAGCGCTTCAACAAGGCCTCGCCCTTCGACAGCCTGGCCCGCCTGTTCGGCCGCAGCGAGTCGTCCGTCCGCACCCTGGCGGCGGCGGCGTGGGTGCTGGGCGACCCCCGCGCCCAGGGCCTCGTGGACGCGGCCGTGCGCCTGCGCCTCGAAGGCGACCACCAGGCCATGATGCGCGCACCCCTGCCCGGCCTGAACTGACGGGCGCCGGCCCTTCAGCCCTCGCTGACGAAGTCCTGCACGAACTCCGGCGCGTCGGCTCCGACGGGGTCGAGCGGCTCGCCCTCGCCGCGGGCGGGGTCGGGGATCGTGAAGCCGGGGGGCAGGTCCATCGACAGCAGGCCCGCCGCCTTGAGGTCGCCCGCGCCCGGCAGGTCGGCGAGGGAGGGCAGGCCGAAGTGCTCCAGGAAGCTGTCGGTGGTGCCGTAGACGACCGGGCGTCCGGGCGAGCGGCGGCGGCCGCGCATCCGCACCCACCCGGCCTCCAGCAACGCGTCGAGCACGCCCTTGGAGAGCGCGACGCCGCGCACCGCTTCGATCTCGGCGCGGCTGACGGGCTGGTGGTAGGCGACGATGGCCAGCACCTCGTAGGCCGCCTTGGACAGGCGCCGCACCTCGACGCGTTCCTCCGTCATCAGGCCGGCGAGATCGGGGGCTGTGGCGAAGCGCCAGCGCCCGCCCACCTCCTGCAACTCGACGCCGCGGCCGGCGTAGCGTCGCCGCAGGAGCGCCAGGGCGGCGGCGGCGTCCACGCCCTCCGGCAGGCGGCGGGCGAGGTCGGCGAGGGAAAGCGGCTCCGCGGCGGCGAACAGCAGCGCCTCGACCATGCGCTCGGCGATGAGCGGCGTGGCTTCGAGCGGGAGCTCGGCCTCGCTCACGGGGCGGGAAGCGCCGCCATGGCGCGGGCGCGCAGATGCAGCGGGGCGAAGGCCTCGCCCTGGCGCAGCTCCAGCGTCCCGTCGCGCGTCATCTCGAGGCCGGCGGCGAGGGTGGAGGCCAGGCAGGAGGCGCGGTTCGGCCCATCCCCGTCCGCCTCGGGCGCGGGGACCACCGCGTCCAGCGGCGCCCAGTCGGCCAGTTCGGGCAGGAGTTCGCGCAGGCGCAGGCGCGCCGCCTCAAGCGGGTAGGCCTCCACGCGGCGCTCGGGGGCGTAACGGCGGGACGCCTCGCGGCGGCGCTGGCCGACGTAGGCGGTGACGAGCGCGTGCAGGTCACCCACCAGCCGCGTGGTGCTGCGCACCGTGCACGCGTCGGGATCGCCGCGGGGGAACACGTTGCGGCCGAGGTGGTCGAGGCGCTGCAGGGAGCCGGCGGCCTCGCGCATGGCGGCGAGCTTGGCGAGGCGGAAGGCGAGCGCTTCGGCGGCCTCCTCCGGCGCCTCTTCGTCGGCGGGGCGCTGCGCCTGGGGGAGCAGCAGGCGCGACTTCAAGAAGGCGAGCCAAGCGGCCATCACCAGGTAGTCGGCCGCCAGCGCGAAGTTTCGACGGCGCGCGGCGTGGACGAACACCAGGTACTGCTCGGCCAGGGCGCTCACGGAGATGGCGCGCAGGTCCACCCTTTGTCGGCGCGCGAGCTCCAGCAGCAGGTCGAGCGGGCCCTCCCAGCCGTCGAGCTCCAGCACCAGGGCGTCCCCGCCGGCCGAGGCGCGGGAGACGGCTTCGAAGTCGAGGCGTGGCTGGAAGTGTACGGTCACCGGCGGCCGTCTGCGGTGGGGTCGGCGGCGGGGGCGGACCACACGCCCTGGAAGATCTCGGCGAAGCGAGCGCGGGCCTCGGCCACGTCCAGCGGCTCGGGCGTTCGCACACGGCGGGCGAGGGCTGAGTCGGCGCGGCGGCGCGCCCGGCCGGCGAGCTTCGGCGCGGCCTCGGCCACCTGCCGGTTCTCCTCCAGCTTTCCCGAGCAGTGCAGGACCACGTCGCAGCCGGCCGCCAGCGAGGCGCGGGTCAGCTCGGCGAGCGAGCCCTGCAGCGCCTTCATGCCCAGGTCGTCGGTCATCACCAGGCCGTCGAAGCCGCAGGCCTCGCGCACGACGCGCCGGATCACCTTGCGCGAGACGGTGGCGGCGTGGCGGCGGTCCCAGGCGGGGTAGACCACGTGCGCGGTCATCGCCATCGGCAGGTCGCTGAGCACGCGGAACGGCAGCAGGTCGACGGCCTCCAGCTCCTCGCGCGACGCCTCCACCACGGGCAGCTCGTGGTGACTGTCGGCCCGGGCGCGGCCATGGCCGGGAATGTGCTTGACGACCGGCAGCACGCCGCCGGCCAGCAGGCCTTCGGCCGCGGCGCGGGCGAGCACGGCGACCTCCTCGGCGGTCCGGGCGTAGGCGCGGTCGCCGATCACGTCGTGGCCGTCCGGGGCCGGCACGTCGGCCACGGGCACGCAGTCCACGTCGATCCCGACGGCGCGAAGGTCGTGCGCCATCAGGCGGGCGCCCAGGCGCGCGGCCTCACGGCGGCCGAGCGGGTCGTTGGCGGGGATAGCGCCGTACGCGGAGCCGGGCGGGTAGGCCGGCCAGTGCGGCGGGCCCATGCGCTGCACACGGCCGCCCTCCTGATCGATCAGCACGGGCGCGTCCTCGCGATCAACGGCCTCGCGCAGGGCGTCCGTGAGGCGGCGCACCTGGTCGGGGGCGTCGATGTTGCGCCGGAAGAGGATGAAGCCCCAGGGCCGCGCGTCGCGGAGGAAGGCGCGCTCCTCGGCCCCGAGCTCGAGGCCCGCGCAGCCGAGGATGCAGGCCCGCGCCGCGGCCATGGGCGTCAGCTCTTCACGAGGCAGCGCCCGCCCTTGGCCGCTAGCTGGGCGCAGAAGGCCTTGGCCGCCGCCTTGTCGGCGAAGCCGCCGAGGGTGGCGCGGTAGAAGGTGTGGCCGTCGCGGCTGACCTTCTCGACCGAGTGGGCGTGGCCGCCGAGGGAGGACAGCTTGCCCGCGTCCGCGAAGCCCTTCTGCGCCAGCTCGGCGGAGGAGAAGGCGCCCACCTGGACGGCGGTCACCCCGCCCGACGTCTTGGTCGCGACCTTGGCGGGCGCGGCGTCGTCGGCGTCGGCGCGGGCGGTCTTCACCGGTTTGGACTTCGCCGACTTGGCGTCATCCTCGGCGACGGCGGCCTTCATGCTCTTGGCCGGCTTCGCCGCCGCCGGCGCGGTCTCGGCCGACGCCACCGTCCGGGTGGCCGACGACCTGGCCGGCGTGGAGGCCTCGGTCGTCGCCGCCCTGGTCACTGCGGCGGAAGACGTCCGGGTCGTCGCCGTGGTGCTCGCGGCGGCGGGCTTCACGATCACGGGGCGCGGGGCGGGCGCGGCCTCGGCCAGCGCGGCCGGCTTCGCAGGCGGCGCGAGGTGGTCGGCGGCGCCCGGCACGATCGCGGTGCGCGAGGTGGCGGCGGCCTGGCGGTCGGCGGCGGTGAAGACGGGGGCGGCGGTGGTCTCGGGCTCGCCGATGCGCACCTTCACCGGGTCGACCGTCCGCACCTGCAGCCCGGTGGGCGCGGTGGCGGCCTGGGCGATCACGGGGCGCGGCTTCGGCTGCTCGGGCGCAGGCGTGAAGTTGGGAGCGGAGACGGCGGGCTTCGCCGGCACGTTCTGGGCGGCGTAGACGTCCATCTTCGAATCAACGGCGCCGGTGTCCGAGGTCGCCTCGGGTGCGGCGGCGGTCTTGATGGCGCCCACCGGCTCGCCGACGAGCTTGGGCTGCTCGGCCCCGCGGACGCCGCCGCGGTAGGCCATGGCCAGGGCGCCCACGATCAGCACCAGCACGCCCGCGCTCGCGATCAGCGTCATGGGCAGGGGGCGGCGATCCGAGGGCCGCCGCGCGTCGAAGGCGAGCGGGGCGTCCATGTGGGGGGCGTAGGCCCCGCGGTCCTGGTCGATGGTCATGGCTGGCCTCCGGGTACGCGGCGAGGCGCGATTCGTCCCGAAGACATTAGCGCAGGGGCGCTCTCGGGGCGTGCGTCGCCTTAGCCCAGGGTGGCGTCGACAGGGTTAACGGCGCGTTCACCGACACCGAAATCGAGGCGGGCGCGCTCACCTTCCGCCCAGGTCCAGGCTGAACAGCCGCCGGTGCTCCTCAATGGCGAAGCGGTCGGTCATGCCCGCGATGTAGTCGCACACCACGCGCGCCCGGCCGCCCGCGTCGCGGCCCTCTGCGGCGGCCTGCCAGTCGGTGGGCAGGGTGTCGGGCTGGGCGCAGAACAGCTCGAACATCTGGTGGAGGATGCGCCGCGCCTGCGAGCGCGTGCGGTTGACGCGGAAGTGCCGGTACATGCGCGCGTGCAGGAAGAGGCGCAGCTGCGCGAGGTCTTCCGCCATGCCGGGAGTGAAGGCGACGAGCTGGCGGCCGAGCCCCCTCACCTCCTCCGCCGACCGCAGGTCCTGGGCGCGGCGCCGCGTCTCGGCGATCACGTCGCCGATCATGGCCCCGATCATGCGCCGCACGGCCTCCAGCCGGAGCAGGCGGGCGTCGAGGTCGGGCCAGTCGCGCCGCACGGCGTGAAGCTGCGGGCCGATGAGGGGCACGTCTTTCAGGTCGGCGAGGGTGAACAGCTCGGCCTGCAGGCCATCGTCCACGTCATGATTGTTGTAGGCGATGTCGTCGGCGATGGCCGCCACCTGCGCCTCCGCCGAAGCGTGGGTCGAGAGGCCGAGATCGTACGCGGCGTCGAACTTCTTCACCGCCCGGTAGCTCGGCCGCTCCAGTTGCGCGACCACCGGACCGTTGTGCTTGATGACGCCCTCCAGCGTCTCCCAGGTCAGGTTCAGTCCGGGAAAGGCGGGGTAGCGGCTCTCCAGCTCGGTGACGACGCGGAAGGTCTGGACGTTGTGGTCGAAGCCGCCGTGGCCGGCCATCAGCTCCTGCAGCTCGTCCTCGCCGGCGTGGCCGAAGGGCGGGTGGCCCAGGTCGTGCGCCAGGGCCACGGTCTCGGCGAGGTCGGCGTCGAGGCCGAGCGCGGTGGCGACCGAGCGCGCCACCTGCGAGACCTCCAGGCTGTGGGTCAGACGCGTGCGGTAGTAGTCGCCCTCGTGCGCCACGAAGACCTGCGTCTTCTCCTTCAGCCGCCGGAAGGCGGTGGAATGGATGATGCGGTCGCGGTCGCGCGCGAACGGGGTTCGCGTGGCGCTGTCCTCCTCCGCATAGCGGCGGCCGCGGCTGGCGGTGGGGTCGCTCGCGTAGAGCGCCGGCTCGCGCACGCGCCGTCGCGGCGGGGCGGCGGGCGCGCGGGAAGCGTCGTCGGGCACGGAAGGCGCACTCCGGGGCGGGCCCTTCCGGGCCGGCGAGTGCGGGAGCATATAGAGAGGCGACACGCCGTTCTCCAAAGGTTCACGCCTATGGCGCTCCAGCCCATCACCCTCTCGTCCGCGGCCGCCGCCCGGCTGCACGCCCTCAGCGCGGCGGAGGGACGCCCGGTGCTGCTGCGCATCGCCGTGGACGGGGGCGGCTGCTCCGGCTTCCAGTACCGCATGGAGCTGGTGGACGCGGGCGAAGCCGACGACCTGCGGGTCGAGCAGGACGGCGCCGCCGCCCTGGTGGATGACATCAGCCAGCCCTTCCTGGCGGGCGCCGAGATCGACTGGGTGGACGAGCTCGCCGGGGCCGAGTTCCGCGTGCGGAACCCCAACGCGAAGTCCAGCTGCGGCTGCGGGGTCAGCTTCTCGATCTGACTCCTTATTCTTCCCCGTTCACGGAGGGGGTGGCGCGCGCCGCAGGCGCGTGACGGAGGGGTTGCGCCGATCGTTCCAGCGTCGCGGACCCCCTCCACCGCCGTCGGCGGTCCCCTCCCCCGCGAGCTGGGGAGGACTAAGGTGATCCGATGTCCTTGCTCGCCCCCCTGACCGACCTCGCCACCCACGAGGTGACCAACCAACCGGCCCCGCTCGCCGGCCGCAACCTGTACCTGACCGACGTCGCCCTGCGCGAAGCCGTGCTGCGCGAGGCCGGGCCGTGGCTCGACGCCCGCTGCACCACCCTGGGCGCGCTGGTCGGCTCCGAGGAGGTGCTGGAGCTCGGCGAGCAGGCGAACCGCCACCCGCCCGAGCTGCGCACCTTCGACCGCTACGGCCGCCGGCTCGACGAGGTCACGTTCCATCCCGCCTATCACCGGCTGATGGCGCTGGCGATGGACCACGGGATCCACGACCTCGCCTGGACGGCGGACGAGCGGGGCGCCCACGCCGCCCACGCCGCCCTGCTCGCGATCTTCACCCAGGCGGAGGCCGGGACCATGTGCCCGGTCGACATGACCTACGCCTCCGTCGCCGCGCTCCGGCATGAGCCGGAAGTCGGCGGGCCCTGGCTCGGAAAGCTGTTCGGCGGCCGCTACGACGCGCCCCTCGCACCCATCGCCGGCAAGCGCGGGATCACCGTCGGCATGGCCATGACGGAGAAGCAGGGCGGCAGCGACGTCCGCGCCAACACCACCACCGCCACGCCGGCCGGCGGCCGCGCCTACGTCCTTCGCGGGCACAAGTGGTTCTGCTCGGCGCCCATGAGCGACGGCTTCCTGACGCTGGCCTACGCGCCGGGCGGGCTGACGTGCCTCCTGGTCCCGCGCGTCACGCCCGACGGCGACCGCAACGGGATTCGTATCGAGCGGCTCAAGGACAAGCTGGGCAACAAGAGCAACGCATCCTCCGAGATCGAATACCACCACGCCCACGCCACGCGCCTCGGCGAGGAGGGCCAGGGCGTGAAGGTGATCATCGACATGGTCCACCACACGCGGCTCGGCACCGTCTCCGGCACGCTCGGGATCATGCGCCGGGCGCTGGCGGAGGCGGTGAACCACGCCGAGGGTCGTTCGGCCTTCCAGAAGCGCCTGATCGACCAGCCCGCCATGGCCGCGGTGCTCGCCGACCTCGCGCTGGAGTACGAGGCCGCCTGCGCCCTGGTGCTGCGGGTCGCCCGCGCCTTTTCGGAACCCGGCGAGGAGGCGCGCGCCTTTGCGCGCCTTGCGGTCGCGCTGGCCAAGTACCGCCTGACCAAGCGCTGCCCCGAGTTCGTCTACGAGTGCATGGAGGTGCACGGCGGCGTCGGCTACGTCGAGGAGACGCCCATGCCCCGCCTGTTCCGTGAAAGCCCGCTGAACGCGATCTGGGAGGGTTCGGGCAACGTCATCGCGCTCGACGTCCTGCGCACCCTACGTCGCGAGCCCTCGGCCCTGGCCGCCTTCCGCGCCGAGGTCGCCGACGCCTGCGCCGCCGAGCCTCGCCTCGCCAGGGCGGCGGAGGGGCTGGAGGCGCTGGCCGGCGCGGGCGAGGCGGGCGCACGGCTCCTGGCCGAGCGCATGGCGCTTGTGCTGCAGGCCGCGCTGCTGGTGCGCCACGCGCCGGCCGCGGTGGCGGACGCGTTCTGCGCCTCGCGCCTCGCCGGCGAGGGCGGCTCCGCCTACGGCGCGCTGCCGACCGGCGCGGACGCGGCGGGCGTGCTCGCGCGCCAGCGCGCCGCCTGAGCGGCGGAGAGCACCGCGACGCGGCGGGCGGCGTCCGCCTCCAGGTCCGCCCAGAACAGGTTGAACGGCGCCGCGCGCAGGTGCGCCGCCCAGGAGTCGCCCTCGGGCTGCAGGGCCGGCGAGCGCGGGCGTGCGTAGCGCAACAGGCCGTCCGCGTCGCAGCGCGTCGCCGCCTGCGCCGCCAGCAGCGGCGGCCGCGCGCCGGGCTCGAGCCC
>CAXTBN010000017.1:0-45673 GCA_964242895.1 uncultured Caulobacteraceae bacterium | reverse complement strand
TGTCGGGCGAGGGCGTGCAGCAGGCCCTGCTCAAGATCATGGAGGGCACGGTCGCCTCCGTGCCGCCGCAGGGCGGCCGCAAGCACCCGCAGCAGGAGTTCCTGCAGGTCGACACCACCAACATCCTGTTCATCGTCGGCGGCGCCTTTGCGGGGCTGGACAAGATCATCTCGGCCCGCGGCCAGGGCAAGTCGATCGGCTTCGGCGCCAAGGTCGCCGATCCCGAGGAGCGCCGCACGGGCGAGGTGCTGCGCAACGTCGAGCCTGAGGATCTGCAGCGCTTCGGCCTGATCCCCGAGTTCATCGGCCGCCTGCCCGTGGTCGCCACGCTCGAGGACCTCGACGAGGTCGCGCTGGTGAAGATCCTCACCGAGCCCAAGAACGCGCTGATCAAGCAGTACCAGCGCCTGTTCGACATGGAGAACGTCGGCCTGTCGTTCACCGACGACGCCCTGAACGCCATCGCCCGCAAGGCGATCGCGCGGAAGACCGGCGCGCGGGGCCTGCGCTCGATCATGGAGGCGATCCTGCTGGAGACCATGTTCGAGCTCCCGACCTACCAGGGCGTCGAGGAGGTCGTGGTCAACGCAGAGGTGGTCGAGGGCCGCGCCCAGCCGCTGGTGATCTACGCGGAGAAGCGCGGCCAGGCGGGCTGAGGCCCGACAGGCAGGCGGCCGGCCGTCACAGGCGACTCAGGCCGCGCGCACGCTCGCCAGGGCGGCTGCGCGCTCCAGCGCCGAGGCGGGGCTCTCGCCCGGACGCACCTCGGCCGAGCCGACGTCGAACTCCACGGTGAACGGCGGCTCGTCGTCCCCTGCGTCGAAGGCGGTGCAGGCGATCACGGCGGCGATGCGCTCGGCCGTGGCCTGCGCCGCGGCCCGGCCGGCGGGCAGGGCGACGGCGAAGACGTCGGCGCCCAGGCGCGCGGGCGTGTCCTCCGCGCGCACCAGCCTCCCGAGCATGGAGCCGATCTGCGGCGTGGCCCGGTCAAGCCAGCCGGCCTCGCGCGCCCGCAGGGCGGCCGCGCCGCGCGGATGCAGCCGCAGCACGGCGACGGACAGGGCGCGGCGGCGCACGGGCGCGACCGCCGCCAGCCGCCGCAGGTGCGCGGCGAACAGTTCGCGGGTGAACAGGCCCGTCGCCGCATCCATCAGCCCCGAGCCTCGCATGGCGTCCAGGCGCGCTCGGATGGCGCGCTCGCGCCTGAAGCCGCGGGCGAGCTGCAGCACGCGCTCGGCCGTCTCCGCCTCGGGCGTGTCGGCGGTCGCGAGGTCGGACAGGCCACGGTCGTAGGCCTCGGCGGGCGTGACCTGCGCGCCCTCGCGCAGGTGCAGCAGGGTGGGGGTGTGGAACAGGCGCGTGTTGCGGCGCATGCCCGCGGCGATGGACAGCGCCTCGGCGTGCGTCTCGCCCGCCCACAGCACCACCGCGTCGAAGGTGCGGTCGTGCAGGTAGTCGAAGGCGGTGAAGGCGGTGAAGGCCCCGGTCACCTCGGCGCCCGTCGCCTGGAGCGCGTGGCGCAGGGCCAGGAACTTGGGCGCCGGTTCGCCGACGGTGAGCACGGCCAGGGGAGCGTCGGCCCCGGCCGGCGCGGGCGGGGCGGAGCGCCCCGCCGCGGCGAAGGTCTCGACGCGCAGCTCCGCCTCCTCCTCCGAGACGGCGGTGCGGACCAGCGCCTCGAGCCGCAGCGCCGCCTGCGCCGGGTGCAGCGAGGCGGCGAGCGCCAGGTCGAAGCCGAGCGTCTCCAGCGCGGGCCCGGAACCCCCCAGAGCGACCACCGGCAGCCGCCGCGGCGCGCTGACCGCCTTGAGGCGGGCCGGCAGGGTGAGCAGCGCCGGCGCGTCGCCCGCGAGGTCCACCAGCACCGCTTCGGGCGCGTCGGCGGCGACGGCGGCGATCGCGCCCGCGGCGCCGCGCACGACGAGGGCGGGCCAGCCCAGCCGCTCCAGCCCCTCGCGCAGGGGCGAGGCGAGGCGGTCGTCCTCGGCGACGATCAGCACGCGGGCGGGGAGATCCACGCCCCAGCCTAGCCGGCCGGAGGTTAGGGCTTGGTGACGACCGCCGCGCCCGTCGACGGCTTGCGCACGACGAAGCGCCAGCCGGCGCCCTCCGCGCCCTCGCGCAACAGCTCCAGCCCGCGCTCGCGGACGAAGTGCGGCACGTCCACGCGGGCGAGCGGGTCGTCGGCCCGGAGCGCGACCTCCTCGCCGGGCGCGGCGCGCTCCAGCGCCCGGCGCAGGCGCAGGGTGGGAATGGGGCAGCGGTGGCCGCGGGCGTCGACCTCGATCACGTGCTCCGCCTCGCGCGCCGGCCGCGGCGGCGCAAGCTGAACGATTCGCGCGCAGCGCCGTTGGCCGAGTCGCTGTTTCCCAAGGAGGCCGCCATGGCCGCGCGCCCGACCTGGCAGGGGCACCTGCGCCTGTCGCTCGTCACCTGCCCGGTGGCGCTCTACACCGCCTCGTCGCGCGCGGGCGACGTCAGCTTCCACTTGCTGAACCCGGCGACGGGCAACCGCATCCGCATGGTCACCACCGACCCGGACACAGGGCCGGTGGAGCGCTCCAGCCTGATCAAGGGCTTCGAGGTCTCCAAGGACCAGTACGTCACCGTCACCGACGAGGAGATCAAGGCGGTCAAGCTCGAGTCCACCAAGGTGATCGACATCGAGCGGTTCGTCGCCGCCGACGAGATCGACCGCCTGTACTGGAACGATCCCTACTTCCTGACCCCCAACGGCGACATCGCCACCGAGGCCTTCACGGTGATCCGCGAGGCCATGCGCGAGACCGGGCGCATCGCGCTGGGCCGCGTGGTGCTGTCGACGCGCGAGCGGCTGATGGCGCTGGAGCCGCAGGGCAAGGGCATCGTCTGCTGGTCGCTGCGCACCAAGGGCGAGGTGCGCAACGCCGACGACTATTTCCGCGACATCCCCGACGCCAAGGCGGACAAGAACATGCTCGCGATCGCCGAGAAGATCATCGAGCAGCAGGAGGGCGCCTTCGATCCGTCGACCTTCAACGACAGGTACGAGGACGCGCTCAAGGCGCTGATCGAGGAGAAGAAGAAGGGTCAGGTGCTCACGGAGGCCGCCCCGCCGCAGGACACGAAGGTGATCGACCTCATGGAGGCGCTGCGGGCGAGCCTGCAGCGCGGGGGGGCGCAGCCGCCGCGCGGTGGCAAGGTCGGGGCCGGCGAGGCGGCGTCCAAGCCGGGCAAGGCTGCAGCTGCAAAGCCTGCGGGCGGCGCTGCGGCGAAGGCGGCGGAGGCCGCGCCACGTCGGGCGGCCCCGCGGCGCAAGGCGGGGTGACATCGGCGAGGGCGGTGGCTGCCACCATGCTCGGTCACGTCAACGCGACCTGCCTGCGCAGGCTCCGCTTCGCGCGTGGGCGTCGGGACGCGGGGCCCCCTAGGTCATTCAACGCCCTGCGGGGGCGTCGAACTTGCTGATCTAGGGACGCCCCGCGTGGAGATGATCCTCGCCCGTCGGGACGGCCGTACCCTCACGCAAGGTCGACGCGGTGCTCGAGCTCTCGGATCAAGCCCGAGGGGGACGGAGAAGGCGTCATGCACGGCGTGCACCACCTCTCTTGCGCCTCACCACCCCAGCCGCGCCTCCCCGCGCAGCACCGCATCCGCCTCCGTCGTGTGCCCCGCGGCGTCGCGCGTGTGCAGCACCAGCGGCGGCAAGAGCGCCAACGGCGCGCGCGAGCCCCGCACGGCGCGCACCAGCACGCGCTTGGCCGGCGCGTCCGCGAAGGGGTGCACCGGCCGCACCGCCAGCCCGCCGCCGCCCCTGGCCACGAGGCCGGCGAGCAGGTCGGCGAGCCGGTCCGCGCGGTGCACCACGGTGATCCGCCCCCCGTCGCGCACCGCCGCCAGCAGCCAGGCGCACCAGGCGGCGAGCCCGTGGTCGGCCATCCAGGCGCCGCGCCGCTCGGGCGCGGGCGGGCGCAGGGCGGACGGGTCGTCGAAAAAGGGCGGGTTGCTGAAAGCGGCGTCGAACCGGCCGCCGCCGCGGTTGACGGGCCCGTCCGTAAGGCAGCCCTCGCGGACCTCGACCCGCGTCTCCAGCCCGTTCAGCGCCGCGTTCCCGCGGGCGAGGGCCGCTGCGGCCGCGTCACGCTCCACGCCGGTGAAGCTCGCCCCGGCGTTGCGCACGGCCGCCGGCAGGAGCGCGCCTCCCGCGCCGCAGCCGAGCTCCACGACGCGCTCGCCCGGCGCGGCCTCCACGGCGGCGGCCAGCAGCGCGGCGTCCAGACCCGCCCGATAGCCGCGCACCCGTTGGCGCAGGCGCACGCGGCCGCCGAGCAGGGCCACCTCGTCCGTCTCCGCCGAAGGGTCCGACCCTGGGGCGCACTCATCCGGCATGGCGGTCGGGCCTCCCGCACGCTATCTGCACGCCTGCACGCGTCCGGCCAACGCCCGCGCGCCCCGCCCGTGTCAGGAGCCCGCCGCCCCTTGGACGCCGCCGTCCCCGTCCTGACCCGCCGCCCGGCCACCGTGGACCGGCTGGTGGAGCTCGCGCGCGCGGACATGGGCCGGGTGGACGCGCTGATCGTGTCGCGGATGGACAGCCCCGTGCCGCTGATCCCGGCGCTGGCCGACCACCTCGTCGCCGCCGGCGGCAAGCGCCTGAGGCCGCTGGTGACGGTGGCCGCCTCGCGCCTCGCGGGCGGGGAGGGCGACGCGGCGCTGAAGCTCGCCGCCGCGGTGGAG
Source organism: uncultured Caulobacteraceae bacterium (assembly GCA_964242895.1). Taxonomy (GTDB): domain Bacteria; phylum Pseudomonadota; class Alphaproteobacteria; order Caulobacterales; family Caulobacteraceae; genus JASLDZ01. The sequence goes on along the minus strand of CAXTBN010000017.1, from coordinate 40,957 downwards.
TTCATCCACACGGCGACCCTGCTGCACGACGACGTGGTGGACGGCAGCCAGCTCCGACGCGGCAAGGTGGCCGCGCACCTGATCTGGGGCGGCGCGCAGTCCGTGCTGGTGGGCGATTTCCTGTTCGCCCGCGCCTTCGAGCTGATGGTTGAGACCGACAGCCTGCGCGCCCTCGACGTCCTGGCACGCGCAAGCCGCGTGATCGCCGAGGGCGAGGTGCTGCAGCTGACCCGGGCCCTCGACCTCGACCTCGACGAAGCCACCTACCTGGAGATCGTGCGCGGCAAGACCGCCGAGCTGTTCGCCGCCGCCGGCCAGTCGGGCGCGCTGGTGGCCGGGGCGTCGGCGGCCGGGGTGGAGGCGCTGCGCTGCTACGGGCTGAAGCTCGGCTACGCCTTCCAGCTGGTCGACGACGCGTTGGACTACGGCGGCGCCTCGGCCGAGCTCGGCAAGAATGCGGGCGACGATTTCCGCGAAGGCAAGGCGACCCTGCCGCTGATCCTGGCCGTGCGCCGCACCGGCGCGCGCGAGCGCGGCTTCTGGGAGCGCGCCTTCTCCGACCGCTCGGGCGTCGAGGCCGACTTCCGCCGCGCGCGCGAATTGGTGGTGGGCACGGGCGCGCTCTCCGCCACCCTGGAGCTTGCGCAGCGCTATGCGGACGAGGCCAAGGCGGCGCTGTCCGGCTTCGCGCGCGGGCCCTGGCGCGAGGCGCTGGAGGAGCTGGCCGACTTCGCGGTGAGCCGCACCGCCTAGGCGGTCGCGGCGTCCAGGCGTCGGCTGGCGAGGCGCCACGCCAGGACGCTCGCCGCGACGGCCACAGCGAACAGCGGCCCCTGCCAGGTCCATGGCGCGAGCCACATGCTCGCCGCCACCGCCACCGCCACCAAGCCCACGGCGGCGTTGCGCCAAGCCAGCGCGAGGTGCGGGCGGCCGGTGACCTGCAGCCAGCGCTGGTACAGGTGCTCGCGGTGGGCGCTGAGGAGGGGGCGACGGGCGCGGGCGCGGCGGAGCAGGGTCAGCAGCACGTCCGTCAGCCAGGGCAGCAGCAGCACCGGCCCGAACAGCAGCGGGACGGCTCCGCGACCTGCGGCGGCGAGGTGCAGGCCGGCGAACAGGAAGCCGCCGAACAGGGAGCCGGCGTCGCCCTGGAACAGCCGCCCTGCGAGGTTCCACGGCAGGAAACCCAGGTAAGCGGCGCAGGCGAGGGCGCAGACGACCGCGACCTGCCCGGCGCCGCCGGCCCAGGCGGCGACGCCCAGCGCGGCGAAGGCGATCGGCAGGCCGCCGGGGACCAGGCCGTCCGCCCCGTCCATGAAGTTGATCGCGTTGAGCACGGTCAACACCCACAGCGCCGCGCCGCCGACGCTGACCCACTCCGCGAGCGGCAGGTCGAGGCCCGGCGCGAGCGGCAGGACGCGCGGGTGGGGCAGGGCGCTCGCCACCCCCGCCGAGAGGGCGACGCCGACGAGCAGCTTCAGCCGGGCGTCGAGGGCGAAGCGATCATCCAGCGCACCCAGGCCGGCCATGGCGAGGGCGGCGGCCAGCACCAGCGCGACATCGGCGATCGGCGCGCCGTCCGCGCGGGCGGCGGCCAGCGCCGCGCCGGCGAGGACGCCCGCGGCGATGGCCAGGCCTCCGCCCGTGCGCGTGGGTCGCACGTGGCTGGAGCGCTCGCCCGGCGTGTCGAGCCAGCCGCTTCGGACCAGGAGCGCGCTCCCCGCCCAGGCGAGCCCCGCGGCCAGCGCCAGGGCGGCGACGGGCGGCGGGAAGGCGCCGACCGTCAGGTCAGGCTCGCGCAGAAGCGCTGGATGCGCGCGCAGGCGTCCTCCAGCACGGCGTCGCTGGTGGCGTAGCTGACGCGGAAGTGCGGCGAGAGGCCGAAGGCCGCGCCGTGGACGACCGCCACGCCCTCCGCGTCGAGGAGCGCGGTGGCGAAGTCCTCGTCCGTGGCGATCTCGGCGCCGGAGGGTGCGCGCTTGCCGAGCAGGCCGCCAATGGACGGGTAGACGTAGAACGCACCCTCCGGCCGCGGGCACGACAGCCCCGCCGCTTGGTTGAGCATGGAGACGACGAGGTCGCGCCGGTCCTGGAAGGCGCGCGTGCGCTCGGCCATGAAGTCCTGCGGGCCGTCCAGCGCCGCCACGGCCGCCCACTGGCTGATCGACGAGGCGTTGGAGGTGGTCTGGCCGATGGCCTTGCCCATGAGCTTGATCAGCGGCTCGGGCCCGGCGGCGTAGCCGATGCGCCACCCGGTCATGGCGTAGGCCTTGGAGACGCCGTTCATGGTCAGCGTCCGCGCCTTCAGCTCCGGGACCACCTGGGCGATGGTGGTGAAGCGGAATCCGTCGAACACCAGGTGCTCGTACATGTCGTCCGTCAGCACCCAGACGTGCGGGTGGCGCAGCAGCACCTCGCCCAGCGCCTGCAGCTCGCCCTCGGTGTGAGCCGCGCCCGACGGGTTGGAGGGCGAGTTCAGGATCAGCCACTTGGTGCGCGGCGTGATCGCCGCCTCCAGCGCCTCCGGACGGAGCTTGAAGCCGTCCGCCTCCGTGGCGTGGGCGAACACGGGCTCACCGCCGGCCAGGAGCACCATGTCGGGGTAGCTGACCCAGTAGGGGGTCGGGATCACCACCTCGTCGCCGGGCGACAGCGTGGCCAGGAGCGCGTTGTAGATCACCGCCTTGCCGCCGGGGGCCACGTGCACCTGCGAGGGCGCGTACTCCAGGCCGTTCTCGCGGGCGAACTTGTCGGCCACGGCGCGCTTCAGCTGGGGCATGCCGTCGGGGTCGGTGTACTTGGTGCGGCCATCGCGGATGGCCTTGATGGCGGCCTCCTTGACGAAGTCGGGCGTGTCGAAGTCCGGCTCGCCGGCGGCGAGGCCGATGATGTCGCGGCCCTCGGCGGCGAGCGCGCGCGCCTTTGCGCTCATGGCCACCGTCGCGGAAGGCTGGATGCGCCGCAGCGCCGCCGACTGCAGCTCCATGCGCGTCAGGCTCCCGGCGCGGGAGCGGTGGGGCGCAGCGGCGGGGCGGCCGGCGTGTCGGTGGCGGGCGGCGCGGGCGCGTCCGCGGCTGGAGCGGGATCGGCGGCCGGCGGGGTGGGCGCGTCCTGCGGAGCCTGCGCGTCCGCTCGCTTGAACGCAGCCCCGAGCAGGCCTGAGTGGGATTTAAGCGCGCGCGCGGCGGTCTCACACCGGCCCGGCAGCTCCCACATCAGGTAGGAGTACATCTGCGTCTGCGGCGAGGCGGCGCGGGCGGCCGACCAGATGCGATAGCCCTGGCCCGCGTCCTCTTCCCCCTGGCTGTGATTGGCGCCCGCGGCCTCCGCCGCCTCCAGCGCGGACTGGTAGAGGGCGAGGTACATCTTGCCGGCCTTCTGCTGCTCGGTGTCGAGCTCCGCCTCGCGCGCGACGTCCTTGGCCAGGGAAGCGCGGATCCGGTCGGCCTCCGCGCCCGACTTGCCTTCCAGCAGCTTGTTCGCCTTGTCCTGCTCGACGCGCGCGATCTCGGGCGCGGCGGCGGCGCCGAGCTCCATGTGGCCGGTCAGGGCGCCGCGGCACCAGGCCGTGAAGCCGTAGTCGTCCGCAGGGGCGCTCGTCAGCGCGGGTGCGGCGGAGGCGGCCGCGGGCTCGGCGGCGGCGGGCGGCGTGGTGGCGGCGGACGGGGCGTCCTGGAGCGCGAGGCTCGCCATGAGGAGAAGCGCGGGGGTCATATCGCCCGTTTAGCGGGCGAGGGCCGGCGGGGGAACGGGCGAGGGCGCCGCGGCGATTGACGCGTGCGCGCCCGCGCCGGAAAGATGCGGCCGGGACACGCCCGTCCTCCTCCCGCGGAGCCTCCGATGGCCGCGCCGCCCGTTCTCCTGCGCTCCGCACCGCCGCCCGCGCGTACGCCGGGCCCGCTCGGCTGGCTGCTGGGCGGAGCGGCGGCCCTGGCCGCGACCGCCGCCGCGGGCGTGGTGGCGCTGCTGTTCGCCGCGGCGCTGGCCGTGGTGGCCGTGCTGGCGCTGGCGCTGGTCCTCTTGGCGCTCGCCGTGGCCAAGGCGCGCGGCGGCCGCGCGGGCGGACCCGCGGTGATCTCCGCGCGCTGGACCGGCTACGGCTGGGACGCCGGTTGAGACTGGCGACGCTTTCGCTCGCGTCCGTGCTGCTGAGCGCGACGGTGCAGGCGGTCCGCGCCGCGCCGCCGCTCTCTCCGGCGTCGATCGAGGCCTCCATCCGCCAGGACGGCGCCAAGGGCGCGGTCGACGCGCTCGGGAGGTCGAACCGATGGCAGGGCGTCGAGCGTCGGATCGGGAGCGGCGACGCCCGCTGGATCGCGCTCGCGCCCAAGCTCGCGCCAGGAACGGACGCGGGCGCCTCCGAAGGGCTCGGCATCGCCCTGGCCTTCGCGCTGCCGCGCAACCCGCGCGCGGTGCTCGCCGTCCTCGGTTCAGAGGACGGGCCTCGGAGCCTGACCGTGGGCCGGGTGTGCGGCGCTCCGTTCATCGAGGACACGGTCAAGGACGTCCCGGCCTACCGGCGACGGGCGGTCCGGGCGGTGCGCGGCGTGTGGCCGCCGTCGCTCGCCAGGGTGCGGGCGGCGTGCCTGCGGACGCTCGCCGCGAGCTGAGCCGGGCGGCGGCCGACCCCGCCGGGCTTGTCGCGCGGGCCCGCCGGCCCCACACGGCCGGCGTGGAGATCGTCGACGCCCCCTCGCCCAACTTCGACGCGCGACGCGCGCCGCCGGACATGGTGGTGCTGCACTACACCGGCATGGCCACCGGCGCGGCCGCGCTGGAGCGCCTGCGCGACCCCGCCGCCAAGGTCTCCGCCCACTGGCTGGTCGAGGAGGACGGCCGCGTCTTCGCCTTGGTGCCGGAGGCGCGGCGCGCCTGGCACGCGGGTGTGTCGTCCTGGCGCGGCGAGCGCGACGTGAACGCCGTCTCGATCGGCGTGGAGATCGTCAACCCGGGCCACGAGCACGGCTACCGCGCGTTCCCGCCCGCGCAGGTGGACGCCGTCTGCGCGCTGCTGGACGGGGTGCGCGTGCGCTGGAGCGTGCCCGACGCGCGCATCCTGGCGCACTCCGACGTGGCCCCCGCGCGCAAGGAGGACCCCGGCGAGCTGTTCCCGTGGGCCGAGCTCGCCCGCCGGGGCCACGGCCTGTGGGCCGAGCCCGACGCCTCCCCTGGCGAGCCCCTGGCCGAGAGCGAGGAGGGCGTCGGCGTGTTCGCCCTGCAGGCCGGCCTGACCCGCCTCGGCTACGACCTCCCGCCCTCCGGCCGCTTCGACGCCGACACGGCCACCGTGGTGCGCGCCTTCCAGCGCCACTGGCGGCCGACGCGGGTGGACGGCGTGGCGGACGGCGAGACGCGGGCGCGGCTGGTGGCGATGCTGCGGATGGCCGGCCAGGCGGCGGGTCGGGCCGGGTCCTGACCCGGCCCTTCGCGGCTACATCTTCTTCGTCAGCTTGGCGGCGATCTCGAAGATCTCTTCCGGCGCGTAGTCGGGCGTGAAGGCCGCCGAGGCGCCTTCCAGGTCGGGGATCTTGCCGCCGTCCGGCAGGCCCTCGACGATCTCCAGCTCGCCCGGCGGATCGTTCGGCAGCGCCATCTCGCCGCCGCCCCAGATGGCCGCCATCTCTGCGTAATCCTTCGAGCCGAAGCGGTAGAGGCGGCGGTGGCTGCCCTCGTCAAGGTACTTCTGGCACTCGGGGATCTTGCTCAGGTCGATGTTGGGCGTGGGCAGCATGTCCTTGATGGCCACGCCGGTCAGCTTCTCCAGCGCGAGGGCGTAGGCGTGGGCGTGGACCGAGCCGCGGACGAGCAGGTAGCCGCACACCTCGCGGCCCGTCGGGTCGGACAGCGTCTCGTACACGCGCAGCTTGTGCATCCGCGCGCCGCACTCGAGGAAGAAGTTGTGCAGGGTGTCGAGGACCAGATTGCCCGTGGAGAAGACGTTCTCGCCGGTCCAAGGCCGGAAGTTGCTGTCCGTCACGGTGGCGGCGCCGCCCGCGTGCAGGAAGTTGGCCGCCGAGCGCATATCCTTCATGTCAGCGAACGGCGCCTTGGAGACGTCGGTGTCGCGCTCCGGATCGGGACCCGCGGCCAGGAGGTTGACGCCGTTCGTCACCACCTCGACGTGGCCTAGCTCCTCGGCCGTGATGCAGGCGACAAGGCTGTAGAAGGGGCGCAGCTTCTCCTTGTTGCGGAAGTTGAAGCTTTGAAACATGTAATTGTTGAGCGTGGACATCTCGCCGAACTTGCCGCCCAGAAGCTCTTGCAGGGCGGCCGCGGCGTTCGGATCGGCCTTCTTCGGCTTCGGCAGCTCAGCTTGAAGCTGATCTATACGCATGAACATTTGAGAGACCTCGCCCCCGGGGCGGGATTGGGTAAGCTTTCGCCGTCGCGAGCGTTCCGCTCGACGGCCACCTTAGGCTGGCGCGCCCGGCCGCCGCTTGACCCCGCCTCCCCCCTCCGCCACACGGCGGGCGGGCCAGACGGCTGGGCGGTCGCGGCGTCTCACCAGCAGGCGTCGAGGAAAGTCCGGGCTCCACGGTGACAAGGCGGCGGGTAACGCCCGCCGGGAGCGATCCCAGGGACAGCGCCACAGAGAGCAGACCTCCGACCCCCGTCCTCGGACGGGGAGGGAAGGGTGAAAGGGTGGGTTAAGAGCCCACCGGGGACCCCGCGAGGGGGACCGCATGGCAAGCCCCGCCTGGAGCAAGACCGAATAGGGGCCGCGCGTCCTCCCGCGTACCAGTTGGGGAGGGCAGGACCGTCGCCGGTCCGAGCGGCCCGGGTGCGTCGCGAGAACCGGGCCGCAAGGGCCGGTCCAGAGGAATGGCCGCCGCCTCCGACGCTCTCGGGTGTCGGGCGGCACAGAACCCGGCTTACAGGCCGTCTGGCCCACAGACACGCCGCCGAACCCAAGCACCGCAGGCGGGCGCGCCGCCGCACGCCTGTGGAGAAGCTGTGAACCTCCTGTTCACCACGTTCGTATGACTCTGCCCTGCGTCGACAACGCAGGCTGGAGCGCGGCTCGGTGTCATTGCCGCCCATTTCGGCCCATGTTAACCCAATCGTCACGGGCGGTTCGGGTGTGGCGTGTTCCTTTCGACCTTCGAGAAGCAGCTGGACGCGAAGCGGCGCCTCGTGGTGCCCGCCGACCTGCGGGCGCTCGCCGGCGGGGAGGGCGTCTGGCTGTTCCCCTCCATCGAGGCGGACTGCCTCGAGGGCGGAGGGCAGGGCCTGTTCGACCAGTACCGCGGCGTCATCGACGGGCTGGCCTTCGGCGACCCCCTGCGCTCGGCGCTCGAGACCGCGGTGTACGCGGGCATGAGCCGGCTGCCGTTCGACACCGCCGGCCGGATCGTGCTGCCCGAGGAGCTGTGCTCCGAGTTCGGCCTCGCCGACCAGGTGGTCATCGCGGGACTGGGAGACCGCTTCCAACTGTGGGATCGCGAAGCGTTCCGCGCGCACCGCGCCGCCCAGCGGCTGGCCGCCCGCGAGGGGCTGGCCGCCTTCCGCAACCGGGCGCGCGCCGCATGAGCGCCGCCCCGCACACGCCCGTGATGCTGCCCGAGGTGCTGGAGGCGTGCGCGCCGCTGGCGGGCGCGCACGTGGTCGACATGACCTTCGGCGCGGGGGGCTACAGCCGCGCCTTCCTGGAGGCCGGCGCCCGCGTCACCGCCTTTGACCGCGATCCCTCCGCCGCCCGATTCGCCGAACCGCTCACGGCCGCGCACCCCGGCCGGTTCGAGCTGGTCGCACGTCCATTCGGCGAGCTGCTCGACGCCTGGGACGACGCGCCCGCGCCCGACGCGGTGGTGTTCGACGTGGGCGTCTCCTCCATGCAGCTGGACGAGGCCGAGCGCGGCTTCTCCTTCATGCGCGACGGCCCGCTCGACATGCGCATGGGCCCAAGGGACGAGTCGGGGGGTCCGACGGCGGCCGACCTCGTCAACGGCGAGGACGAGGCCGAGCTGGCGCGCATCCTCTACGAGTACGGCGAGGAGCGGCGCTCGCGCCGCGTCGCCTGGGTGCTGGCGCGCCGCCGCGAGGAGACCCCCTTCACGCGCACCGCCGACCTGGCCGAGGCCGTCGAGCGCGCCCTGGGCGGCCGCCGCGGCGCGCCGACGCACCCCGCCACGCGCACCTTCCAGGCGCTGCGGATCGCGGTGAACGACGAGCTCGGCGAGCTGGAGCGCGGGCTGGCTGCGGCGGAGCGCCTCCTCGGCGAGGGCGGGCGACTCGTGGTGGTCAGCTTCCACTCCCTGGAGGACCGGATCGTGAAGTCGTTCCTGGCCGAGCGCGCCGGCCGCACGCCGGCCGGCTCGCGCCACCTGCCGCCGACCGCCGCGGGCCCGACGCCGACCTTCCGCCTCGTGCGCACCGGCGCGCTGGCCGCCTCGGACGCGGAGGCCGCCTCCAACCCCCGCGCCCGCTCGGCCAAGCTGCGCGCCGCTGTGCGCACGGCCGCGCGCGTCAGGAGCGCCGCGTGAACGCGATCTCCCGCCTGTTCGCGCGCCGCCTGCGCGGCTTCCGCCTGGTGGATCTCGCCGCCCTCGGCTGCCTGCTTGTGCTCGTCACCGGCGTGTACCTGGCCAAGGCGGGCGCCGGCCGCGAGGCCGGCCGGGTCGCCGAGGTGGACGAGCAGATCGCCGACGAGCAGCGCCAGCTCCGCGTGCTGCGGGCCGAGGTCGCGCACCTGGAGACGCCCGCACGGCTGGAGCGCCTGTCCGCCTACGTCGGCCTGTCGCCCGCCCAGGGCCGCCAGGAGACGCCCGTCGACGCCCTCGGCGACCTGGTGCGCCGCCCGGCCGCCGCCGCCGCCAAACCGTCGCAGGAGGGCGCGCGATGAGCGTCGACGCTCCCCCCCGGCCGCACTGGAGCCTGGGCTCCGCCTGGCGGCGCACGGTCAACGCCATGTGGACGCTGGAGCACGCCTTCGAGCGCTCGCGCGCCGCCGACCGGCCCGTGGACGACACGCGCCTGCGCATCTTCCTGGTGCTGTGCCTGTTCGCCCTGGCCTTCGTGACCATGGGCGCGGAGGCGGCGCGGCGCGCCCTGTGGCTGCATCCCGGCGCCGGCGAGTTCGCCGCGCCCGCGCCCGCCGTCGCCCGTGCGGACCTGGTGGACCGCGAGGGCCGCCTGCTGGCCGTCGACCTGACGCACTACGGCCTGTACCTCGACCCGCGTGAGATCTGGGACCCGGCCGAGACGCGCCACGCCCTCGCCCGCGCGCTGCCGCGCCTGCCCGCCGACCGGCTCCAGCACGCCCTCAAGGGCCGCCGCCGCGAGTACCTGATCGGCGCGCTCACTCCCGCCGAGCGCGACCGCGTCAACGACCTTGGCCTGCCCGGCGTGTCCTTCGAGGAGGAGAGCCGGCGCGTCTACCCGCTGGGCGCCACCGCCGGCCACCTGATCGGCTTCACCGACGCGGGCGGCCACGGCCTCTCCGGCGCGGAGCGCGCGCTCGACGCCGCCGTGCAGGGCGCGGCCAAGGACGGGCGTCCCGTCCAGCTGGCGCTGGACCTGCGCGTGCAGGCGGCGCTGGAGGACGAGTTGCGCAAGGGGGTCGCCGAGTTCTCGCCCAAGGGTGCGGTGGGCGTGGTCACCGACATCTCCACGGGCGAGATCCTGGCGATGTCGTCGCTGCCGGACATCGATCCCAACGCACCGGGTCGGAGCGGGCTGGACGCGATGCTCAACCGGGCGGCGCAGTCGGTGTACGAGATGGGGTCGACCTTCAAGACCTACACCTTCGCCATGGCGCTGGACTCGGGCTCGGAGACCATGCGGTCGACCTTCGACGCCTCCAAGCCGCTGCAGATCGGCTCGCGCCTGATCCACGACTACCACAAGGGCGGGCCGCCGATCCTGTCCATGGACGACGCCTTCATCGAGTCGTCCAACATCTCGACCGCCAAGATGGCGCTGCATGCGGGCGGCGACCGGCTGCGCGATTACTTCGGCCGCTTCGGCCTGTTCGAGCCCGCCAAGGTGGAGCTGGCGGAGGCTGCGCGCCCGCTCCTGCCTCGGGCCTGGGACGAGAACACCATCGCCTCCACGAGCTTCGGCCAAGCGATCATGGTCAGCCCGCTGAACATGGCGGCGGGCGTGGGCTCGGTGATGAATGGCGGAGTGTACCACCCGCTGACGCTGCTGAAGCGGCCGGACGGCGCGGCCGTCCCCGGCCGCCGGGTGATCCGGCCGGAGACCTCGCAGCTGATGCTGGGGCTGATGCGCGACAACGTCACCCTGGAGCACGGCTCGGGCAAGCGCGCCGATGCGCTCGGCCTGCGCGTGGGCGGCAAGACCGGCTCCGCTCAAAAGGCGGGCGCGCACGGCTACGACAACTCGAAGAACGTCAGCTCCTTCGCCGCCGTCTTCCCCACGGACGGGCCGGTGGACGCCCGCCGCTACCTCGTGCTGGTGCTGTTCGACGAGCCGCACGCCACGCCCAAGACCTTCGGCTTCATCACCGCCGGCTGGAACGCCGCGCCCGTGGCCGGCCGGGTGATCGACCGCATCGCGCCCTTCCTGCACGTGGCCCGCGTCGTCACCGCCGCGACCTCCTCCGCCAAGGCCGCCGCCAAGCCGGTGGACGAGGAAGCCCCCACGGGGCCGCTCTGACGGTGCGCCTGTCCGACCTCCTGGCGCGGGCGCCGGGCCCCGTCGACCCGGACATCTCGGGCGTCACCGCCGACAGCCGCGCCGTGCGCCCCGGCTGGCTGTTCGCCGCCCTGCCGGGCACGCAGGTGGACGGCGCGCGCTTCGTGCCCGCCGCCGTGCAGGCCGGCGCCAGCGCGGTGATCGCCGGCGAGGGCGCGGTGCTGGAGGCGCTGACACCCACCTACCGCTTCAGGGACGTGCGCCGCGCCTATGCGCTGGCCGCCGCGCGCCTGCACGCCGCTCAGCCCGCCGTCTGCGTCGCCGTGACCGGCACCAACGGCAAGACCAGCGTCGCCAACTTCGTCCGCCAGATCTTCACCGCACTCGGCCGCGAGGCGGCGAGCATGGGCACCCTCGGCGTGCAGACGGCCCGCGACGCTCTGACGCCGCCCGGCCTGACCACGCCCGACGCCGCCGAGGTGGCGCGCCTCGCCGCCGAGCTCGCCCGCCGCGGCGTGACCCACCTGGCGCTGGAGGCTTCCAGCCACGGGCTCGACCAGCGCCGGCTAGACGGGCTGCGCATCGTCGCGGGCGGCTTCACCAACCTCAGCCAGGACCACCTCGACTATCACGCCGACATGGGCGCCTACCGCGCCGCCAAGCTGGAGCTTTTCGAGCGCCTCGTGCCCCGCGGCGGCGCGGCCGTGCTGAACGCGGACGTGGACGAGTACCCCGTGTTCGCCGGCTTTGCCGTGATGCACGGCCAGACGGTGATGAGCGTGGGCCAGCGCGGCGAGGCCATCCGCCTGTTGCAGCGCACGCCCGAGCCCTTCGGCCAGCGCCTCTCCGTCGACGCCGGCTCCGGCGTGCGCGAGGTGCGGCTGCCGCTTGCAGGGGCGTTTCAGGCGTCCAACGTGCTGGTCGCCGCCGGCCTCGCGGTCGCCGCCGGCGAGGACGCCGACGCCGTGCTCGCCGCCTGCGAGCGGCTGGAGGGCGCTCCCGGCCGGATGCAGCGGGTCGGCGCGAGCGCGTCGGGCGGCGAGGCCTACGTCGACTACGCCCACACGCCGGACGGCCTGCGCACCGTGCTGGAGGCGCTCCGTCCGCACGTGCGCGGTCGGCTGGTGGCCGTGATCGGTGCGGGCGGCGACCGCGACCGCGCCAAGCGTCCGCTGATGGGGGCGGAGGCGCACAGGCTTGCGGACCTCGTGATCGTCACCGACGACAACCCACGCTCCGAGGACCCCGCGGCCATCCGCGCGGAGGTGCTGCGCGGCGCGCCGGGCGCCCGCGACGTCGGGGACCGGCGCGTGGCGATCCGGGAAGCGGCGGCGGGGCTCGCCGAGGGCGACGTGCTCGTCGTGGCCGGCAAGGGGCACGAGCAGGGCCAGACGATCGCCGGCGTGGTCCACCCGTTCGACGACGTGTCCGAGGTGCGTGCGGCGCTGGAGGCGGCCGGTGGCTGAGCCGCTGTGGACCTCGCCCGACATCCTGGCGGCGACCGGCGGCCGGGCGATCGGCGCGCCGTTCGAGGCCGGCGGCGTCACCTTTGACACGCGCGAGCTCCAGCCCGGCGACCTGTTCGTGGCGCTGGCCGGCGTGCGCGACGGGCACGACTTCGTCCCGCAGGCGCTGGCGACGGGGGCGGCCGGCGCGCTGGTGTCGCATCCGGTGGGCGACGGCCCGCAGGTGGTGGTGGACGACCCGCTCGCCGCGCTGGAGCGCCTCGCCGCCGCGGCGCGCGACCGCTCGCCGGCGCGCCGGGCCGCGGTGACGGGCTCCGTCGGCAAGACCAGCGTCACCCAGGCTATCGCCGCCGCCCTGCGGCTGGCGGGGCCGGGGCACAGCTCGGTGAAGTCGTTCAACAACCACATCGGCGTGCCGCTCACGCTCGCCCGCATGCCCCGCACCACCGAGCGCGCGGTGTTCGAGATCGGCATGAACCACGCCGGGGAGATCCGGCCGCTCGCCCGTCTCGTACGTCCCCACGTGGCGGTGGTCACAACGGTGGGCCCGGTTCACACGGAGAACTTCGCCGACGGCGAGGCGGGCGTCGCCCGCGCGAAGGCGGAGGTGTTCGACGGCCTGGAGCCGGGCGGCGTGGCGGTGATCCCCGCCGACGGGCGCTGGGCGTCGTTCCTGCGCGAGGCGGCGGAGGCGGCCGGCGCGCGGGTGCTGACCTTCGGGAGCGGGGATGACGCCGACGCGCGCCTGCTCCCGTCATCGGCGGAGGGGGAGGGGAGCTTCCGCGCCGCCCTGCACGGCGCACCGCTCGACTTCCGCGTCGGCCAGTCCGGCGCGCACTGGGGGCCGAACGGCTTGGCGGTGCTGCTGGCGTGCGGCGAGCTGGGCGTCCCCGTCGAGACCACGCGGGAGGCGCTGGCCGCCTTCGGCCCGCTCGCCGGGCGTGGACAGGAGCGCCGCGTCGCGCTCGCCGACGGCGACTTCACCCTGGTGGACGAGAGCTACAACGCCAACCCGATCTCCATGCGCGCGGTGCTCGACACGCTGTCACGTCGGCCCGGCAGGCGCCTGGTCGTGTTCACCGACATGCTGGAGCTCGGCCCCGACGGCGAGCGCCTGCACGCCGAGCTCGCTCCCGCCGCGGTGGACGCCGGCGTGGAGCTCGCCTTCTCCGCCGGCCCGCTCATGCGCGCCTTCCACGACGCGCTCCCGCCGGAGCGGCGAGGCGGCTGGGCGCCCACGGCGGCCGAGCTCGCGCCGCTCGTCACGGCGGCGGTGCGGCCGGGCGACGTGGTGGTGGTGAAGGGGTCGAACGGGTCTAAGGCTTCGCTGGTCGCGCGCGCCCTGGAGGCGATGGGCGCGGCGGTGGGCGAGGGGCCCTGACCGATGCTCTACCTGCTCTGGCAGTTCCTCGAAGCGCACCGGATTCACTGGTCCGGCTTCAACCTGTTGAAGTACGAGACCTTCCGCACGGGCGCGGCGCTGTTCACCGCCCAGCTGGTGGCGGTGGCCATGGGCAGCCGCTTCATCCGCTGGATCCGCGCGCGCCAGGGCCGCGGCCAGCCCATCCGCACCGACGGCATCGAGCGCCACATCCTGGAGAAGGCGGGCACGCCCACCATGGGAGGCTTCATGATCCTGGCCGGCCTCACCGTCTCGACGCTGGTGTGGGCCGACCTGACCAACCTCTACGTCTGGGTGGTGCTGATGGTCACCGCCGGCTACGGCGCCCTGGGCTTCCTCGACGACTACGCCAAGGTCACAAAGCAGACCACCGCGGGCCTCTCCGGGCGGCAGAAGCTGGTGGCGCAGTTCGCGCTGGCGGCGGCGGCGACGCTGCTGGTGGTGCTGTTCGGCGCACGCGAGGCGGGCTCGCCGCATTTCGAGACCTCGCTCGCGTTTCCGGTGGTCAAGAACCTGCTGCTGAACCTCGGCTGGTTCTACGTGGTGTTCGGCGTTGTGGTGATCGTCGGGGCGTCGAACGCCGTGAACCTCACCGACGGGCTGGACGGGCTGGCCATCGTCCCGGTGATGATCGCCGCCGCCGCGTTCGGGGTGATCAGCTACCTCGTCGGCAATCGCGTGTTCGCGCAGTATCTCGAGGTCTACTTCGTGCCGGGCTCGGGCGAGCTGGCGGTGCTCTGCGGCGCGCTGATCGGGGCGGGGCTGGGCTTTCTCTGGTACAACGCGCCGCCCGCCAAGATCTTCATGGGCGACACGGGCTCGCTGGCGCTCGGCGGGTGCCTGGGAGCGATCGCGGTGTGCACCAAGCACGAGATCGTGCTGGCCATCGTCGGCGGCCTGTTCGTGGCCGAGGCGCTCAGCGTGATGATCCAGGTCGGCTACTACAAGCGCACCAAGAAGCGCATCTTCCTGATGGCTCCCATCCACCACCATTTCGAGAAGCTGGGCTGGGCCGAGTCGACGGTGGTGATCCGTTTCTGGATCGTGTCGCTGGTGCTGGCGATCCTGGGCGTGGCGACGCTGAAGCTGCGATGAGCGGCCGCGTATGAGACCCGGTCCGTGATCCCCGCCCGCGGCTTCGAGGGGCGCACCGTCGCCGTCTTCGGCCTGGCGCGCACCGGGCTCACCGCCGCGCGCGCGCTGTTGGCCGGCGAGGCGCAGGTGGCGTGCTGGGACGACGGCGAGGCCGGCCGCGCCGCCGCCGAGGCCGAGGGCCTGCCCCTGGTCGACCTGCGCGAGGCCGACTGGTCGCAGTTCGCCGCGCTCATGCTCTCCCCCGGCGTGCCCCTGACGCACCCCGAGCCTCACTGGACCGTGCGCCGCGCCCGGGCCGCCGGGGTGGAGATCGTCGGCGACGTGGAGCTGTTCGCGCGCGCGGTGAACGCCCAGCCCGAGTGGCGGCGGCCCAAGGTGGCGGCCATCACCGGCACCAACGGCAAGTCCACCACCACCGCGCTCCTCGGCCACATCCTGCAGTACGCGGGCAAGGACTCGCGGATCGGCGGCAACATCGGCGCCGGCGTGCTGGGCCTCGACGAGATGCACGGCGGGGCCGTCTACGTGCTGGAGCTCTCCTCCTACCAGCTCGACCTAACCTCCAGCCTGCGCGCCGACGCCGCCGTGCTGCTGAACCTCTCGCCCGACCACCTGGACCGGCACGGCGGCATGGAGGGCTACGTCGCCGCCAAGCGCCGCATCTTCCGCAACCAGGGCGAGGCCGACACCGCCGTGATCGGCGTGGACGACCCGCAGTGCCAGATGATCTGCACCGAGCTGACCTCGGCGGGCGGGCGCGTGGTGCGGCCGATCTCGGCGCAGCGGGCGCTGGGGCGCGGCGTCTACGCCCTGCAGGGCTTTCTCTACGACGCGACGGGCGAGCGCGCCGCCGACGTGGCCGACCTCTCCAAGGCCCTGGCGCTGCCCGGCCGGCACAACCACCAGAACGCCGCCGCCGCCTACGCCTGCGCCCTGGCGCTGGGCGTCTCGCCGACGGACGCGGCGCGCGCCCTGCTGAGCTTCCCGGGCCTGGCGCACCGGATGGAGGAGGTGGGCCGGCTCGGCCGCGTGCGCTTCATCAACGACTCGAAGGCGACCAACGCCGACGCCGCGCGCCAGGCCATGACCGCCCTGCCACGCTTCCGCTGGATCGCCGGCGGCCGCGCCAAGGCGGGCGGGATCGAGCCCCTGGCCGACCTGTTCGACCGGGTGGAGCGCGCCTACCTCGTCGGCGAGGCGGCCAAGGACTTCGCCCGCACCCTGGAGGGGCGGGCGCCCGTCTCCCTCTGCCAGACGCTGGAGCGCGCCGTGGCCGCCGCCGCCGCCGACGCGGCCGCCGGCGGCGACGAGGACGTGGTGCTGCTGAGCCCCGCCTGCGCCAGCTTCGACCAGTTCCCCGATTTCGAGGTCCGCGGCGACGCCTTCCGCGCGGCCGTCCTGGCGCTCGGCGCGGCGGCGGGACCGGGACACCCCGCCGCATCGACATCCCAGCCCATGCCGTTCACCATCCCTGCTGAGCCTGCGTGAAGCTTCGGGCTCGCCGCGCCGCCGCGGAGCGAAGCTCCGAGCCGCGCCCATCGCGCCCGACCGCCATGACCGATTTCGCCGCGCTCCTCGCCACGGCCGTGCTCGCCTACGTCTATACGATGCGCCCGCAGAGGCCCTGACCGGGCGAGCGGCAACGCCCGCTTAACCATGCCCCGCCAGGGTGGCGACCGAGGCGGGCCGTCCGCCGACTCGCCCAGCGCCGGACGCCATGGCCTCGACCTACGCCCCCCACGCCTTCGCGCGCACCGACCGCTCGGCGGTGGGCGTGTGGTGGTGGACCACGGACCGGCTTCTGCTGGGGATCACCGCCGTGCTGATCGGGCTCGGCGTGATGCTGTCGTTCGGGTCGAGCCCGGCGGCGGCCATCCGCACGCACATGCACGACCCTTTCCACTACGCCGTGCGCCAATGCGTGTTCGGCGCGCTCGCGGCGGGGATCGTGGTGGGCGTCTCCCTGCTGTCGCCGCGCGGCGTTCGGCGGGCGGCGTTCTTCATCTACATCGCCATGATCGCGATCATGATGGCGCTGCCGGTGCTGGGCCACTCGGCCAAGGGCGCGGCGCGCTGGATCGCCTTCGGCGGCTTCTCGCTTCAGCCGTCCGAGTTCATGAAGCCGTCGCTGATCGTGCTCGCCTCCTGGATGTTCGCCGAGGCGCAGAAGGGCGAGGGCGTGCCGGGCGTGTCCATCGCCTTCGGCCTCTACGGCCTGGCCGTGGCGCTGCTGCTGATGCAGCCCGACGTGGGGCAGACGGTGCTGATCACCATCGCCTTCGGGGCCTCGTTCTTCGTGGCGGGGGTGCCGCTGCGGTGGATCGCCATCCTGGGCGGGGTCGCGGGCGGGGGCTTCGGCGTGATCTACATGACGTTCGGCCACGTGGCCGCGCGCTTCCACAAGTTCCTGAGCCCTGAGAAGGCCGACACCCACCAGGTGGACAAGGCGGCCGAGGCCATCGCCCACGGCGGCCTGTTCGGCGTGGGTCCCGGCGAGGGCATCATGAAGCGGCACGTGCCCGACCTGCACACCGACTTCATCTACTCGGTGGCCGCAGAGGAGTACGGCCTGATCTTCTCCATCGGCCTGATCGCCCTGTTCGCCATGCTCGTGGTCCGCGGGCTCGGCCGCGCCATGCGCCTGTCCGACCCGTCCGAGCAGGTGGCGGCGGCCGGGCTGTTCGTGCTCGTGGGCCAGCAGGCGCTGATCAACGTGGCGGTGAACTTGAACCTGATCCCGACCAAGGGCATGACCCTGCCCTTCATCTCGTACGGGGGTTCCTCCATGCTGGCCATGGGACTGACGCTGGGCATGGCGCTCGCGCTCACCCGCCGGCGTCCGGGCGCCTACGCCGCCTACGAGGGCCCCGCGCGGGCCGGCGCCGCCCTTGGCTGATCCCGAGGACGCCGGCGAGGCCGGGGAGGGGACGTCCGCGCCGCAGGCCGCCGCGCGGCGCGGCGGCGAGGGCCGGGTCGCCGTGGTGGCGGCCGGCGGCACGGGCGGCCACCTGTTCCCCGCCCAGGCGCTGGCCCGCACCCTCGGCGCGCGCGGCTGGCGCGTGGTGCTCGCCACCGACGCGCGAGGCGCCCAGTACGCGCAGGACTTCCCCGCCGAGGAGCGCCTGGCGCTGGAGGCGGCCACCTTCCAGGGCGGCGACGTGGTGGGCATGGTCCGCGGCGGCCTGGCGATCGCCGCGGGCGTGTCGCGGGCCCGCCGCGCCTACCGCAGGCTGAAGCCGGCCGTGGTGGTCGGCTTCGGCGGCTATCCGTCGCTGCCGGCGCTGCTGGCCGCCAAGGCCGGACGGATCCCCACGGTGATCCACGAGCAGAACTCGGTGCTGGGCCGCGTGAACCGCTTCCTGGCCCCGCGGGTGGACGCGGTGGCCTGCGCCTTCCCGATCCTGGGCAAGGCGACGCCGAAGATCGCGGCGCGCGCGCGCGTGGTCGGCAACCCCGTGCGGCCGGAGATCCGCGCCCTGTTCGACCGCCCCTACGCCGAGCCCGCGCCCTCGGTCCGCCTGCTGGTCACGGGCGGCAGCCAGGGTGCGCGCCTCCTGTCCGAGCTCGTGCCGGACGCGGTGACGCTCCTGCCCGAGGACCTGCGCGTGCGCCTGCGCGTCGAGCAGCAGACTCGCATGGAGTCCATTGAGTTCGCTCGCCGCGCCTACGCAGAGTCGGGCGTCGAGGCGGAGATCGCGCCCTTCTTCCGCAACATGGCCGGCCGGCTGGAGAAGGCGCACCTGGTGATCGGCCGCGCCGGCGCCTCCACCGTCTGCGAGCTGGCGGTGGCCGGGCTGCCGTCGATCCTCGTGCCCCTCGCCATCTCGGCGGACAACCACCAGTGGTTCAACGCCAAGGTGCTGGTCGACGCGGGCGCCGCCGTGTCGCTGGAGGAGCGCGGGCTCACCGCCGAAACCCTCGCCGAGGCGCTCAAGGCGCTGATCTCCGATCCCGCCGACCTCGCCCGCCGCTCCGCCGCCGCCCGCGGCGTGGCCAAGCCGGACGCCGCCGAGGCGCTCGCCGATGTCGTGGAGGCTGTGGCGCGCTAGCTAGGAGAGCGCTTCTTCGGGCTCGTGGGGCGTCTTGTCCCAGTGGAACGGCTTGGCGACCAGCTGCCAGGCGGCGAACACGCCGGCCAGCGACTGCAACGGCCAGTACAGCGTCGCCGACAGGGCGTCGCGCAGGCGCAAGGCTCCGCCCCGGACGCGCTCGCCCTCCGCCATCGCCGCCACCGCCGAAGCCCAGCCGCCCACCAGCAGCGCGAGGTCCGTCGCCGCCAGCTGCGGCGCGCGCAGGTCCACCAGCGCCAGGAGCAGGCAGGCCGCCACGCCGAGCGCGAGCGCGCCGTGCAGCAGTGACGAGAGCAGGCTCAGCCCCAGCGACAGCTGCAGCGACGCGGCGCGTCGCCAGCCACCCTCGCAGGGCGCGCGCATGTGCACGCCCCAGGTCTGCATGTAGCCCTTCACCCAGCGGGTGCGCTGGGGCGTCCACACGGACAGCTTCGAGGGGGCGGACTCCCAGGTGGGCGCCTCCAGCACGTCGAGGGACCAGCCCAGGGCGGCGAGGCGGAAGCCCATGTCGGCGTCCTCCGTCACGTTCCAGCTGTCCCAGCCGCCGGCTTGGCGCAACGCCTCCGCGCTGAAGTGATTGCTGGTGCCGCCGAGGGGGAAGGGCAGGCCGAGGGCCGCGTAGCCGGGCAGGGCGGTCTCGAACAGGGCGGCGTACTCAAGCGCGAACTGGCGCTGCAGCCAGCCGCGGCCGGGGCGGATGCGCAGGGGCGCCTGCAGGCAGCCCAGGGCCGGCCGACCCGCCTCCGCTCCGTGCGCGAAGCGGGCCGCCGCCTCGCGCAGCTGGCCGGGGTCGGGCCGGTCCTCCGCGTCGTACACGGTGACCAGCGCGCCCGTGGCGCGCCGCAGGGCGGCGTTGCACGCCTTGGGCTTGGTGCGCGGGCCGGAGGGCGGGGAGAGCACCACCTCCACCGCAAGCGGCGAGCGCGCCGACGCCGCCCGCGCGGCGGCGCGCGTCTCGGCGTCGTCCGGCTCGAGCGCCAGGATCACCTGCAGCCGGTCGCGCGGGTAGTCGAGCGCGGCGAGGCCGGCGAGCAGGCCATCGACCATGCGGCCCTCGCGATACATGGGCGCGATCACGGTGTAGCGCGGCAGCTCGGCGTCGCTCAGCGGACGCGGCGCGGGTCGTCGGCGGCGCAGCCCCGCCTCGATCAGCACCACGCGCCAGACCGCGCCTCCGGCGAACGCGGCGAAGAACGCCGTGCGCAGGGCCGCGGCCGCGCCGAACGGAGCGAACTTGATGGCGGCCGCCAAGGCCAGCGTCCCCGCCGCCGCCAGACTGTACTGCAGAAGGGTGGGACCCGTGCGCGCCGACTCGCGCGCGGACCGATCCACCCAGCCGTCGACCTTCGCCAGCCCCGTCAAACTTCGCCCCCGTCCCGCCGCAATTGCGACGCTGGCGGGAGCCGACCTCCAGCAACGCCGGGTTGCAGGGTTCCGCCCGCGCTTCACCCCCCGGCCGATCCGCTCTAGAGCTTCGTACCCACGTGGAGGCCCGTTACACGGCGTGACCCTGACCCTGACCCTGACCGACCGCCCCGTCCGTTCGCAGCGCAAGGCCAAGGGCTCAGGCCACCTGCGCCGCGCCGAGATCCTGGAGGCCGCCGAGCGCGTGTTCGTCGAGCAGGGCTACGAGGGCGCCACCATCCGGCGCATCGCCGACGAGGTCGGCCTGTCGTCCACCGCGCTCTACATGCACTTCCCCGACAAGGGGCGGATCCTGGACGAGATCTGCGCCGGTCACTTCCGCGCGCTGAACGCCATCAACGAGGCGCTCCTGGCCGAGGCGCTCGATCCGGTGGACCGCGTGCGGCGCATGCTCGAGGGCTACATCGACTTCGCCTACGCGCACCCGAACACCTACCGGCTCGTCTTCTGCACGCCCCTGGCCGCCCGCGCGAAGGCGGAGGACGAGGACGGCGAGGCGCACACCATCGGCGCGCGCACCTACGAGCTGTTCGGCGAGGGCGTGCGCCGCATCGGCGAGGCCGGCCGCCTGCGCGTGGCCGACGTCGGGGTCGCGGCGCAGACCTCCTGGGCCGCCTGCCACGGCATCGTCTCCCTGTTCCTGACCCGGCCGGGGATCGACTGGGCGGACGGGACCGTGCTGCGCGACGCCATGCTGGACACCGTCTTCACCGGCCTGACGCGCCCTTGACCGCCGGCCCCGCGCCCACCTTCGCCGACGTCGAGGACGCCGCGCGCCGGATCGCAGGCTTGGCGGTGGAGACGCCTCTGCTGCGCTCCGACGCCCTGGACGCGGCCGCCGGCGCGCGCGTGTGGGTCAAGGCGGAGTGCCTGCAGCGCACGGGCTCGTTCAAGTTCCGCGGCGCCGCCAACCGCATCACGCGCCTCGCGCCCGAAGAGCTCCGCGGCGGGGTCGTCGCTTACTCCTCCGGCAACCACGCGCAGGCGGTCGCCGCCGTGGCGCGGATCGTGGGCTGTCCCGCGGCCATCGTGATGCCGGCCGACACGCCGGCGCTGAAGGTCGAGGCCACGCGCGCGCAGGGGGCGGAGGTGGTCGCCTACGATCGCTACACGGAGAGCCGCGAGGAGATCGCCGCCGTCCTGGCCGCGCGACGCGGCGCCGTGCTCGTGCCGCCGTTCGAGGACCGCTTCATCATCGCCGGCCAGGGCACGGCGGCGCGCGAGGCGGCGCTGACCCTTGCGGCGCGCGGCGAGGCCGCCGACCTCGCCTACGTCTGCTGCTCGGGCGGGGGGCTGACCGCGGGGACGGTCATCGCCCTGGAGGCGCTGTCGCCCGCGACCCGCGTCTGGTCCGCCGAGCCCGCCGGGTTCGACGACACCGCACGCAGCCTCGCCGCGGGCGACCGCATGGCCAATCCGCCGGAGGCCCGCTCGATCTGCGACGCGTTGCAGACCCCGACGCCGGGCGAGCTGACCTGGTCGGTCAACGGCCCGCGGCTCGCGGGCGGCGCGGTGGTGACGGACGCCGAGGCGCTCGCGGCCATGGCCTTCGCCTTCCGCCACCTCAAGATCGTGCTGGAGCCCGGCGGCGCGGTCGCCCTGGCCGCCGCCCTGCAGCGCCGGCCGGAGGCGCAGGGCCGCACGGTGCTGGTCACAGCCTCCGGCGGCAACGTCGATCCGCACGTCTTCGCGCGGGCGCTCGCGGCTTGACCCGGGCGAGCGGCTCAGCCCAGGGTTGAGCCACTCGCGATCACGTTTCCGTGATCAGTGCGAATTGTTAAGCTCCGAGTAGGGAATGGGTCCGCGACCCGGCGTCGTCGCGCCCGCGAGCAGCGTCGGACCGGGCGTCCACGAGCCGCGCTTCAGGTCGGCGGCGAGCGTCAGCGGGGCGGAGCCGCCGGCCAGCTTCGCCTTGTAGATCTCGTAGTTCTCCATCACGTGCCGGACGTAGTCGCGCGTCTCCGCGAACGGCATGCACTCGATGAAGTCGGCGGGGTCCGTCGCGCCGCCGCGCGGGTCGCCGCACTCGCCCACCCATTTGGCCGGGCGGCCGGGGCCCGCGTTGTAGCCCGCCGCCGCCATGACGTAGCTGCCGCCGAACAGGTCGGTGATCCCGCCCAGGTAGGAGGAGCCGAGCTCCACGTTGTAGGCCGGCTCGTACAGGCGCTCCTCGCTGTAGCCGAGGCCCAGCCGCCGGGCGACCGCCGCGCCCGTGGACGGCCGCAGCTGCATCAGCCCGCGCGCGAAGGCCGAGCGGGCGCGGGGGTCGAAGTTGGACTCCTGGCGCGCGATGGCGAGGCTGAAGGCGGTTTCCGCGCCGCCGGGCGCGGGCTCAACGGTCACCGTGGGCCAGCCGCGACCGGTCAGCGGCAGGTCCTTCTGCCCGGCGACCCGCGCGACGCGCATGGCCAGGTCCAGATCGCCCGCCCCTTTGGCGAGGTCGTAGAGCATGGCGAGGTCGGGCGCGTTCGACAGGCCGTCGGCGAGCGCCAGCACGAAGCCGCGGAAGCTGTCGCGCTCGCCGGCCTCGGAGAGCAGGCGCGCGGCGCGCACGGGCTCGCGCGCCTCGAAGGCGGCCCGCTCCGCGGCGGTCGGGACGGGGTCGGGGGAGAGCGTGAGGCGGTCGACGCCGGCGCGGTTCGCGGCGAGCTGGCCGTAGAAGGCGGTCGGGTAGGCGGCGCCCTGCTTGAACCAGCCCGCGGCGGCGTCGGCCTGGCCCGCCGCCTCCGCCGCACGGCCGCGCCAGTAGAGGGCGCGGCTGAGGGTGACGGGCGTCTGGCCGCCCGCCTGGACGTTGGCGAAATGGCGCTCGGCGAGGACGGGGTCCCTGAGCTTGGTCAAGGCGATCCAGCCGGAGAAGAACTCGGCGTCAGAATAGGCCTCGCCGCCGGGCGACAGGCCGTGGCCGCTGGCGGCCACGTAGGCGCCCTGCGCGTCGCCGGCGACCAGGGCGGCGCGCATCAGGGTGCGCCGCTCGGTCCAGGTGGCCTGGCCCGCCTCGTTGCTGGGCGGCGTCGCGCCGCGCAGCGCCGCGACGGCGGCCGTGGTGAGGCCGTGCTTGTCCAGGTAGCGGGCGCGGTCGAAGGCGAGCCCGGGGTCGGAGGCGACGGAGGCGGGCAGGGCGTCGGCCATGCCCTGCGCGTCGGAGCGGCCGGCGCGGAACGCCATCCGCGCTTCGGCGAGGGCGCGGCCGTCGGGGCCGACGAGATCCAGCATGGCGCGGGTGGCCGGTCCCTGCTGACCCCACAGCAGCACGGACAGGCGGCGCGCATGGTCGTCCTGCGTCAGCGTGGAGCCGAAGCGCGCCAGCATGCGCGCCTGCACGTCGGCTTCGAACGCCCGGTCGCGCCACCAGCGCCGCACCAGCGCCTGCGCCTCGGGCCCACGTCCCTGCGCCTGCAGGGCGGAGGCGAGCGCCAGCGCGCCCTCCGCGGTGGAGGGCTCGCGCGCGCCGAACCAGGCCAGCGTGGCGGCCGGCGACTGGCCGGAGCCGTCCAGCGCCCGCTCGGCGGCCATCACGCGCCGGCCCTCGCGCGGCCAGCCGGCGAGCTGCGTGCGCGCCTGCTCCACGGTGAAGAAGTCGAGCTTGGCTCCGCCGTCGATCAGCGCCCACGTCACCAGCTTGCGCGCCACCGGATCGTCGAGCCCGGCGGCCGCCGCCTGCGCCCGCCCGGCGTCGCCGGAGCGCGCCGCGGCCAGCGCGCCGTGCAGGCCGCCGCCGGTCGCGGGCAGGCTGGCGTAGGGCTGCGGCGTAGAGGGCGTGTCGGGGCCCCCCAGCTCACCATAAGGGATCGGTTGGGCGTGCGCGGCCCAGGCGGTCGCGACCGCCGCGGCGAACGCCAGCCCCCGTCCCACCCGAGGGGGCAGGCGGCGTGGCCGAGGTGAGGGAAAGCGGGGCAGGGGACCCAAGGCGCGACTCCGGGCCGGTACAGACCTGGAGCGATGCCGCCACGGGTGGTTGCGGGCAAGCGCGGCCGCTTGGTAGGACGCGGGGCCAAACGCCACAGGCCGCCGCCGCGGCGCCGCCTCTCTCCAGCCGCAAGCCGCCCCATGCCCCAGCCGATGTTCTCCGGCGCCCTCACCGCGCTCGTCACGCCGTTCCGCGAGGGCCGGGTGGACGAGGCCGCCTTCCGCGCCCTGGTCGAGCGCCAGATCGCCGCCGGCATCCACGGCGTGGTGCCCGTGGGCACCACCGGCGAAACGGCCACGCTGAACCACGACGAGCACCGGCGCGTGACCGAGCTGTGCCTGGAGGCGGTCGCGGGTCGCGTCCCCGTGATCGCCGGCTGCGGCTCCAACTGCACGGCGGAGGCGGTGGAGCTGGTGCGCCACGCCAAGGCCGCGGGCGCGGGCGCGGCGCTGGTGGTGACGCCCTACTACAACCGGCCGAGCCAGGAGGGGCTGTACGCCCATTTCGCCGCCATCGACGCCGCCTGCGACCTGCCGCTGATCCTCTACAACGTGCCCGGCCGCACGAGCGTGGACCTGAGCAACGACACGGTCGCGCGGCTCGCCCGCCTGCCGCATGTGGCCGGGATCAAGGACGCCACCGGCGACCTCGCGCGCGCCAGCCTCATGCGGCTGCAGACGCCCGAGGGCTTCACGCTGCTGTCGGGCGACGATGGGTCGGCGCTCGGCTACGTGGCGCACGGCGGCCACGGGGTGATCTCCGTCACGTCCAACGTCGCGCCCGCCCTGTGCGCTCGGCAGATGGAGGCGGCGCGCGCCGGGGACGCCGCCACCGCGCTGGCGCTGCAGGACCGGCTGATCGGCCTGCACCGCGCCCTGTTCCTCGACGCCAGCCCCGCGCCCGCCAAGGCGGCGCTCGCCTCCCTCGGCCTGTGCACGGACGAGGTGCGCCTGCCGCTGACGCCGTGCTCCGCCCCGGCGCGGGCGGCGGTGGCCGAGGCCCTCACGGCCGCCGGCGCGTTGGACGGGTGATGTCCGAGCCCTCCAACCAGAAGCTGATCGCGGAGAACCGCCGCGCCCGCTACGACTACTTCATCGAGGAGAGCGTCGAGGCCGGCCTGATCCTCACCGGCACGGAGGTGAAGAGCCTGCGCCTGGGCCGCGCCAACATCGCGGAGAGCTACGCCTCGGCCGAGGGCGGCGGGCTGGTGCTGATCAACAGCTACATCCCCGAGTACCCGCCCGCCGCGCGCTTCAACCACGAGCCGCGGCGCGCGCGGAAGCTCCTGCTCCACCGCAAGGAGATCGGCCGCCTGGCCGGCGCGGTGCAGCGCGAGGGGCGCACGCTGATCCCCATGCGCCTGTACTGGGACGGCAAGGGCCGCGCCAAGCTCGAGATCGCCATCGCCAAGGGCAAGAAGGCCCACGACAAGCGCGAGGCCACCGCCGCGCGCGACTGGCAGCGCGACAAGGCGCGGCTCATGCGCGAGAAGGGCTGAGGCTCAGGCGCTTTCGGCCTCGTCGGCCGGATCGTTGGGCGCCTCCAGCCGGGTGACCCACCAGCCCACGCCCGCCGCCACGACCAGCAGCGCCGCCCCCAGCAGGAACGGCGAGCCCTGCGCCCAGTGCGGCTGCCCCGACTTCACGCCGTAGGCGAACACCAGGCTGAAGATCGTCGGCCCCAGGAGCTCGCTGATGCCGGTGAGGCTGGCGTTGGCGCCCTGCAGCTGGCCCTGCTCGCTGTTGCTGACGTGGCGCGTCATCAGCCCCTGCACCGCCGGACCCGAGAGGCCCCAGAGCGCCAGCAGCGGCACCGCCAGCCACACCGCCGTACCCGTCGCGGCGAAGCCCGTCGCCGTCAGCCCCGCCGCGCCGAACAGGAGCCCCACCACCACCGCGCTCGGCTTGCCGAAGCGTTTCACGTAGCGGCCGAGCACGGCCACCTGCACAACGGCCAGCGCCACGCCGACCACGGCCAGCGTCAGCCCCACCTGGCCCGTGCCCCAGCCGAAGCGGTGGATCACGTAGAGCACCACCGTGGTCGGCAGGCTCACCTGCGCGAGGTTGGACAGGAAGGCGACCGCCGCCAGGCCCATGAGCTCCGGGTGACGCTGAAGCAGCACGAGCGCGCCCACCGGGTTGGCCCGCTTCCACGAGAACGCCGAGCGGTGCTCGCGCCCCAGGGACTCGGGCAGCACGAACAGGCCGTAGGCGGCGTTCAGCAGCGAGAACACCGCGGCGAAGATGAAGGGCGCGCGAGGACCGCCGACCTCGCCCAGGAGGCCGCCCACGGCAGGGCCGATGATGAAGCCCAGCCCCAGCGCCGCGCCCAGGAGGCCGAAGGCGCCCGCGCGCTTCTCCACGCTGGTGGTGTCGGCGATGTAGGCGCTGGCGGTGCCGAAGCTCGCGCCCGTGACGCCGCTCACCAGCCGGCCGAGGAACAGCCACTGCAGGTTGGGCGCCCACCACATCAGCAGGTAGTTGAGCCCGAGCCCGATGTTGCTCGCCAGGATCAGCGGCCGCCGCCCGAACCGGTCCGACAGGCTGCCGATCACCGGCGAGAAGAAGAACTGCATCAGAGCGAACACGGTGTTGAACAGGCCGTAGACCGCCGCCGCCAGCGCCACGGTGTTGCGCGGCAGGTGGCGCGCCAGCCGCGGCGACAGGTGCTCGCCGGCCAGGAGCGTCGCCACGAGCTTGGGCAGCACGGGCGCGACCATGCCGAGCGCCAGGGCGTCGAGCATCACGGTGATGAAGATGAAGGCCAGCGCGCCCTTGGGCGGTCCGGAGGGGGGCGCGGCCGCGAGGCCGGGCGCGTCGGCGCGGGCGTCCGCGGCGGGCAGGGGGGCGACGCTCACGCGGGCGACCCTAGGCCGGGCGGCGCCCGATGCGGAAGCGGCGATGCGTCACGCCGCCTCCGCGGAGGCGTCCAGGTGCTCCCGCACGCGGCCGAACACGGCCTCGAACATGGCGGGCGTCAGCCGGCCCGTGTTCGTGTTCAGCCGCGAGCAGTGATAGCTCGAGAACACGCGCAGCGGCCCGTGCGGCCCGCCGACGTCGGTCTCCACACCGTGGCCCGGCGCCGCCGCGTCGGGTCGCAGGCCGAGCGCGCGCAGCAGGTTGCGCCGGCTCACGTCACCGAGCGTCACCACGGCGCGCAGGCGGGGCAGGGCGGCCAGCCGCGCGGCGAGGAACGGACGGCAGGTCGCCTCCTCGGCGCCGGTCGGCTTGTTCTCCGGCGGCGCGCAGCGCACCGCGTTGGTGATCATGGCGCCCACGAGCTCCAGCCCGTCGTCGGCGCGCGCCTCGTAGCGCCCCCGGGCGAAGCCGAACCTGAGCAGCGTCTCGTAGAGCAGCACGCCCGCGTAATCGCCGGTGAACGGCCGCCCCGTGCGGTTCGCACCCATGCGCCCCGGGGCCAGACCCACCACCAGCAGGCGCGCGTCGTCGGCCCCGAACGAGGGCGGCGGCCCGTTCCACCAGTCGGGGTGCGCGGCCCGGTTCGCCTCGCGGTAGCCGACCAGCCGCGGGCACAGGGGGCAGTCGCGCGCGGGCTCCGGCCCCCACAGGGTGTAGAGGCTCTGCGGATCGGGCGTCATGTGGCGGGAGACGGACCTGGAGAGCGGGGATGAGGCGGTGTTCGTGGGCCTGGGCGCCAGCACGCCCGGCCCGTGGGGGACGCCGCCGCAGACGCTGGAGCGGGCGCTCGAGCGCTTGTCGGACGTCGGCTTGCGCGTCGTCAAGCGCTCGCGGCTGTGGCGCTCGGCGGCCTGGCCCGAACCGAGCGACCCAGCCTTCCTCAACGCGGTGGCGCAGGTGGACACGGCGATGTCGCCCGAGGAGGCCCTGGCCGCCCTGCACGCGCTGGAGGCGGAGGCCGGCCGCGTCCGGAGCGCGCGCAACGCCCCGCGCCCGCTCGACCTCGACCTCCTGGCCTGGGGATCGCGCGTTGAGGACGGCCCGCCCGCGCTGCCCCACCCCCGACTGCACGAACGCCGCTTCGCCATCGGCCCGCTGGCGGAGCTCACGCCGGCGTGGCGGCATCCTCTCACCGGCCGGACGGCCGAGGTCATGGCTGGGGCCGCCTCCGTGGGCCGCGACGCCGAGCCGCTGGAGGCGTTTCGTTGCGCCGCAGCAGGCGAGCAGCTATCTTAGGTCGCTTCCGCCTCCCCGAGACATCCGTATGGCCCGCGTCACCGTCGAAGACTGCGTCGAGAAGGTCCCGAACCGGTTCAGCCTCGTGCTTCTCGCCGCGCATCGCGCGCGCGCGATCTCCACGGGCGCGCCGATCCAGATCGACCGCGACAACGACAAGAACCCCGTCGTCTCCCTGCGCGAGATCGCCGAGGACGCGGTCAACGCCGACGATCTCAAGGAGACGCTGATCGGCACGCTGCAGCGCGTCGACGAGCGCACCGAGGCCGAGGAGGAGGCCGAGACCCTCGCCCTGCTGGCCGATCCGCAGCACATGCACATGAGCGAGCAGGAGCTCGTGCGCGCCCTCCAGAGCGACCGCGAGGGCGCGCAGGAGGACCGGTACTGACGCCGGAGGGCGTCAGCACCCTCGACCTTCCGGCGCCGGCCGACGCCGGCGCGACGCCTGCCGAGCCGCTTCCCGGCGAGCCCGCGGCCGCCGCCAAGCGCCCCAAGCTCCGCTACCTGCGGCAGTGGGAGCTGATCGACCGCGTCAAGGCGTACGACCCGACCGCCGACGAGGACATCCTCAACCGCGCCTACGTCTACGCCACCAAGATGCACGGCGCGCAGCTGCGCGCCTCCGGCGATCCCTACTTCGCACACCCTATCGAGGTGGCCGGCATCCTGACCGAGTACAGGATGGACACGCCCACCATCGTCACCGCCCTGCTCCACGACATCATCGAGGACACCGACGTCAGCCGCGCCGAGCTGGCCAAGCAGTTCGGCGACGAGGTGGCCACCCTCGTGGAAGGCGTCACCAAGCTCAGCAAGCTCGAGTTCAGCCAGGAGGCGCAGCGGCAGGGCGAGAACCTGCGTAAGTTCATCCTGGCCATCAGCCGCGACGTGCGCGTGCTCATGGTCAAGCTGGCCGACCGGCTGCACAACATGCGCACGCTGGGCTTCATCAAGAACCCCGCCAAGCGCGAGCGCATCGCCCGCGAGACGCTGGACATCTACGCCCCGCTCGCCCGCTCCATCGGCGTGCACCGCATCACCTCCGAGCTGGAGGAGCTGGCGTTCGAGCACCTGAACCCCACCGCCCGAGCCGCCATCGTGCGCCGGCTCAAGGCGCTGAACGACGAGCAGGGCGCGGCCATCGCCGCCATGAGCGGGGACATCGCGGTCAGCCTGGAGGAGGCGGGCGTCTCCGCCAGCGTCTACGGCCGCGAGAAGAAGCCGTACTCCATCTGGCGCAAGCTGCAGCAGAAGTCCGTCGGCTTCGCCAATGTCACCGACATTTACGCCTTCCGCGTGCTCGTGGAGAGCGAGGACGACTGCTACCGCGCCCTGGGCGTGATCCACCGCACCTGGCCGACGGTGCCGAGCCGGTTCAAGGACTACATCTCCACGCCCAAGCGGAACAACTACCGCTCGCTGCACACCACCGTGGTCGGCCCGCGCGGCCTGCGCGTGGAGGTCCAGATCCGCACGGAGGCCATGGACCGGGTGGCCGAGGAGGGCGTCGCCGCCCACTGGCGCTACAAGACGGGCGCCTACGGCTTCGATCGCGAGGGCGCGGCGGCGCAGGGCGGCGTCGACCCGCTGCAGAACCTGCGCCACCTCGTGCAGATGCTGGAGCACGGCGGCGACAGCGAGGACATCGTCGAGAACACCCGGCTGGAGATGTTCCTCGACCAGGTGTTCGTGTTCACGCCCAAGGGCCGGCTCGTCAGCCTGCCGCAGGGGGCCATGCCGCTGGACTTCGCCTATGCGGTCCATACCGACGTGGGCGACACCACCGTCGGCGTGAAGATCAACGGCGAGCTGCGGCCGCTGCGCACGCCGCTGGTCAACGGCGACGTGGTGGAGGTGGTGCGCGGGGCCAAGGGCGCGACGCCGCACGACTGGCTGTCGCTCACCGTCACGGGGCGCGCGCGCTCGGCCATCCGCCGCCACATGCGCCTCGCCGAGCGAGAGGAGTTCACGCGCTTGGGCCGCGCCGCCGTGGAGCAGGCCTTCGCCCGCGCGGGCAAGGCGCTCGCCGGCGTGTCGCTCCGCCCCGCGCTCGACGCCCTCGGCGCGCAGAACGACGAGGAGCTCTACGACACCGTGGGCCGCGGCCGCGTGGCCGCCGCCGCCGTGCTGGCCGAGGTCTTCCCCGGGCTGAAGGAGAGCGAGCGCGCCGCCGCCGCCGCCCGCGTGCGCATCGAGGACGGGCGCGCCGCGCGCCTCTACGTGCGCGGCTCCGGGCTCGGCGGCGCGGCGCTGCACTTCGGCGACTGCTGCCGCCCCGTGCCCGGCGAGCGGATCGTCGGCATCCGGCCCGAGGGCGCCGAGGCCGTCACCGTGCACGCCATCGACTGCGGCCGGCTCGCCGAGTGGGAGGACATCGAGAGCGCCTGGCGCGACCTGCACTGGACACCCGAGGCCGAGCGCAACACCGTCAGCCGCACGCGCCTGGCCGCCACCGTGATCGACGCCCCGGGCGCGTTGGGCGTGATCTGCACCTCGCTCGGCGAGGCGGGCGCCAACATCGCCAACCTGCGCATGACCCACCGCCACAGCGACTTCTTCGACGTGGAGTTCGAGCTCGACGTGATCGACGCCCGCCACCTCGCCCACATCGCCGCCGCGCTCCGCGCCTGCCCGGAGGTGGAGACCGTGGAGCGCGTGAAGGGGTGAGCACCGCAGCCGGCGTCCTGGCCGCGCTGGGCCTCGCCCTGGCGCAACCGTCTCCGGCCGTCGCTCCGTCTACGGGCGCTGCGGCCGGCGTCCCCCTTCCGAGACTGCCGGAGGCGCCGGGTGCGCGTTGGGCCTGCGACCCCGAGCACGAGCGGTGGCGGGCGGCCGATCTCGAGCTGGCCAAGGCCGACCTGCCGAAGGGATTGAAGGGAGCCGGCGCCGACCTGCCGCAACTCGAGGCCGCCCTGGCCCACGCGCCCGCCGAGCCGGTCGGCGGCTTCGCCGTGTGCGACGGGCGCACGATCGCCTTCGACGCGCCGACCTCCCTGGCGCTGCTGCTCGCCGCGGCGAACCGCCACGAGCAGCTGTCCGTCGACCGCCGACCCATGCCCTACGCGCAGATCGCTCTCCTGGTCGGCTCTCTGCACAACGAGGCGGGCCGCTTCGACCAGGCCCTGCGAGCCCTCGACCGGGGGCTGCGCGTGGACCCCTCCGACCCGCATCTCGTGGGCGAGAAGGGGTTCACGCTGATCCACATGGGCCGCTCGGGCGAGGCCGCCGAAGTTTGCGCGCAAGGGATCGCCGCGGCCCATGGCGCGGGCGACAAGGTCCTGATCGCCCGCCTGCACCGCACCCGCGGCTACGCCCTCGGCGAGATGGGCCGCTACGACGACGCGATCGCCGAGTACCGCACCTCCCAGGCGCTGGATCCCGCCGAGACGGCCTCCGCCAACGAGATCACCTACCTGCAAGGTCGCAAGGCTGGCCGGGGCGTGTCCGCCGTGCGCAGCTCCACGACCGACCAGCTGCGCAAGCCGCCGTCCTGACGCGACCTGCGGTTTGTTTCAGCTCGGCGCGCGAGAGGCCCTGACTTCGGGCCGCGGTTGGGGCAAGCGGGACGGATGACCGCGTCCTCTCTCGCCCGCGCCGCCGGCGCCCTGGCGTCCGCCGTGCTGCTGGCCGCCTGCGCCGGCGGCGACGGCCCGGAACCCGGGCGCGCGCCGCCGCCCGGGGCGCCTCCGCCCGGGGCGCCTCCGCCCGGGCCCTCGGCCCGCGGGGCCGGGTGCGGGCCGCTGTTCGTCAGCCCGGCGGGCGAGCCCTTCCGCGCCGAGCCGGGCGCGGGCGCCTGCCCCATGCGCGCGTGGTTCACCGGGGCGGACACCGACGGCGACGGGGCGCTCACCCGCACCGAGTTCAGGAATGACGCCCTGCGCTTCTTCGCCGTGCTGGACGCGGACGGGAACGGCTACATCGACGGCGCCGAGGTCCAGCGCTACGAGCACCGCATCGCGCCGGAGGTCCTGGGCCGCGGCGGCGGCCCGCAGGCGGCGCTCGACGTTCCGCCCCGCCTCCTGCCCGCGGCCCTGCAGATGGGCGGCGGCGGCATGGGCGGCATGGGCGGCATGGGCGGCGGCGGGATGGGTGGCGGCGGCGGTCGTGGAGGCGGTCGCGGCGGCGACGGTCCCGACCAGAGCCGCGCCCCGAAGGACGTGCTGGAGGGCGGCGTGGGGCTGGCGCGCTTCGGCCTGCTGGACGAGCCGGAGCCGGTGGCCGCCGCCGACCTCGACTTCGACGGCCGCATCACCCGCGCCGAGTTCGCCACCCGCGCCGACCAGCGCTTCGCCTCCCTCGACGATGGTGAGAACAACCGGCTCACCTACGCCGACCTGGAGCGCCGCTGGCGCGAGCGGCCCCACGGCGGCGGCCGTCCCGGCGACGGCGGGAGCCCCGGCGGCGGCCGTCGCGGCGGGGGTCGGGGCGGACGCGGCGGGGGTGGCGGCGGTGGGTTCGGCGGTGGCGGTCCGGGCGGCTTCGGCGGCTCACCGCAGGCCTGAGCGCCGCGCGGACGCTGACAGGCGTGGCGCGGCGCGGCTATAAGCGCCGGCGATGCTCCCCTGGCTCCTGGTCTTCCTCGGCGGCGGAGCCGGAGCGGTCGCGCGCTTCGGCGTCGGGACCGCGTGGCTGCGCCTCGCGGGGCCGCAGCATCCCTGGGCCGCGACGCTCCTGATCAACACCGTCGGCGGCCTCGCCATGGGCCTGCTGATCGCGACGCTGGCGCTGCGGGGCGGCGTCGCCTCCGGCGAACGCTGGCGGCTGCTGTTGGGCGTGGGCGTGCTGGGCGGCTTCACGACCTTCTCGACCTTCTCGCTGGAGATGAGCGGCATGGTGCTGCGCCGTGCGTACGGCCTTGCGGCGGGCTACGCCCTCGCCTCCGTCGCACTCTCCACGGGCGCCTGCATCGCCATGCTGGTCCTCCTGCGCCGGCCCGCGACGTGAGGCTTGTCGCGTGAGGGAGGTGCGCACCCTGACGGTGGCCGCGGGCGAGGAGGGCTCGCGGCTCGACCGCTGGTTCAAGCGTCGCTGGCCGCACCTGAACCACATCCAGCTGAACCGGCTGATGCGCACGGGCCAGGTGCGCGTCGACGGCGCGCGCGCCAAGGTCGACACCAAGCTCACCGCCGGCGCCCAGGTGCGCGTGCCGCCGATCCCCGACGCGCCGCCGCCCGGCGAGAAGCCGGCGCTGCCCGACCGCGACGTCGCCTACGCCAAGTCGCTCGTGCTCTACGAGGACGAGGAGGTGCTGGCGCTGAACAAGCCGAGCGGCTTGGCGGTGCAGGGCGGCACCAAGACCACCAAGCACGTCGACCGCCTGCTCAGCGCCTGGGGCGAGGGACTGGAACGCCCGCGCCTCACCCACCGGCTCGATCGCGACACCTCCGGCGTGCTCGTGCTCGGCAAGACGCCCGCGGCGGCCGCGCGCCTCTCCGGCGCCTTTGCGAAACGGCGCGCGAAGAAGACCTACTGGGCGCTCGTCGCCGGCCAGCCCAAGCCCGCCGAGGGCCTGATGGAGCTGCCGTTGGTCAAGAAGGGCGTCGGCGACCGCGAGCTGGTCGTGCCCGCCGACCCGAAGGAGTTCGGCGCCGAGCCCGCCGACACGGAGTTCGTCACCCTGTCGCGCGCCGCGGGCCGCGTCACCTGGATGGCGCTGCGCCCCCACACCGGGCGGACGCACCAGCTGCGCGCGCACATGAAGGCCATGGGCCACCCGATTCTGGGCGACCCCAAGTACGGCGACGACGCCTCGGGGGCGCTTTCGGAGGGGCTGAAGCTTCAGCTCCACGCACGCCGCCTGCAAGTCCCGCACCCCTCCAGCGGCCAGCTGATCCTGGAGGCGCCCATCAGCCCCGAGCTGAAGGCCGGCTTCGCGCGCTTCGGTTTCGACGAGCACGAAGCAGACCCGGAGCCGTTCGGGAGCGGAGGAGGGGGGCGCCGCCGGTGACCTTCCTCCCGCCCGCCGAGCTTCAGCGTCGCTTCGAGACCGCGCAGCGCCTGCTCGCCGCCCGCCGCGCGCCCGAGGCGAAGCTCATGCTCGCCCCCGTGCGAGACGCCGCCCCGCGCGACCCGGCCGTGCGCCAGCTCATGGCGCAGGCGCTGCTCGACAGCGGCGACGCCCGGGGCGCCGAGGCCGAGCTGCGCGCCGCCCTCGCCGCCGTCCCCCCCGGGACCAGGGCGGCCGCGCCGCTCGCCATGCAGCTCGGCGTGCTCCTGGCCCACGCCGGCCGCCCCGCCGACGCCGAGGCGGCCCTGCGCCAGGCCGTGGCGCTGGACCGCCGCTTCCCGCCCGCGACCGCCGCCCTCGCAGAGCACCTCACGGCTCAGGGCCGGGCGGACGAGGCCGTCAAGCTCCTGGAGCCGCTCGCCCGCGTGCGCGACTTCGCCCTGGCGAACGCCTACGGCGACGCGCTCAAGGCGGCGGGGCGCAAGGCGGAGGCCGTCGAGCAGCACCGCCGCGCCGCCGAGATCGAGCCGCGGAACGCCGTCGCCTGGCACAACCTGGCCGCCAGCGCCGGCGACCTGCAGCGCTTCGCCGACACGGAGGCCGCCGCCGCCCTCGCCCTCGCCCTCGGCCTCGACGCACCGGAGACCTTCCTCGTGCGCGCCCGCGCGCTCGCCGGGCTCGAGCGGTGGGAGGAGGCCGAGGCCGCCTACCGCGAGGCGATCCGCCGCCGGCCGGCGTACGTCGACGCGCACCGCGGGCTGGCGCAGCAGGTCTGGATGCGCACGGGCGACCTCGACGCCGCGTCCGCCGACCTGCGGAGCGCGCTCGCCGCGCAGCCCGCCGATCAGCCGCTCACCGTGGAGCTGGCGCGGCTGCAGCAGTACGCCGGCGAGGACGCCCTGGCCGACCGTACGCTCGCCGCCGCCGCCGCCCGGCCGGACGCCCGGGCCGCCCTGCGCGGGCAGGCGGCGCAGAAGGCCATGCGCTTCGACCCCGACCGCGCGGCCGCCTACGCCGAGGCGGCCGTCGCCATGACTCCGCCCGAAGCGCCCATGGCCGACGACCTGCGTCGCACGCTCGCGGAGGCGCGCCTCGCGCAGGGCCGCTGGGCCGACGCCCTGGCCATCGCGGAGGAGCTGCTGGCCCGCCACCCCGACAACCAGCACGACTTGATGCTGCAATCCACCGCATGGCGGCTGGGCGGCGACGACCGGCGACACGCCCGCGACGACTACGACGCCCTCGTCCGCGCCCGCACCATCGACGCGCCGCCCGGCTGGCCCGATCTCCCCGCCTACCTGCGCGACCTCGCCGCCAGCCTGGAGCGCCTGCACACGACGCACACCCACCCGGTCGGCCAGTCGCTCCGCGGCGGCACGCAGACCAACGCCAACCTGCTGGAGAGCGACGACCCCGCCGTGCGCGCCTTCCCGCAGGCTGTCGACGGCGCCATCCGCGCCTACATGGCCGCCCTCGGCCCGGGCGACGACCCCGTCCGCCGCCGCAACACCGGCCGCTATCGCTTCGCCGGCATCTGGAGCGTGCGCCTGCGCGCGCAGGGTCGCCACGTGGACCACATTCACCCCGCGGGCTGGCTCTCGTCCGCCTGCTACATCGCCGTCCCGCCCGCCGTGGACGCGGGCGGCCGCGAGGGCTGGATCAAGTTCGGCGAGCCTGGCGCGCCGACCCGGCCGAAGCTGGAGGCCGAGCACTTCGTGAAGCCCGAGCCCGGCAAGCTGGTGCTCTTCCCCTCCTACATGTGGCACGGCACCGTGCCGTTCAGCGGCGACCACCCCCGCCTCACCGTCGCCTTCGACCTGCTTCCCGCGTGAGGCTTCCCCGGCTGGCGATCTGGGACGTGGACGGCACCCTCGTGGACAGCCGCGAGACCATCGCCGCCTGCATGGCCGAGGGCTTCACGCGCCAGGGTCTGCCGCGCCCGACCTACGACGACACGCGCCGCATCGTCGGCCTGACGCTGCAGACGGCGGTGGAGGCCATGACTCCCGGCCTCGATCCCGCCGTTCAGCGCGAGATCACCGCCGGCTACAAGGCCGCCTTCCAGGAGCTCCACGCCGACCCGGCTTTCAGAGAGCCTCTCTACCCTGGCGCGATTCCGTTGCTGGAACACCTGACCGACGCCGGCTGGCTGCAGGCCGTGGCCACCGGCAAGTCGCGGCGGGGCCTCGACCGGGTGGTGGCCGCCAACGGCTGGGGCGAGCGTTTCGTCTCGCTGCACTGCTCCGACGACGGCCCGGGCAAGCCCGACCCGGCCATGGTGCTCGCCGCCCTCGACGCGACAGGAACGCCGCCGTCGCGCGCGGTGATGATCGGCGACACCAGCCACGACATGCGCATGGGCCGCGCCGCCGGCGTCCGCGCGCTCGGCGTCACCTGGGGCTTCCACACCGCCGACGAGCTGCGCGAGGGCGGCGCGGACCACGTCTCCACCACCTTCGCCCAGCTTGCGGAGGAATTGGAGCGCTTCGCCGCCTCGCGGGAGCCTGCGACGGCGCCTACCTAGCGCGCCATGAGCCTCGCCCACGCCGACCGCGTCGTCCCGCGCCCCCGCCGCGTCTACACCACCGTCGCCGTCGCGCCCGAAGCAGGCGGCCACGCCGTGCACCTCGACGGCCGCAGCGCCAAGACGCCCGAGGGCGCGCCCCTCGTCCTTCCCACGCGCGCGCTCGCCGAACTGTGCGCGGCGGAGTGGGAGGCGCAGGCGCGCGAGATCGACTTCGCCACCATGCCCGCCACGCGCCTCGCCTTCACCACCCTCGACCGCGCCGCCGCCACCCGCGACGCCCTCGCCGTCGAGGTCAGCCGCTACGCCACCAGCGACGGGATCGCCTACTTCGCCGACGACCAGCCCAAGCTCCACGCCCGCCAAGAGCGCGAGTGGGCCCCGCTCCTCGCCTGGGCCGCCGCCGAGCTCGGCGTCGCGCTCCAGCCGGTGGAGGGGATCATGCATCGGCCGCAACCGCCCGCGTCCATCGCCCGCGCGCGCGAGCTGGCGGCGGGGGAAAGCGACTTCGGCCTCGCCGGCCTCGCGTTCGCATCGGCGCTGTTCGGCTCCGCCGTGCTCGCCTTCGCCGTCCGCCGCGGCCGGCTGACGGGCGACGAGGCGCACGACCTCGCCCGGCTGGAGGAGGCGCACCAGGAGAGCGAGTGGGGCGAGGACGCCGAAGCCGCCGCCCGCACCGCCGCCCGCCTGCAGGAGGCCCGCTTCATCGCCCGGTGGTTCGCCGCCCTCGCCTGAGCTAGCAAGGCGCTCCCGCCGACCGCCGGAGCGCCCGCGTGCCGTCCATCCTCGACCAGCTCGAAACCCGTCGCGAGGCCGCGCGCCAGGGCGGGGGCGAGCGCCGCGTCGCCGCGCAGCACGCCAAGGGCAAGCTCACCGCCCGCGAGCGCATCAGCCTGCTGCTGGACGAGGGCTCGTTCGAGGAGTTCGACATGTTCGTCGAGCACCGCGCCACCGAGTTCGGCATGGCCGAGCAGAAGGTGCCCGGCGACGGCGTGGTCACCGGCTGGGGCACGATCGGCGGCAAGACGGTCTACGTCTTCTCCAAGGACTTCACCGTGTTCGGCGGCAGCCTCTCCGGCGCCCACGCGCAGAAGATCCTCAAGGTGCAGCGCCAGGCGATGAAGGTCGGCGCGCCGATCATCGGCCTGTTCGACGCCGGCGGCGCCCGCATCCAGGAGGGCGTGGAGAGCCTGGCCGGCTACGCCGACATCTTCCTCGAGAACGTCATGGCCTCGGGCGTCATCCCGCAGATCAGCGTGATCATGGGGCCGTGCGCGGGCGGCGACGTCTACTCGCCCGCCATGACCGACTTCATCTTCATGGTGCGCGACACGAGCTACATGTTCGTCACCGGCCCCGACGTGGTGAAGACCGTCACCAACGAGACCGTCACCGCCGAGGACCTGGGCGGCGCCCGCGTGCACGCGGCCAAGAGCGGCGTGGCCGACGGCGCCTTCGACAACGACCTGGAGGCGCTGGCCCAGGTGCGCCGCCTGGTCGGCTACCTGCCCGGCAGCAACCGCGAGAAGAGCCCGATCCGGGAGAGCTACGACGAGCCCGACCGCGAGGAGCCGAGCCTCGACACGCTGATCCCGGCCAACCCCAACAAGCCGTACGACATGCACGAGCTGATCCTGAAGGTCGTGGACGAGGCCGACTTCTTCGAGATCAGCTCCGAGTGGGCGCGCAACATCATCTGCG
This sequence comes from uncultured Caulobacteraceae bacterium, assembly GCA_964242895.1. Classification (GTDB taxonomy): domain Bacteria; phylum Pseudomonadota; class Alphaproteobacteria; order Caulobacterales; family Caulobacteraceae; genus JASLDZ01. The sequence continues at coordinate 2,670 of CAXTBN010000017.1, read as the reverse complement.
GCTTCGCCCGCATGGACGGCGAGACGGTGGGGATCGTGGCGAACCAGCCGGCCGTGCTGGCGGGCGTCTTGGACATCGACAGCTCCTGCAAGGCGGCGCGCTTCGTGCGCTTCTGCGACGCCTTCAACATCCCGCTGGTGACGTTGGTGGACGTGCCGGGCTTCATGCCGGGCACCAAGCAGGAGTACGGCGGCCTGATCCGCCACGGCGCCAAGCTCCTGTTCGCCTACGCCGAGGCCACCGTGCCCAAGGTGACCCTGATCACCCGCAAGGCCTACGGCGGCGCCTACGACGTGATGAGCAGCAAGCACCTGCGCGGCGACGTGAACTACGCCTGGCCCACCGCCGAGATCGCGGTGATGGGCGCCAAGGGCGCCGTGGAGATCATCTTCCGCGCCGACGCCAAGGACCCGGAGAAGCTGGCGGAGAGGGAGGCGGAGTACAAGGCGAGGTTCGCCAACCCGTTCGTGGCGGCGTCCCTAGGCTACATCGACGACGTGATCATGCCGCACGGGACTCGGCGGCGCGTGGTGAGGGCGCTACGGTCGCTGCGGACGAAGGAGCTGCGGAACCCGTGGAAGAAGCATGACAACATTCCGCTCTAAGTCTGAACAGCGTCGCCATGCGCAATCTACCGGCCGTATTCCTACTGGTGTGACAATCCCCACCACGTTTGTTAGCGCGTCTCTGCTGCCTGTTCTCTCAAGCATACACTATCTAGCAGCGAAGGAACGTCTAAGGGAAGTCAACCTGGACTTCAGTCGCTGCATCAAGGTGCTTGAGTCGGCAATGCTCCCACTGCTGCCGATTCTGGACCGACACCGCATTGAACGGAATACGAATTTCACTCTCACGTTGCCCCGAGACCCAAAGATAGCGGCCGTCTTCGAACGATCTAATTGGGCTCACTTCATAGACCCATTTCGGCATCCGTTTACCCAAGACATCTCACGCACTCATTGTAGCGTCATACGCTACTCTACCGCCGATGAGCAGTTTGCCGCCGTCGACAACATTCTAAAAATCATCCTGAACTCTACTGAGGTCACGCGCGACACTTTCCGTGCTATCGAGTGGTCGTTGAACGAGATTACCGATAATGTTCTTAATCACGCAGGTAAAGATATATCTGGGTACGTTCAGGCCACTTGGTTTAGGAAGAACAAGCATGTTGAATTTATTGTGGCTGACTCGGGTATTGGAATCCCAAGATCATTGAGTGAACCGGACCACCGACTTGCTCTGGAGAAGTGCATTCAGGAGGGAGTCACCAGAAATACCGCCACGAACCAAGGCAACGGCCTATACGGATCGTTTCGAATAGCTCAAGTAGCAAAGGGCATGTTCTCGGTCCTATCCCAACGAGCTCAGCTGATTCTTCATCCTAGTGGGGACGTGAAGATCGCCGAATCAAAGGTCCCATATACCGGTACTGCGGTGCTCTGGAACATGCGGACAGATGTATCTGACGTACTTCCCCGCGCGCTCGTCTTCTCAGGCCAGAGTCACGATCCCGCATTCGACTACTTGGAGAGAATCTCTGAGCAGCAGGGAGGTAGAATAACGGTGAAGCTTAAAGAGAAATTTCCTTCACTTGGTTCAAGGCAGTCTGGAGCCAGAGCCCTCATCTTCTTTCGCAATTTGCTGTTGAATGATGCCGTTCTCTCGCTTGAGATCGACTTCACAAACGTGAACGTGATCTCATCCTCTTTTGCGGACGAAGTTTTCGGCCGTCTGTTTGTAGAACTCGGACCTATGGACTTTATGCAAAGGGTACGATTTACAAACGCAGATGCTGAAACCCTGGCCTTGATCAATCGGGCAATGGTTCAGAGAAGTGGAATGTCGAAGCAGTAGGCACTACCCCGCTCGGGGCGCGTCAAGGGTGACCTGCCTGTGGCATGCTCCGCTTCGCTCCGGCCTTGACCCGCCCTCGCTCGCGCGGCTGACGCGGAGGCGTCGGGACGCGGGGCGTCCCAACAGTTTCGATCAGCCTCCGGCGGATCGAACACAGGGCTGAGGCGTGCCCGTGCGCGGGGCGGAGGTCGCGTCCTTCGATCCAACTGCTCTCTTGTTTGCATCAGCCCTGTGTTCGACGCCCCGCAGGGCGTTGAACTTTGGAGGGACGCCCCGCGTCCCGACGCCCAAGCGTCAGCCGCCGCGCGCAGGGCGGGTCAAGGCCGAAGAGCGCAGCGAAGCGGAGCGTGCCTTGACGCGGCCGAGCACGGTGGCCCCCCACCGCCCGGGCAACATCCGCGCCCTCGCCCTATATGTCGCGCATGAGCGAACACGACACCCAAGACGCCCCCAAGTCCGCCGCCGAGAAGCTGGCGGAGGCGCTGGCGCGCAAGCGCGGCGGTGCGACGGCCGGCGCGCCGACCGACGCGTCCGGCCAGCGCCGGGCGGAAAGGGCCGCGGCGGCCGCCTCCGCCTCCAAGTCGAAGCCTGCGCCCCGCAAGGGTTGAGCCTCGTCCACCCTCCTCCGGGCTAGGGGGATAGATCGCGGTCTGTCCCCGCCCCCTGCGGCCGGGTGCATGATCTCTCCCGTCCCGTCGCACGGGGAGGGCGCTCGGCCGGCGACCTGATGTGCGCGGCGGGAGCGGTCGAGCGGGATCAGAGGGCGGGGGACGTAAGCCCGCCCATCGGCGAGGAGCGCTGTCCTCGCCGCCC
>CAXTBN010000016.1:26189-46447 GCA_964242895.1 uncultured Caulobacteraceae bacterium | reverse complement strand
CTGACGGCCGAGGACGTGCTGGAGCTGATCCACGTCGAGATGAGCCGCGGCGAGCTCCTCGGCGTGATCGTGCAGTTCGGCGGGCAGACGCCGCTGAAGCTCGCCCAGGCGCTGGAGGACGCGGGCGTGCCCATCCTCGGCACCAGCCCCGACGCCATCGACCTCGCCGAGGACCGCGAGCGCTTCCAGGGCCTGCTGCACGAGATCGGCCTGCGCCAGCCCGTCAACGCCATCGCCCGCTCGGCGGAGGAGGCCAAGGCGGCCGCGCACCAGGTGGGCTACCCCGTGGTGATCCGCCCCTCCTACGTGCTCGGCGGCCGCGCCATGGAGATCGTGCGCGACGACGAGGGGCTCGACCGCTACGTCACCCACGCCGTGCAGGTCTCCGGCGACAGCCCCGTGCTGATCGACCAGTACCTCTCCCGCGCCACCGAGGTGGACGTGGACGCCATCTGCGACGGCGAGACCGTGTTCGTCGCCGGCGTCATGGAGCACATCGAAGAGGCCGGCGTGCACTCCGGCGACAGCGCCTGCTCGCTCCCGCCCTTCTCGCTCCGCCCCGAGACCATCGCCGAGCTCAAGCGCCAGACCGAGCTGATGGCCAAGGCGCTGAACGTGCGCGGCCTGATGAACGTGCAGTTCGCCATCGAGGAGCCGCTCTCCGACGCCCCGCGCATCTTCGTGCTGGAGGTGAACCCCCGCGCGAGCCGCACCGTGCCGTTCACGGCCAAGGCGATCGGCGTCTCGGTGGCTTCCATCGCCGCCAAGGTGATGGCCGGCGAGAAGCTGTCCTCCTTCGACCTGCGCCCCTCCTCCGACGACCACGTGGCGGTGAAGGAGGCGGTGTTCCCCTTCGCACGCTTCCCGGGCGTCGACACGGTGCTCGGCCCAGAGATGCGCTCCACCGGCGAGGTCATGGGCCTCGATTGGCGCCGCCCCGGCGAAGGCCCCGAACCCGCCTTCGCGCGCGCGTTCGCCAAGTCGCAGCTCGGCGGCGGCGTGGTGCTGCCGCAGGCGGGCGCGGTGTTCATCTCGGTGAAGGACGCGGACAAGGACTGGATCACCGCCCCCGCGCGCCTGCTCACCGAGCGCGGCTTCAAGGTGATCGCGACCGGCGGCACCTGCCGCCACCTCTCCGCCCAGGGGATCGCCTGCGAGCCCGTGAAGAAGGTGCTGGAGGGCCGCCCCAACATCGTCGACGCCATGAAGGACGGCGCGGTGCAGCTCGTCTTCAACACCACCGAGGGCAAGCAGAGCCTGGCCGACAGCTTCGACCTGCGCCGCACCGCGCTGCTGATGAAGATCCCCTACTACACCACCACCGCCGGAGCCCTCGCCGCCGCCCAGGCCATCGGCGCGCTCGCCGACGGCTCGCTGGAGGTGCGGGCGCTGCAGAGCTACGGCTGAGGCGTGCCGAACAGGCGGAGCCGAGGCGCGTACCCGTTGCGGATAGCGGCGTCTGCAAACGGCATGTCGGCCGTAGCCAGTAGAACATCCTCACGCAACGCAAGGGCAAGGTAGAGACAGTCGTAGATCGGGTGATCGAGGGCCAGGGCGAGATCAAGAGCCGGTCCGACTAGAGCCGCCTCGTCGACAAAGCCGATGGGGGCATCGAGAAACACGTCGAAAAGTCTCTGAACCTCATCGCTCGTGAGCTCTCCGCGCCGCCGTCGTCGCCAGAGCGCGCTTCCTGCCTCCATGAGGAGAAGCGCTGGCGCGATCGGCACGTCAGGCTCGTCGAGCAGCGCCCGCGCCTCGGCGCTGAACTCCTCCTCGAAGATCCACTTGATGGCGACGGATGCGTCGACGACGATCAGCGGGAGTCCCGATCCTCGCGGATCAGAACCCAAGAGGGAACGGTCGACCGGCCGCGCGTCGTGACCCGCAGCTGATCTGCGCGCTCGGCCCATGTCATGCCCTGTGGGTTCAGCGTCTCCTGCAACAGCGCGCGATGTTCGGCCTCTACGCTACGTCCATGCCGCGCCGCGCGTTGCTTGAGGGCGGTCACAAGCTCGTCGGGGAGATTGCGCACGAGAAGCTGTCCCATGCGGCGATGATAGCGCATGATAGCACCGCCGCCAACGGAGCCCTCCATGATCACCGTCCACCACCTGGAGAACTCGCGCTCGCAGCGCGTGCTGTGGCTGCTGGAGGAGCTGGGCGTTCCCTACGAGGTGAAGCGCTACGAGCGGAACAAGCAGACCATGCTCGCGCCGCCCGAGCTGAAGCGGCTGCACCCGCTCGGCAAGTCGCCGCTGCTGGAGGACGACGGCGTGATCTACGCCGAGACGGGCGCGATCTTCGACCACCTGCTCGCCACTCACGACGACGGCCGGCTGGCGCCCTCCGATCCGGAGAGCCGGCGCAAGCTCACCTACTGGCTGCACTACGCCGAAGGATCGGCCATGCCGCCGCTGCTGATGAAGCTGATCTTCGACGTCATGCCGCAACGCGCGCCCGGGCTGATCAAGCCGCTCGTCAGGAGCATCGCCGGGAGGGCCAAGTCGGGCTTCGTGGAGCCGCAGCTCAAGCTGCACATGGACTTCTGGGAGGGCGAACTCGCCGCCACCGGCTGGTTCGCCGGGCCGGGGTTCTCGGCCGCCGACGTCATGATGAGCTTTCCGCTGGAGGCGGCCGCCTCGCGCGCCGGACTCGCCGAAGGCCGCCCGCGCTGCACGGCCTGGCTGGAGCGCGTCCACGCGCGGCCGGGCTACCGGCGCGCGCTGGAGCGCGGCGGCCCGTACGCCTACGCCTGAACCTTCGGGCGCAGCCAAGCGTTGCCATGGCCGTGATCCGCATCCTCGTCATCGTCGCCGCCGCGCTGGTGCTCGCCCTGGCCATCGCCGCGGGCGCCTTCTCCATGGCGATCAAGCTCGCCGGATGGCTGATCCTGGCGGTTCTGGTGCTGGTCGCCGTGCTGCTGCTCGGGCGGGGCCGCGCCGCGGGTTCTTGAACCCGGCGCGCCCGCTTCCCATACTCGCCCGCCTCCGACGCGTTCCGCGGTGTGCGGAGCGTTCACCCGTTCCTGATCTCCAGAGCTAGAGCCGTCTCCCACATGGAAAAAGTGCCGATGACCGGCGGGGGCTTCCAGTCCCTCGACGACGAGCTGAAGCGCCTGAAGTCGCTCGAGCGACCCGCCGTCATCGCCGCCATCAGCGAAGCGCGCAGTCACGGCGACCTGTCGGAAAACGCCGAGTACCACGCCGCCAAGGAGCGCCAGGGCTGGATCGAGGGCCGCATCGCCGAGATCGAGGACCGGATCAGCCGCGCGCAGGTGATCGACGTCTCCAAGCTCTCGGGCAGCCAGGTGAAGTTCGGCGCCACGGTGACGGTGGTCGACGAGGACACCGAGGACGAGAGCCGCTACCAGATCGTGGGCGAGCACGAGGCCGACGTGAAACAGGGCCGCCTGTCGCTCACCTCACCGCTCGCGCGCACCATGATCGGCAAGGAGACCGGCGACGTGGTCGAGGTGCAGACCCCCGGCGGCACCAAGTCGTACGAGATCCTCAAGGTCGAGTGGGTCTGACCTCCGCACGCCGGTGAGCGCCGGCCCGCTTCCGGCCGAACGCCTATCCGTCTGGGTCGTCACCGACGGGCGCGCGGGGATCGAGGCGCAGGCGCTGGGGCTGGCCGAGGCCGTCGCTGCGCTCACGCCCGCCGACATCGTCGTCAAGCGCGTGCGGTGGCGGTCCTGGCTGCGCCGACTGCCGACCCGGCTGATCGCCTGGCCCCGGGCGGCGCTGGAACGGAGCTCCGACGCGCTCCGCCCGCCCTGGCCGGACCTGTGGATCGGCAACGGGCGGGCGGCTGTGCCGGCCGCCGTCGCCCTGCGGCGCTGGTCCCGCGGCCGCACCTTCGTCGTGCAGCTGCAGGACCCGCTGCGGCCGCCACGGCTGTTCGACCTCGTGATCCCGCCGACGCATGACCGGCTGGAGGGGCCGGGCGTCTTCCCCATCCTCGGCGCGCCGCACCGCATGACGCCCGGGAGGCTCGCGGCCGCCCGTCTCCTGTTCCGCGACCGGCTCGACGCCCTGCCGCACCCCCGCGTGGCCGTTCTGGTCGGCGGACGGTCGAGCGCGTTCGACATCTCGCCCGGGCGCGCGCGGGCGCTGGCGGACCAGCTCGCGGCGGCGCTGCGGGCGAGCGGCGGGTCGCTGCTGATGACCTTCTCGCGCCGTACGCCGCCCGGCGCGGCCGCGGTCCTCTCAGACGCGCTGGGCGCCTTCCCCGGCTGGACCTGGGACGGCGAGGGGCCGAACCCCCTGCCCGCGTTCCTGGACGCCGCGGACCACATCGTCGTCACCGCCGACAGCATCAACATGGTCGCGGAGGCCGCCTCCACGGGCAAGCCGGTGCACATCGCCGCGGTTGACGGCCGCCAGGCGCGAAAGGACCGCTTCCGCGCCGCCCTGGCCGAGCACGGGGCCGCCCGTCCGTTCACCGGCGCGCTCCAGACGTGGACCTATCCGCCGCTCCGCGAGACGCAACGCGCGGCCGAGGAAGTGCTGCGCCGGTTGGCGCTTAGGCGATCGCAGCTTGACGGGACGGGTTCCGCCCGGTGAAGCCTGTATTCTGATGACCGACTCCCCCCTCGCCGGCCTCCGCGTCCTCGTCGTCGAGGACGAGACGCTGGTGGCCATGCTGCTGGAGGACATGCTCGGCGACCTCGGCTGCGAGGTCGCCGCGACGGCTTCGCGCGTGCCGCAGGCGGTGGAGATCGCCCGCGACCCCGCGCAGGTGTTCGACGTGGCCATCCTGGACGTGAACGTGGCCGGCGAGACCATCACCCCCGTGGCCCAGGCGCTGAGCGAGCGCCCGGTCCCCTTCGTGTTCGCCACCGGCTACGGCGAGAGCGGCGTGCCCGAGGCGTTCCGCGGCCGGCCGACGCTGCAGAAGCCGTTCGGCATGGCCGATGTGGAGCAGCGCCTGCGCGAGGCCGTCGGACGCTAGGCGCGCGCCACCGCCTCGCCGACCCGCACCGTCCCGCCCTCCAGCACGCGCGCCGTCAGCCCGCCGTGGCCGCGCACGGCGTTGTAGCCGCCGGGGCCGAGCGTCTCCTCCATGCGCGAGCAGGGGTGCGCCTCGCCGGTGACCTCCAGCAGCGCCCCGCCCACGCGCACGCGCCGCTCCTTGAGCGCCAGCAGGTTGATGCCCTGCGTGACGAGGTTGCGCCGCAGCGCCTCGGGCGCGGCCGGCTCCGTCCCGAGCCAGGCGCCGATGTCGCGCAGGTGCTCGGCGGCGATCAGCGTCACCTGCCGCGTCCCGCTGCGGCCGGCGTAGCGGTCGCCGACAACCCCATCCTCCGGCGTCAGCTCGGCCTCCTCGACAGCGTCCATCGGACCGCGACGCGCGCGTCGGAGGCCGATCCACAGGACGCGACCGGGCCGCATCGGGCCGTCGAGGAGGCGCGCGAGCGGAGAGCCGGGCGTCAGCACTCGGGGGTCAGGCGGTCAGCGGCGCCGTCGCCACCTTGCGCCCCCGCCGCTCGCCGAGGAGGTCGTCGAAGTAGGCGGCGGTGCGCTCCAGGCCCTGGCGGAGCGCCACGGTGGGCGCCCAGCCGAGCCGCTCCTGCGCCTGGGTGATGTCGGGCCGCCGCTGGCGCGGGTCGTCCTGCGGCAGGGGGCGGTGGACGATGGGCGCCTTGGAGCCCGTCACCTCAAGCACCTGCTGCGCGAGCTCCAGCATGGTGAACTCGCCGGGGTTGCCGATGTTGACGGGGCCGGTGAGGTCGTCGGGGCCGGCCATCAGCCGCACGAAGCCCTCGATCAGGTCGTCCACGTAGCAGAACGATCGCGTCTGCGAGCCGTCGCCGAAGATCGTCAGGGGCTCGCCCGTCAGCGCCTGCACGATGAAGGTGGAGACGACGCGCCCGTCGTTGGGGTGCATGCGCGGGCCGTAGGTGTTGAAGATGCGCACCACCTTGATCGGCAGGCCGTGCTGGCGGCGGTAGTCGAAGAACAGCGTCTCGGCGCAGCGCTTGCCCTCGTCGTAGCAGGAGCGCGGGCCGATGGGGTTCACGTTGCCCCAGTAGACTTCAGGCTGCGGATGCACCGCCGGGTCGCCGTACACCTCGCTGGTGGAGGCCTGGAACACCTTGGCCTTGGTGCGCTTGGCCAGTCCCAGCATGTTGATGGCCCCGACGACGCTGGTCTTGGTCGTCTGCACGGGATCGCGCTGGTAGTGGATCGGGCTGGCGGGACAGGCCAGGTTGTAGATCTCGTCCACCTCCACGAAGAGCGGGAAGCATACGTCGTGGCGGATCAGCTCGAAGTTGGGCCGGCCGACCAGGTGGGCGATGTTGCGGTGCGCGCCCGTGTAGAAATTATCCACGCAGAGCACGTGGCAGCCCTCGCCGACGAGGCGCTCGCACAGGTGCGAGCCCAGGAACCCCGCGCCGCCGGTGACCAGGACGCGCTTCTCGAGATGCATGGCGCGCCCCCGCGAGCTTCTACCAAGCTGCAGGTCTAGGCCGCCGAGGCCCCCGTCACAAGCGCGTCGCCGGGCGCGGCGTCAGACGCGGAAGCGGTAGTCCCGCCCCGGCTCGCGCTCCACGTCGGGCGGGAAGCTGGCGCGCTTGGCGGCGTAGTAGGCGCGGCGGTGGTCGCCGTCGCCGGCCAAGTTGTAGGTCAGGTAGAGGATGCGGCGCTGCCGATCGGTGAGGTTCGGCGCGGAGCCGTGCGGGGCGTAGCTGTCGAAGAACAGCACGTCGCCCGGCTCGCCCGGCACGGGGACCAGGCGGAAGGCGCGCATCTGCTCGGGCGTCAGCGGCGTCCACTCCTCGCCGATCAGGCCGCCCAGGCGCGGCGCGTCGGCCATCTCCAGGCAGCCGTTCTCCAGCGTGGAGGGGTCGATGGTGACGAGCGCGGTGACGAACATGGGCGCGAACTCGGTCCAGCCCGCCTGCTGGTCCTGGTGCGGCTCGAAGCCCGCACCGCCCGGCTCCTTGAAGTTGATCTTGTCCTTGAACAGCACGCCCGGGCCGCCGAGCAGCTCGGCCGAGGCGTCCATCAGCCGCCCGTGGACCAGGGCGTCGAACTCGGGCGCCACGGGGCAGAAATCCTCGATCCGCTGGCGCACCTTGGCGGCCGGATCCTTCAGGCTCCGCTCCCAGTAGACCATGTGCGCGCCCGGGACCTCGGGGCGCGCGGTGAGCTCGTCGGTCCAGCGCGAGATATCGGCGGCCTGAGCGGCCGAAAAGAAGCCGGGCGCGGCGCACCAGCCGTGGCGGGCGTAGTGCGCGTGCTGGGCGTCGTCGAGCAGCGGGCGCGTCCCGGCTTCAGCGGCGTCGAGGGGCATGGGCGTCAATCCACAAGCTGGGGGAGGACGTGGTCGCGGGCCTTGGCCACGTCGTCCTCGAAATCGATCTCGGTCCAGGGCAGGTCGCCCACGTCGGCCACGCCCCAGCGGCCGGGGTCGGCCAGCATGAGGTCGCGCAGGGCCTCCTCATACTCCAGGTGCGCCCCGCCCGCGGCGATCTTCTCGTCGCACCGGGCCGACAGCTCGGCCGCCATCTGCGGCGACAGGCGGAAGAAGCCGACCGACTCGCCGTGACGCTCCCCCGGATCCTCGGGCCGCTTGCGGAAGTCCACGATGCGGTCGCCGCGCAGGCACACCTTCACCGGCTCGTCGCCGGGCTCGAGCTCCGGGTCCATCAGGACGGTGTTCTCCGCCCCGCCCTCCCACAGACGGGCGACCATGCGCGCGTCGTGCAGCACGTCGCCGTCCATCACCAGCACCGGGCGCCCCGCGCTGAGCGCTTCACGCTGCACGGCCAGCGAGACGAGGCTGCCCTCGCGGTAGCGCGCGTTCTCCACGAAGCGGACGTCCAGCGGAGGGTCGAGCCGGGCCACCTCGGCCCGCAGTCGGTCGGACTCGTGGCCCACCGTGATCGAGACCTGCTCGACGCCGCAGGCCGCGAGCGCGGCGAGCCGACGGTCGAGCAGCGTCCGTCCGTCGAACGCCAGCAGCATCTTGGGACCGTCGTGCGCGGCGCCGAGCCTGCGGCCGACGCCCGCGGCCAGCACCACCGCGATCACATTGCGGTCCTGTGACAAATGCGCGGCGATCTCGTAACGTGGGGGGACCGGACGTATCTATCCGGGTTTCCGCGGGGATCAACGGTCCCGCCGCGACGCGTACGGGGCCCCTCTCACGCAATGTCCGTCCAGACTCAACCGGCCGCCGGCCGACTCACCGGTCCGCCGGAGCGCCGCACCACCGCGCTGCGCCGCCTGATCACCTCACCCGACCTCAGCTTCCTCATGGAGGCGCACAGCGGCCTCTCGGCCAAGGTGGCGGAGGAGGCGGGCTTCCGAGGGATCTGGGCCTCGGGCCTGTCCATCTCCGCCAGCCTGGGCCTGCGCGACTCCAACGAGGCGTCGTGGACCCAGGTGATCGACGTCCTCGAATACATGGCCGACGCCGTCTCCCTGCCCATCCTGGTGGACGGCGACACGGGCCACGGCAACTTCAACAACATGCGCCGCTTCGTGCGGAAGCTGGGCGAGCGCGGCCTGGGCGGCGTCTGCATCGAGGACAAGCTCTTCCCGAAGGCGAACAGCTTCATCGGTGAGGCGCAGCCGCTGGCCGACGTCGACGAGTTCTGCGGCCGGCTCAAGGCGGGCAAGGACAGCCAGACCGACGACGATTTCGTGATCGTCGCGCGCACGGAGGCCCTGATCTCCGGCTGGCCGATGGAGGAGGCGCTGCGCCGCGCGCACGCCTACGCCGACGCCGGGGCGGACGCCGTGCTGATCCACTCCAAGAAGGCGCACGCCCGCGAGGTGTTCGAGTTCTGCGAGCGCTTCGGCGCGCGCGTCCCGGTGGTGATCGTGCCCACCATGTACCACGCCACGCCCACCGAGCTGTTCCGCCAGGCCGGCGTCTCCACGGTGATCTGGGCCAACCACCTGCTGCGCGCCTCGCTGACCGCCATGCGCGAGACGGCCGCGCGCATCCACGAGGACCAGTGCCTGCAGGAGGTGGAGGGTCGCGTCGCTCCCGTGAAGGAGATCTTCCGCCTGGTCGGCAACGACGAGCTGGAGGCCGCCGAGCGCCGCTACCTGCCCGCCGAGACGCGCCGCTCGGCCATCGTCCTGGCCGCCAGCCGCGGCTGCGAACTCGGCGAGCTCACCCGCGACAAGCCCAAGTGCATGGTCGACGTGCGCGGCCGCCCCCTGCTGCAACGCCTCGTCTCCACGCTGAACGAGAGCGGCGTGCGCGAAGTCACCGTGGTGCGAGGCTGGCGCAAGGAGGCGGTGGCCGCCGCGGGCGCGCGCTTCGTCGACAACGACCGCTTCGCCGAGACGGGCGAGGCCGCCTCCCTGGCGGTGGCCGCCGAGGCGCTGGAGGGCGACGTGGTGCTGGCCTACGGCGACGTGCTGTTCCGCCCCTACATCCTCGACAGTCTGCTGAGCTCGCGCGCCGACGTGGTGCTGGCGGTGGACGCCCTGAACCTGCCCGCCGGCGGCGGCGGCGAGGACGGCCGCGGCCGCGACTTCGTCACCGCCGACCGCGGCTACTCGGGCGATTACCTGGACGACGCGCCGGCGCACCTTGTGTCGATGAGCTCCGGCCGCACCCCGGTGGACGGCGTCGCCGGCGAGTGGACGGGCCTCGCCCGCCTGTCTCCCGAGGGCGCGCGCTGGGTGCGCGAGGAGGTGGAGCTCCTGCGCGCGGAGGGGCTCCTGGACGGAGCCGACCTGCCCCTCCTGTTCACGCGCCTCGCCGCCAAGCACCCGGTGCGGGTGAAGTACTTCACCGGCCACTGGATGGGCGTCAACGACCTGCGCGACCTCGCGGAGGCCCGCGACTTCGCCTGACGAGCACAGGGCGGTGGCGGCGTGGCGCCGCCCCCGGACAGCGGCCGCTAGTGCTGGCTCTCCGGCATCCGCACCACCAGCCCGTCCAGGGCGTCGGTGACCTTGATCTGGCACGACAGGCGGCTGTTGGGCTGCACGTTCTCGGCGAAGTCGAGCATGGACTCCTCCATGGCCGAGGCCTCGCCCGTGCGGTCCTTCCAGGCCTCGTCCACGTAGACGTGGCAGGTGGCGCAGGCGCAGGCGCCGCCGCAGTCGGCGTCGATGCCGGGCACGTTGTTCTTCACCGCGCCCTCCATGACGGAGAGGCCGGGCTTCACGTCCAGCACGTGCTCGGCGCCCGAGAACTCGACGTAGGTGATCTTGGCCATGCGCGGGGACATACCCCCGCCGCCGACGCGCGCAAGGCCCGCCCGCGCGTGCTTGAGCGCCGGTGCGGCGCGTGGGACACGGCGCCGTGGCGGAAGGCGAGCTGATCCTGGACGGCCCGGAGGCCACCGCCGCCCTCGGCGCGCGCATCGCCCGCGCCCTGCGCCCCGGCGACCTCGTCACGCTCACCGGCCCGCTCGGCGCCGGCAAGTCGGTGTTGGCGCGCGGCCTGGTGCGCGTCCTGACCTCGCCGGACGAGGAGGTCCCGAGCCCGACCTTCACGCTGATCCAGCTCTACGACGGGCCGGACTTCCCGATCGCGCACCTGGACCTCTACCGCCTTCGCCGCCCCGAGGAGGCCTGGGAGCTCGGCCTGGAGGACGCCCTGGCCGACGGCGCGGCGGTGGTGGAGTGGCCCGAGCGCCTGGGCGGCGATCTGCCGCGCGACCGCCTCGCCGTCACGCTTGCGACCGACGCGGACGCAGGGGACGGCCCCGCGTCCGCCCGCCGCCTTGCGCGCGTGGAGGGCTTCGGCGCATGGACCGGGCGTGTCGAGGCCCTTCTCCGACCCCCGCTCGCTCCAGCCGCCCCCTGACCTGACCGGCAGGGCGGAGGCCAAGGCCGCCTTCCTCGCCGCCGCGGGCCTGGCCGACGCCCGGCGCGAGCCGGTGGCCGGCGACGCCTCCACCCGCGCGTACGAGCGGCTGCACCGGCCGGACGGCTCCACCCTGATCCTGATGGACGCCCCGCCCGCCGCGGAGAGCGCCACGGCCGGCCCCGACGCCTCGCCCGAGGCGCGGGTCGCCATGGGCTACAACGCCATGGCGCGGCTGGCGGGAGGGCGCGTGGACGCCTTCGTCGCGGTGGCCGACTGGCTGCGCGGCCGCGGCCTTTCCGCGCCCGAGGCGGTCGCGGTGGACGCCGACGCCGGCTTCGTCGCGCTGGAGGACCTGGGCGACCGGCTGTTCGTCCACCGCCTCGCCGCGGGCGAGGACGCGGCCGGCGTCTACGGCGCGGCGGTGGACCTCCTCGCCGCCCTGCAGCGCGAGCCGCCGCCCGCCGCCCTGCCTGTCCGCGACGGCGGCGAGTGGCCGCTCCTCCCCTACGACGGCTTGGCGCTGCGCACGGGCGTGGACCTGTTCTTGGAGTGGTGGCCGCGCCTCGTCGGCCTGCCGCCCATCGGCGAGGCCGCCGCGGCCGAGTGGGTGGCGCTGTGGGCGCCCGTGCTGACGCGGGGCGAAGAGGGCGCCGCCGTCTTCACGCACCGCGACTACCACGCCGAAAACCTGCTCTGGCTGCCCGAGCGCGAGGGTCCGGCGCGCGTGGGTCTGCTGGACTTCCAGGACGCCGTGCGCGGCCACCCAGCCTGGGACCTGCTCCACCTGCTGCAGGACGCCCGCCGTGACGTCGCGCCCGAGCTGGAGGCGGCCATGCTCGACCGTTTCCTGCGCGCCCGCCCGGAGCTCGACCGTGAGACCTTCCTGGCCGACTACGCGGCGCTGGGCGCGCTCAACGCCGCACGCATCCTGGGGCCGGTGTTCGCACGGCAGATCGTGCTGTTCGGCCGCGACAAGTACCGCGCCTTCCTGCCCCGCACCTGGCGCGCCCTGGAGCGCGACCTCACCCACCCGGGCATGGCCGCCCTGCGCCGCTGGTTCGACCGCCACGTCCCCGCGGACCGTCGGGCGTGACGGCTCCGACCACCGCCATGGTGCTCGCGGCCGGCCTCGGCACGCGCATGCGGCCGCTGACCGACGACCGGCCCAAGGCGCTGGTGGAGGTCGGCGGCCGCGTGCTGATCGACCACATGCTCGACCGGCTGGCCGCCGCGGGCGTGACGCGCGCCGTCGTCAACGTGCACGCTCACGCCGACCGCCTGGTGTCGCACCTGAACGCGCGCGAGGCCGCACCCGCCGTGGTGGTGTCCGACGAGCGCGACGCCGAGGCACCGCTGGAGACCGGCGGCGGGATCAAGCGCGCCCGCTCCCTCCTGGGCGACGGACCGGTGTGGACGGCCAATATCGACAGCGTGTGGATCGAGCGTGCCCCCGCCCTGCCCGCCCTCGCCGCCGCCTGGCACCCGGCGCGAATGGACACGGTGCTGCTGCTCGCGCCCCTGGAGGACAGCCTCGGCTTCGACGGCCCGGGCGACGCCTTTCTGCACGACGACGGCCGGGTGGAGCTGCGCCGCATGCGCGCCGGGGCGGCGTCCGCGCCCTATGCGATGGCGGGCGTCTCGATCACCGACCCGTCGTCGGCCTACGCGCACGGGGAGGACGCCTTCAGCCTCTTCCCCCTGTGGGCCGAGCAGGCGCGGGCGGGCCGCCTCCACGGCGTGGTGCTCGACGGCGCGTGGATGCACGTGGGCGACCCGGCCGCACGCGACGCGGCGGAGCGGCGGCTGCGCGGGTGAGCGACACGCTCGACCTGTTCGCCGCCGCATCGTCCGCGCAACCTGCGCAGGGCGGACTGTTCGCGCACCCCGCGCCACGCTGGTTCACCGTCGCCCCGCACCGCCCCTTCCTGCACGACCTCGCCGCAGGCCTTCTCGCCGAGCTGGAGCCCCACGGTCCCGACGCCCTGTCGGAGGCCGTCGTCCTCACGCCCACGCGGCGCGGCGCCCGCGCCCTCGCGCAGGCGTTCGTCGCCGCCGCGAGTGGGCGCGCGCTCCTGCTTCCGCAGATCCGCGCGCTCGGCGACCTGGACGAGGGCGAGCCGCCCTTCGAGCCCGGGGAGATCGCCGCCGACCTGCCGCCCGCCGTCACGCCGCTGCGCCGCCGATTCGAACTGGCGCGCCTCGTCGCCGAGCACGGCGAGGCGCTGGGCCGCCGCCCGGACGCCGCAGGCGCCCTCGACCTCGCCGACGCCCTCGCCGCCTTCCTCGACTCGGCCGCCATCGAGGAGGTGGACGTCGCGGGCCGCCTGCCCGACCTCGCCCCCGCCGAGCTGGCGCGCCACTGGGCGCTCTCGCGCGACTTCCTCGGCCTCGCCGTCGAGGCCTGGCCCCGGCGGTTGGAGGCGCTCGGCCTGGTGGACGTCACCACGCGCCGCACGGAGCTGCTGCGCCTCCTCGCCGACCAGTGGCGCGCCAACCCGCCTGAGCACCCGCTGGTCGCCGCGGGCTCCACGGGCACCGCGCCGGCCACCGCCGATCTCCTGGCCGTGGTCGCCGCCTGTCCGCGCGGAGCGGTGGTGCTGCCCGGCCTCGACCTTGAGCTGGACGAGGCGGTGTGGCGCCTGCTCCCCACCGCCGACGGCGAGGCGCACCCGCAGGGCGCCATGGCGCGCCTGCTGTCGCGCGCCGGGGTGGCGCGGGGGGCCGTGCGCCGCTGGCCGGGATCCGAGCCGGAGGCGGCGTCTGTGGGTGCGCTGGCTCGCGCGCGGGTGCTCAACGAGGCGCTGCGGCCCGCCGTGGCGACAGAGGACTGGCTGTCCGTCCTCGCCCAGTTTCAGCGCGACGGAGAGGCGGCGGGCGTCGATCCCCTCCGCGCCGGGCTGGAGGGCCTGTCCGTGCTCGCCGCCCGCGACGAGGAGGACGCCGCCGCCCAGGCCGCCGTCCTCCTGCGCGAGACTCTGGAGACGCCGGGCGCGACCGCCGCCCTGGTCACCCCCGACGCCGCCCTCGCCCGCCGCGTCTCCGCCCGGCTGGAGCGGTGGGGCGTGCGCGTGGACAACTCCGCCGGCTCGCCGCTCGCGGGCTTTCCGGCCGGCGTGCTGCTCGGCCTCCTGGCGCGCGCCGCCGCCGATCCGCTCGACCCCGCCGGCCTCCTCGCCCTCGCCAAGCACCCGCTGACCCTCGGCGGCATGCGCGCGAGCCACCTCGACCGCGCCCGCCTGCGCCTGGAGCTGAAGGGCCTGCGCGGCCCCCGCCCGGCCGGCTGGACCGAGCTGGAGACCAGGCTGGAGGGCGAGGCCGACGCCCTGGCGCTCGTCGCCGGCCTGCGCGGCGCCATCGACCACGCGGCCGCGCCTTTCGCCGCCGGCCCGGCCGCGGCGGAGGTCGCCGTGCGCGCGCTGGCCGAGGGGCTGGAGCGCCTCGCCTCCGACGACGGCGGCCGGCTGGGCGAGCTGTGGGCCGGCCCCGGCGGCGAGGCGGCGGCGTCGCTGGTGGCGGCGCTGGTGGACGACGGCGCCGGCCTGCCGCCCGCCACGCCCCACGGCTTCGCCCAGCTGGTCGAGACGCTGGCCGTTCAGCAGGTCGTGCGCACCGGCGGTGAAGTGCACCCGCGCGTGCAGATCCTGGGCGCCATCGAGGCCCGCCTCGTACGCGCCGACCGGCTGGTGTTGGCCGGGCTGGAGGAGGGCGTGTGGCCGCGCGGCGCGGCCATCGACCCGTTCCTCAGCCGCCCCATGCGCTCAGCCCTCGGCCTGCCCCCGCCCGAGCGACGCACGGGCTTGGCGGCCCACGACTTCGCCCAGGCCGCCTGTGCGCCGGTGGTGACCCTGATCCACGCCGAGCGGCGCGGCGGCCAGCCGGCGGTGAAGTCGCGCTGGCTGTGGCGGCTGGAGACGCTGGCGCGAGGCGCGCAGTCCGCCGAGGCGCGCGAGGCCAAGCTGCCGCCGCTGCCGACACGCCCGGAGGTCGCTTCCTGGGCCGCCGCCCTGGACGCGCCCCTCGCCGATCCGCCGCCGGAGCTGAAGCTGGCGCCCCGGCCGGAGCCGACGCCCCCCGTCGAGGTCCGCCCCCGCGAGATGGGCGTCACGCGGGTGGAGGAGTGGGTGCGCAATCCCTACGCCACCTACGCCCGCTTCGTGCTCAAGCTGAAGCCGCTCGACCCGCCCGACGCTCCCGTCGAGGCGCGCGGGCGCGGCACGGCCGTGCACAAGGCGTTCGAGCGCTTCGCCCTGGAGGGCGACCCGCGCGCGGAGGCGTTCGAGCAGCTGCTCCTCGACGAGCTCGCCAAGGCCGGCGTGCGCCGCGCCCGTATGGCGCGCGAGGCGCCCCTGGCGCGTCGCCTGTCCGCCTGGGTGGCCGACTGGACCGCCGGGCGCGGCGCGGCGACGGCCGTGGTGTCGGAGGCGAGGGGCGTGCTGGAGTTCGCTGCGGACGCGGGCGTCTTCACCCTCACCGCCAAGGCGGACCGACTGGAGGCGCGGCCGGGCGGCGTCGACGTGCTGGACTTCAAGACCGGCCAGGCCCCCACGCCCAGGCAGGTGCGCACCGGCTTCGCGCCGCAGCTGACGCTCACCGCCGCCATCCTGCACGCGGGCGGCTTCGCCGAGCTCGGCCCCGCGGCGCCCGGCGACCTCGCCTACCTGCGCGTCACGGGCCGCCGCGTCCCCGGCGAGGAGCACGTGCGCGCCGCGGCCGGCGGCGAGAGCGCCGAGATGGCTGCGGCGGCGCTGGCGGGCCTGCAGGGCCACGTCGCCCGCTATGACGCCGCGAGCACCTCCTACCGCGCCTGGACCGCTCCGCAGTTCATCTCCGCCCGCGGCGGCGACTACGACCACCTCGCCCGCCTGTGGGAGTGGCACGTGCAGGGCGAGGGGGAGGCGGAGTGAACCCGCAGCTCCTCGCCTCCGACCCGGGCGTGTCGGCCTTCGTCGCGGCCAACGCCGGCTCGGGCAAGACCACCACCCTGGTGAACCGCGTGGCGCGCCTGCTGCTGCGCGGGGCCGAGCCCGAGGCGATCCTGTGCCTCACCTACACCAAGGCCGCCGCCGCGGAGATGCAGCGCCGCCTGTTCGACACCCTCGGCGGCTGGTCCACCCTGGACGACGACGCCCTGGCCAAGGCGCTGGCCAAGATCGGCGAGGGCCGGCGCGACCTGGCCCGCGCGCGCACCCTGTTCGCCCGCGCCCTGGAGACGCCCGGCGGGCTGAAGATCCAGACCATTCACGCCTTCTGCGAGAAGCTGCTGCGCCGCTTCCCGCTCGAGGCCGGCGTCTCCCCCGGCTTCACCGTGCTGGAGGGCGCGGCGCAGGGCGAGGTGCAGGCGCACGCGCGCGAGCTCCTGGCCGAGCTGGCGCTGGCGCAGCCGGCGGTGGGCGCGGCCTACGCCCACTTCGCCGTGGAGCTGGACCCGGGCGCCTTCGACGGCCTGCTGCTGGCCTTCGAGTGCGAGCGCGAGGAGCTGGCCGCCTACCTGGAGCGAGGCGATCCCGCCGGCGACGTCTGGCGCCGCTGCGGCTTCCCCTCCGGCGAGCCGGCCGACCCCGAGGCGCTGGAGGCCGAGGCCGTCGCCGCCTGCGACTGGGCGCACTGGAAGGGGGCGGGGGAGGCGCTGCTCGCCACCGGCATGGCCAGCGACGAGGCGATCGCCCGCAAGCTCCTGGCCCTCGCGGACTGCGCCGCCACGAAGCCCGGCGGCTTCGCCGACTGCCTCGCGGCCTTCTCGACGACGCAGGGCGAGCGCCTGAAGAAGATGGGCACCAAGGCGCTCGACCCGCGCCAGCGCGACTGGCTGGTCGAGGAGCAGGAGCGGCTGCACGACGCCTGCGCCCGGGCCAAGGCGGCGCGTCAGGCGGTGGACACGGTGCATGCGCTCACGCTCGCCGCCGCCTACGTCGACCTCTACGCCGGGGCCAAAGGCGACCGCGGCGCGCTGGACTTCGCCGACCTCGTCGGGCGCACGAAGCGCCTGCTGACCGAGACGGCCGACGCCGCCTGGGTGCTCTACAAGCTCGACGGCGGCGTGGACCATGTGCTGGTCGACGAGGCGCAGGACACCTCGCCCGAGCAGTGGGACATCGTGCGCGCCCTCACCACCGACTTCTTCGCCGGAGCCGGCGTGCGCGGGGAGCGGCGGCTGGAGCGCACCGTGTTCGCCGTGGGCGACGAGAAGCAGTCGATCTACGGCTTCCAGGGCGCCGCGCCCGCGCTCCTGGGCGAGGAGGGCCGGCGCTACGGCGCGATGGCGGCCGCCGCCGGGCGCCCGTTCGCCGCGCCCGCGCTGCTGGAGAGCTGGCGTTCGACCGCGGAGGTTCTCGGCTTCGTCGACCAGCTCGGCGACGACCCCGCCTTCCGCACCGGCGTGCAGCCCGTCTCCTCCGACGTGCTGCAGCACATCCTCGCGCGCCGCGACGACACGCCGGGGCAGGTCGACCTCTGGCCCCTGTTCAAGGACGAGCCTCGCGAGGAGCCCGAAGCCTGGGACGCGCCCGTCGACGCCCGCGCCAACGACAGCGCCGTCAAGCAGCTCGCCCGCGCGATCGCGGACAAGGTGGCCGACATGGGCGCGCGTGGCGAGGCGGTGTTCGACAAGGCCGCCGGCCGCCTGCGCCCCGTGCGCCCCGGCGACGTGCTGATCCTGGTGCGCCGGCGCGGGCCCCTGTTCGAGGAGATCCTGCGCGAGCTGAAGCGCGCGGGCCTCCCCGTCGCCGGAGCCGACCGGCTGAAGCTGTCCGACCACGTCGCCTTCGACGACGTCCTGGCGCTGGTGCGCTTCGTCCTGTTCACGCGCGACGACCTGACCGTCGCGACCCTGCTGCGCTCGCCCCTTTGCGGGGTGGACGAGGAGGGACTGTACGACCTCGCCTACGGCCGGGAGGAGCCGCTCTACGCCGCCCTCAGCCGGCGGGGCGACGAGCGGCCGGCTTGGAGCGAGGCGCGGCGTTTCCTGGGCGCCATGCGCGAGGCGGCGCGCGGGCGGGGGCCGTTCGATTTCCTGAGCCGCGCTCTGGGCTGGCTGGACGCCGAGGGTCGCACCGTGCGCCAGCGCGTCGTGACGCGGCTGGGCGTCGAGGCCGGCGAGGCCTTGGACGAGTTGCTCGCATACGCCCTGGGCGCGGAGGCGCGCGGCGTCACCGACCTGGAGCGCTTCGCCGGCGAGCTGGGCCGCGCCGACGTGGAGGTCAAGCGCGAGCTGGAGGGCGCCGACGCCGACGGGCCGGGCGCCGTGCGCGTCATGACCGTCCACGGCGCCAAGGGCCTGGAGGCCCCCGTGGTGATCCTGCCCGACACCTGTGGCGCCCTCGCCCGCTCGCGCGACGCGCTCCTGCAGACGGGGAGCTTCGACGCCGACGGCGCGTGGCTCCCGGACGGCGGCTTCCTGTTCGCCCCGCGCGCGAAGGAGGACACGCCCGCCTCGGCCGACGCCCGCGAGGCCTGCAAGCGGCGCGAGGCCGACGAGCAGCTCCGCCTGCTTTACGTGGCCCTGACCCGTGCGCGCGACCGCGTGATCGTGGCGGGCCGCATCTCGGCGCGCGAAAAGGGACCGACCCGGGGCGGCTGGTACGAGCGCATCTCCGACGCCTTCGACCGGGCCGAGGGCGAGGCGGGCGGCGTGCGCGAGGTGCAGGACGGCCCGCGTCTGATCCGCCGCTTCGGACGCGACCCCGCCTTCGCCCTGGCCTCCGAGGCCGCCTCCGCCGCACCCGACACCGCCCCCGCCTGGCTGCGCGCGCCGGCGCCGGAGGAGCCGGAGTCGAGCCGCTACGCCTCGCCCTCCACCTACGCGGAGGGCCGGCGAGGGCCGGCGCCCTCGCCTCTGGCCGCCGCACCGGGCGGGCTCGGCCGTTTCCGCCGCGGCGAGCTGGTGCACCGGCTCCTGCTGCTTCTGCCCGACCTGCCCTCCGCCGACCGTCCCGCCGCCGCCGAGCGGATCCTGGCGCGCGAGCGCGACCTCTCCGACGACCAGCGCCGCGAGATGGCCCGCGCCGCCCTGGGCGTGCTGGAGGACGCGCGCTTCGCCGAGGTTTGGGCGCCCGGCTCCAAGGCGGAGGCGGCCGTCGCGGGCTCGGCGCCCGAGCTGCCGGAGGGGCTGGCGATCTCCGGCCGGGTGGACCGCCTGCTCGTCACGCCAGAGCGCGTCTGGGTGGTGGATTTCAAGACCAACCGCCCCTCGCCCGACCGGATCGAAGGCGCGGACCCGGCCTACATCGCGCAGATGGCCATCTATGCGGCGGTTCTGCGCGCCGTGTTCCCCGGCCGGCGCGTCGAGGCTGCGCTGGTGTGGACCGACGGCCCCAAGCTGATGCCCGTTCCAGACAATGTGATGGACGCCGCCCTGCAGCGCATCCGCCAGGGGCGTTGAAGGCGAGGGCGGCGTCGCCTACCTCTCCGCCCCGGCGCCGGCGCAGTCCGCCGCGCCCAGGAGACGCCTTCCATGGCCACCACCAAGGTCACCGACGACAGCTTCGAGTCCGACGTCCTCAAGGCGGGCAAGCCCGTGCTGGTGGACTTCTGGGCGGAGTGGTGCGGCCCCTGCAAGCAGATGAACCCCGCCCTCGACCAGATCAGCGAGGAGCTGGCCGACCAGCTCACCGTCGCCAAGGTCAACATCGACGAGAATCCGATGAGCCCCGGCCGCTACGGCGTGCGCGGCATCCCCACCCTGCTGCTGTTCAAGGACGGGCAGGTCGCCTCCATGAAGGTCGGCGCAATGCCCAAGTCGAAGGTGCTGGAGTGGCTGGGCGAAGCGGGCGTGCGGTCCGAAGCGGCCTGACCGGCGGCCCGCGGCTGCGGCTATCCGATGTAGTCGCAGCCGACCTCGCGGGCGGCGTCCACCAGGAACTGCTCCATGGTGATCTCCGCGCGGGCGCCCCAGACGCCCTTGCGCGCCTTCAGCTCGCGCCCCTCGTAGATCACGAGCCCGCCCGAGACGGAGCACACGCGCCGCACTTGCGGGCGGCCTTCGCCCGCCGTGGCGAAGCACTTGCCTGGACGCACGTCGCCGGCCCGGTAGGTCATCGCGCGAAACTCCGCAGCGCCGCCGTCACGCGCCCGTCTCGGCGGAGGCCGCGGCGACCTTCGACTTGGGGGCCGCCTTCGGCTTGGCGGCGGCCTTGGGCTTGGCCGCGGCCTTGGGCTTCGCGGCCGCCTTGGCGCGCGTCTTGGGAGCCGGAGCGGCCGGCTCCTCGATGATCACCTCGCCCGTGACGAGCTCGCTGGAGCGTACGCCACCCTCGAGCACGCGGACGCCCAGGAACCGCATGCCCTGCGGCGAGAAGCTGATGTCGCTGAGCGCCAGGCCGGGGTCGCGCTTCACCTTGGAGGCGTCCATCAGCGTCAGCCGCAGGGTCAGCTCGTCGGCGGCGACGCCCGAGGCGATGGCGCTGGTGATCTCGCGGCCGAACCGGCGCGCCGGGGCTTCGGGAAGGGCGGGGGTCACGGGGCGGCTCATCGTC
>CAXTBN010000016.1:0-26089 GCA_964242895.1 uncultured Caulobacteraceae bacterium | reverse complement strand
CGGCCCACGACGTGCACGTGCAGCTGCGGCACGACGTTGCCGAGAGCGCCCACGTTCAGCTTGTCCACCGCGAGCCCGGCCGCCGCGCCCACGGCGCGCACCGCGGCGCCCGCGCGCACGACCTCCTCCACCAGCCGCGCCCGGTCGGCGGGCGGGAGGTCCTGCAGCTCGGAGAGCCCTGGCGCGCGCGGGACGAGCACCAGCCACGGCCAGCGCGCGTCGTCCTGCAGGCGCACGTGGCACAGCTCCAGGTCGGCGACCGCGAGCGACGCCCCGGCGATGCGCTCGTCCAGCGCCCAGCTCACCCCCGACACGGCACGGCGGCCCAGTAGTCGAGGTCGAGCAGCACCTCGGGCGGGAGCGGGCCCTCGGCGCCCGGGAAGTCGGCGCAGGGCCGGTCGGCGGTCGCCACCAGCCGCAGGCGAAGCGCGCCGACGCGCCGCTCGGCGTCGAGCACCGCGCGATCGAGCACCTGGCTCCAGGCGAACACGGTGCCGCCTGCGAAGAACGGATTGGCGTGGCGGCCGCCGTTCAGCGCCAGCACCCAGCCCGCGTTCTGCAGGCCGTCGAAGGCCAGCGACGCCGCCGTGGAGATCACCACGCCGCCGTACACCAGCCGCCTGCCGCTCGGGTCGCGGGCGCGCTCGAAGGCGTTGAAGTGAACCTTGGCGGTGTTCTGGTACAGGCGCGTGGCCATCTGCGCCTCGGCCTCCTCGACGGCCATGCCGGCGACGTGGTCGATGCGCTCGCCGACCGCGTAGTCCTCCCACGCGTGAGGGGCGCCGGCGGCGGCGACGTCGTAGCCGCAAAAGTCCAGCCCCGGCGGGAGCACGAGGTCGGCCGCCGCCACAGCGGCGGCGAGCTGCGGGACGTGCTCGCCGGGCGCGGGCGCCTCGCGGTCGCGTTTGCGCACCAGCACCCAGCGCACGTAGCTCAGCACCGGCTCGCCATGCTGGTCGACGCCCGTGGTGCGGACGTAAACCACGCCGCTGTCGCCCTTAGACGTCTGCTTGAGCCCGATCACCTCCGACGTGGCCGAGAGCGTAGCGCCCGCGCTCACGGGCTTCAGCCAGCGCCCCTCGGCGTAGCCCAGGTTGGCCACCGCGTTCAGCGACACGTCCGGCACCGTCTTGCCGAACACGGTGTGGAACACGAGCCAGGGGTTCAGCGGCGCCGGCGACACGCCGCAGGCCGCCGCGAACGGGGCGGAGGAGAAGGGCGCCTGCCGCGGCGCGTGCAGCGCCATGTACAGCGCCGCGTCGCCCTCGGTCAGCGTGCGCGGAGTGGCGTGGTGAAGCGTTTCGCCGAGGTGGAAATCCTCGAAAAAGCGGCCAGCCGACGTCTTGGCGGAGGGGGCGGCATCGGAGACGGGGGCGGCGACCATGCGCCGGGCTCTACCAAGCCGGCGCGCGCGGGCAAGGGCGCGGCGCCTTCGCTTGCGCTCGCCGAGGGCCTACATCCGCGCCCATGCACGACGGCTCCCTCCCGCTGGCCTCCACCCTCCCCCCGCTGACTCAGGACTGGGACCGGCTGGACGACGGCAAGTCCGTCGACGAGCGCGAGGCGGTCGCCCGCCTGCTCCGCGCCCAGCCGTTGGACGCGCCCGCCCGCGAGGCGGTGGTCGCCAAGGCGGTCGCCCTAGTGCGCGCGGCTCGCGCCTCGCCGCGTCGCCAGGGCGTGGTGGAGAGCTTCCTGCAGGAGTTCAGCCTGGGCACCCGCGAGGGGCTGGCGCTCATGTGCCTGGCCGAAGCGCTGCTGCGCACGCCCGACAGCGCCACCCGCGACGCCCTGATCGCCGAGAAGATCGGCAGCGCCGACTGGGGCAGCCACCTCGGCCGCTCCGACAGCGCCTTCGTCAACGCCTCGACCTGGGGCCTGATGCTCACCGGCAAGATCGTCAGTCCGGACGACGACGCCCGCGCTGACCCCGCCGGCTTCATCAAACGTCTCGCCGGGCGCCTGGGCGAGCCCGTGATCCGCGCCGCCGTGGCCCGCGCCATCCGCATCATGGGCGAGCAGTTCGTGCTCGGCCGCACGATCCAGGACGCGCTCCGCCGTGCGGACAAGGACGGCTGGCTGTGCTCCTTCGACATGCTGGGCGAGGGCGCGCGCACCGCCGCCGACGCCGAGCGCTACGAGCGCAGCTACGCCGACGCCATCGACGCCGTGGGTCGGGCCTCGAAGGGCGCCGGGCCGGAGCGCGGGCACGGGATCAGCGTCAAGCTGTCCGCCCTGTCGCCGCGCTACGACGCCCTGCAGGAGGCGCGCGTCTGGTCCGAGCTCTACCCGCGCCTCAAGCGCCTGGCGGTGCAGGCGGCGGGCCACGACCTGAACCTGTGCCTCGACGCGGAGGAGGCCGACCGCCTCGCCCTGTCACTCAAGCTCCTCGACCGGCTGGCGCGCGAGCCCGAGCTCGGCGACTGGCGCGGCCTGGGCTTGGCGGTGCAGGCCTACCAGAAGCGCGCGCCCGAAACGGTGCGCCGCGTCGCAGAACTCGCGCGCACCAGCGGTCGGCGGCTGATGGTGCGCCTGGTCAAGGGCGCCTACTGGGACACCGAGATCAAGAAGGCGCAGGTCGCCGGCCGCAACGACTATCCCGTCTGGACCACCAAGGCTGGGACGGATGTAAGCTACCTCGTCTGCGCCGAGGCTATGCTGGCCGCCGCGCCGCACCTCTACCCGCAGTTCGCCACCCACAACGCCCACACGCTCGCAGCCGTGAAGCGGCTGGCCGACGCCCACGGCGCGCCGCTCGAGTTCCAGCGCCTGCACGGCATGGGCGAGGCGCTCTACGCCGGGGCCGAGGCCGAGTACGGCCCCCTGTCGCTGCGCGCCTATGCGCCCGTGGGCGGGCACGAGGACCTGCTGCCCTACCTCGTGCGGCGCCTGCTGGAGAACGGCGCCAACACCAGCTTCGTCCACGCGCTGCTCGACGACCGGGTGCCGCCCGAGACGGTGGTGGGCGACCCCGTGGCCGCGCTGGCCGCCGCCCCCGACCGCCACCCGCGCATCCCCGCACCGCTCGACCTCTACGGCCCCGAGTCGCAGGGGGGCCGCCGCAACAGCAGCGGCCGCGACCTGTCCGTCGCCACGGAGCGCGCCGCCCTCTCCGCCGCGCTCAAGTCGCTGGACGGCGAGCGGCTGGTCGCAGCACCCCTGGTCGGCGGCGAAGCGCGCACCGCCGGCGCGTCCGAGCCCGTCACCGATCCCGCCGACCGCTCCCTCACTGTCGGCCGGGTGCACGAGGGCTCCACCGCCGACGTGGACGACGCCTTCCGCCGCGCCCGCCGCGCCCAGCCGCGCTGGGACGCCCTCGGCGGCGCCCACCGCGCCGGGACGCTCCGCGCCATGGCCGACGCCCTAGAGCACGAGCGCGACCGCTTCTGCGCGCTGGCGGTGCGCGAGGCGGGCAAGAGCTGGAGCGACGCCATAGGCGAGGTGCGCGAGGCGGTGGACTTCCTCCGCTACTACGCCCGCGACGCCGAGCGCCTGTTCTCAGGCCCCACGACGCTCACCGGCCCGGTGGGCGAGCACAACACGCTGGAGTTGCACGGCCGCGGCGTGTTCGTCTGCATCAGCCCCTGGAACTTTCCCCTGGCCATCTTCACCGGCCAGGTCGCCGCCGCGCTGGCCGCGGGGAACGCCGTGCTCGCCAAACCCGCCGAGCAGACACCCCTGATCGCGGCGGAGGCCGTGCGGCTCTACCACCGCGCAGGCCTCGACCCCGACCTCCTGCACCTGCTCCCCGGCCGCGGCGAGACGGTCGGCGCGGCCCTGACCGCGCACCCCGGCCTGGACGGCGTCGCCTTCACCGGTGGCACCGAGACCGCCTGGGCCATCAACAAGACCCTCGCCGCCCGACGCGGCCCCATCGTGCCCTTCATCGCCGAGACCGGCGGCCTGAACGGCATGTTCGTCGACACCACCGCCCTGCGCGAGCAGGTGATCGACGACGTGGTGGTCTCCGCCTTCGGCTCCGCCGGCCAGCGCTGCTCGGCCTTGCGGCTGCTGTACCTGCCGCGCGACACGGCGGACGCGACCATCGAGGGCGTCAGGGGCGCCATGGACGCCCTGGTGGTCTCCGACCCCGCCGCCTTCTCCACCGACGTCGGTCCCGTGATCGACGGCGAGGCGCGCGAGGCGCTGGAGACGCACCTCGACCGACTGCACCGCGAGGCCAAGGTGCTGCATCGGTCGACCATCACCGGCGCGGGCGCGGGTGAGATGTTCGCCCCCACCCTGGCCGAGATCCCCTCGCCCGGCTGGCTGGAGCGCGAGGTGTTCGGCCCCGTGCTCCACGTGTGCCGCTACGACCCGGAGGACCTGGACGCCGTGTGCGACGCGCTGGCCTCCAAGGGCTACGGCCTGACGCTGGGCGTCCACACCCGCATCGACGGCTTCGCCGACGAGGTGCGCGCGCGCGTGCCGGCTGGCAACGCCTATGTGAACCGCACGGTGGTGGGCGCGGTGGTGGGCGTACAGCCCTTCGGTGGCGAGGGCCTGTCGGGCACCGGCCCCAAGGCGGGCGGCCCCTACGCGCTCCTGCGCTACGCCGTAGAGCGCGCCGTCAGCGTCAACATCGCCGCGCAGGGCGGCGACCCGGCGCTGCTCAACCTGGGCGGCGTGTCGCCTTAGCCGTCAGGCGTTGCCCTGCGTCTCGCCGCTCGCCAGCCGCTCGCGCTCGGCGCGCTGGGCGGCGTAGACGACGCTGAAGTCGATCGGCTCCAGCAGGAACGGCGGGAAGCCGCCCTCGGCCGTCGCGTCCGAGATGATGCGCCGCGCGAAGGGGAACAGCATCCGCGGGCACTCGATCAGGAGCACCGGCTCCAGGTGCTCCTCTGGCACGCCCGTGATCTCGAACAGGCCGCCGTAGACCAGCTCCACATTGAAGGCGACCTTGCCGTCGCGGTTGGCCGTGGCGTTCAGCTTCAGGTCCACCTCGTACAGGCCGTCCTGCCGTGCGCGGGCGCCCATCTCGACGCCCAGGTCGATCTGCGGCTGGCCCGGCGAGCGCAGGCTCTCCGGCGCGTGCGGGTTCTCGAACGACAGGTCGCGGGTGAACTGGGCCAGCACGCGGAAGGCGGGGGCGTTCGCGTCGCCGGCGGGCGGGGCGTCGGGCGGGGGGAGCTCGGTCATGGTCGGCGGTGCGGTCTCGGCGCGCGGAGGGCGGGCGCGGTTAGCACGCGGCCACACCGCCCGCCAGCGCCGCACCGGTGATCGAAACGCGGGGACTGACGCAGGGCGGTCGGTCGCCTATATTGGGCGTTCGTCAACAGGTCCTGGTCCAGCCTCCCCCGCGCATGCTCGAGCTGATCATCTTCGCCGCCCTGGCCGCCCTGGTCCTGTACATGCTGTACTCGGTGCTGGGCCGGCGCGTGGGCCGGCAGCCGCAGGAGGGCGCGCCCTCCACCGGCCTGCGCCTGCGCCGGGTGGAGGCGCAGCCGCCGCGCCCGTCCGCGGAGGCCACCGCCGAGATGCAGCACCCCGGCCTCGCCGCCATCCGCGCGGGCGACCCGGCCTTCGAGCTCGCCAAGTTCATGGAGGGCGCGCGCGGCGCCTACGAGCAGATCGTGCGCGCCTTCGCCCGCGGCGACCGCGAGACCCTGCGCTCCCTGACCAGCTCCGACGTGTACGAGGCCTTCGAGCCGGCCGTGGCCGCCCGCGAGGCCGAGGGTCGCGAGGAGAGCGTCGAATTCCTGCACCCGCCCCGCGCCGACCTGGAGGAGGCCGACGTCTCCGGCAAGCTGGCGCGCCTGAAGGTGCGCTTCCTGTCCGAGCTGCGCCGCCACGTGAAGGCGACCGGCTCCGACGACGCGGTGGACGAGCGCCGAACCGCCGAGCTCTGGACCTTCGAGCGCCCCGTGGACGCCAAGGGCTCGGGCTGGACCCTCGCCCGGGTGGACGCGGCGGAGGCCTGACGGGTGCGTCGCCCGCCGGCGGCGCTCGCGCTCTTCTTCGCCATCGCCGCCCTGGGTCTCGCGGGCTGCGCGAGTTCACGGCCGCCGCCGCCGCGCGCCGCGACGACGGCCCACCGCCGGCCGGCTCCATCCGCGTCCCGCCGCCCCGCCTATGTCGCGCCGCCCGTCTCCCGCGCCTACGCGCCGCCGCACGGCGTGACGCCCGGCGCACCGGTGAGCGCGCAGCCGCTGCCGCCCGTCGAGACGAGCCCGCCCGAGCCCCCGCCGTCGGCCACCGTGCGCGACCTGCCGGGCTGGGCGGCCGACGACCACGCCGCCGTCTTCGCCGCGCTCCAAGCCGGCTGCGGCGCGGCGCGCGATCCGGCCATGCAGGCGGTCTGCCGCGAGGCGCGCGCCTCGGGTCCCCTCGGCGAGGACGCGGCGCGGCGGTTCCTGGAGGCGCGCTTCCGCCCCGCACCCGTGCCCGGCGACGGCGTGCTCACCGCCTATTTCGCGCCGGAGTACGAGGCGCGCACCGCGCCCGAGGGGCCGTTCACCGCGCCCGTCCGGCCGCGCCCCGCCGGGGCCTACACGCCCGCGGTCGGCTACGCGCCGGTCGCCGATCCCCTGGCGCTGCTCGACGGCCCGCCGCCGCCCGCCGCGCCCACCCCCCTCGCCAGCGCCGACCGGCTCACGATCACCGCGCAGCCCGCGCCCGACGCCCTCGCCTGGATGCGGCCGGAGGATCTGTTCTTCATGCAGGTGCAGGGCTCGGGCCAGCTCGTGTTCCCGGACGGCCGCCGCGCCAAGGCGCTCTACGCCGCCGACAACGGCCGCCCGTTCACCGCCATCGCCCGGCCGATGGCCGAGCTGGGCCTGCTGCCCCGCAACCGCTCGGGCGGCGAGGACATCCGCGGCTGGCTGCGCGACCACGCCGGGGCCGAGGCCGACTCGGTGATGAACCGCAACGCCCGCTACATCTTCTTCAGCCTCGCCGCCGACGACGGGCGCGACCCGCTCGGCGCCGCGGGCGTGCCCCTGCCGCCCGGCCGGTCGCTGGCCGTCGATCCAGGGCGGCACGGCTACGGCGAGCTGTGGTGGATCGACGCGGAGGCGCCGGTGCTGACGGGGGCCGTCGCGCGCTACCGCCGGGCGGCGATGACGCTCGACACGGGCTCGGCGATCCGCGGCGAGGTGCGCGCCGACCTCTACGTCGGCCGCGGGCCGGACGCCGGGCGCGAGGCCGGGCGCGTGCGCCACACGCTGCGCGTGGTCCGCCTCGTGCCCGTCCCCGCCGGCGCGCGCTGAGCGTCGTGCGGCGGCGGCTGCGTCCGGAGGAGGCGCGGCTGTGGTCGCTGGTGGCCTCCACCGTCCGTCGCGCGCCGACGGCCGCGGCGCTTCCGCAGGGTGAGCCGGAGCCTCCGCCTGCGCCAGACGCGCCCGCGTCGACACTTCCGGCCTTCCCCGCCCTGCGGCCCCGCCCGCCGCTGCGGCCGACCGCGGACGCCCTGGCCGAGCTGGCCGCCCGCGGCGTCGGCGCCCGACCCACGCCGCGTCCGCCCCTGCGCGCCGCGCCGCCCGACCCCGGCCCGATCGAGCCCAACCGCAAGCGTCGCATCGCCCGTGCGCGCGAGCCGATCGGCGCCCGCCTCGACCTGCACGGCCACGACCAGGACCGCGCCCGCGCCGCGCTGCACAGCTTCGTGCTGAACGCGCACGCGGACGGCATGCGCGCGGTGCTGGTGATCACCGGCAAGGGCCGCACGGGCGACGGCGTGCTGCGCTCGCGCGTGCCCGAGTGGCTGGGGGAGGCGCCGGCGCGCGGGGCGGTCGCGGGCGTGTCGCCCGCGGAGGCGCGGCACGGCGGCGAGGGCGCGCTGTACGTGGCGCTGAAACGGCGCGGGTGACGGGCGCTGGCCGCTCCGGACGTCGGGCGGTCCGGACGCCTTAGAACGCCAGCTCCGGGTGCGCCGCCCCCGCGTACGCCCGCTCCGGCAGGTGACACGTGAAGGTCGCCCCGGCGCCCGGCTCGCTCTCCAGCGCCACCCAGCCGCCGTGGAGTTCGGTCAGCGCCTTGACCAGCGCCAGCGCCAGGCCCGGGCCGCCCCGGTCGCGGCCGATGAAACGGTCGAAAATGTGCGCCTGCACGTGGAAGGGGATGCCGCGGCCCGTGTCCGTGACGCTGACCTGCACCGCGCCCAGGGCGCGCTTGGCCTGCAGCGTCACCTCGCCCCCAGCGGGCGTCGAGCGCACGGCGTTGGCCAGCAGGTGGTCGAGCACCTGGCCGAGACGCCGCTCGTCGGCGCGGATTGCGCCCTCGCCCTCGACGCGCACGTTCAGGCGGACGCCCGCCTCCTCCGCAGGGCGCTCGGCACGACCGGCGGCCTCGTGGAGCAGGCGCGCCACGTCCACGTCGCCGAGACTCAGCGCCATCTCGCCCGCGTCGATCTGCGCCATGTCGAGCACGTCGTCGATGGAGCGCGCGAGCTGCGCCGCCGCCAGCCGCACCGAGCCCACGTGCGTGCGGGCGCGGTCGGGCATGGCGTCGCCCATGTGGTCGAGGAGCTCGCTGTAGCCGATGATGGTCGTGAGCGGCGTGCGCAGCTCGTAGGAGACGTTGCCGACGAAGTCGCGCTTCAGCCGCTCGGTCTCGGCCAGGGCGTTGGAGCGGTCAGCCAGCGCCTGCTCCAGCTCGCGCGTGGCGGTGACGTCGTCGAAGCCGATCAGGGTGGCGCCGTCGGGCAGCGGCCGCGTCTGGTAGGCCACGATGCGCCGGTCGCTGGTGCGGATCTCGCCGGTGATGGGCGCCCGGGCGGCGGGGTCCGGGTCGGCGACGCGCGCCTTGAGCTCGCCCCAGAAGCCCCGGTCGTGGATGGCCGACAGGCACAGCTCCACCACGCCGTCGAAGTCGCCCGCGTCGACGATGGCCTGGTGCGACGCGCCCCAGAAGCGCTCGAACGCTTCGTTGTGCAGGCGCAGGCGGCCGTCGGAGCCGAACACGGCCACGGCGTCGTTGAGCTTGTCGAGCGTGGCCTGCTGCACGAGCACCAGGCCGTTGTACTGGGCGCGCAGGCGCAGCTCGCCGGTGATGTCGCTGAACAGCAGCAGCAGGCCGCCGAACGGGTGCGGCTGGCGCACCACGCGCAGGGTGCGCCCGTCGGGCGTCGACCACAGCTCGTCGGGCG
The DNA here is from genome assembly GCA_964242895.1 of uncultured Caulobacteraceae bacterium. Lineage (GTDB taxonomy): Bacteria > Pseudomonadota > Alphaproteobacteria > Caulobacterales > Caulobacteraceae > JASLDZ01. The sequence continues at coordinate 17,007 of CAXTBN010000016.1, read as the reverse complement.
CGGCGTCCAGGCTCTCGTACCAGCCGAGCTCACGCGCCTTGAAGGCGGCGTAGTCGGCGGTCTCCGGCAGGCGGCGGCGCTGGCGCAGGCGGTCGAGCACCTCCACGTGGCTGGGGCTCTCGGCCAGCCAGGCGGGCTCCAGTCCCCACAGTTCGGCGAAGGCGGTGTTGTGGAAGGCCAACCGCTTGTCGGGCGCGAAGATGGCCACCGCATCGGCGAGGCGGTTCAGGGTGTCGTCGTGCGCGGTGACGGTGCGCTTCAGCGCCTCGCGCGTCTCCTCCGCCTCCGACACGTCGCGGGCCACCGAGCCGGACCCGCCGCCCTCCAGCGGCTGGGCGGTCACCTGGAAGGCGCGCCGGCGGCCGGCCACCGGCGCGAAACGCAGGGCCTCGCGCCGCACGCCGCTGCGCGCCGCCTCCGCGCCCAGGAGCTCGATGGCGCGGTCGAAGGCGAGGCCGCGGCTGGTCGCCTCGTTCGCCGAGGCTGCGCCCGCGCCCTGCAGCCACGCCCGGTTGGCCCAGTCGAGCCGGCCATCGGCGTTCAGCAGCCAGGCCGGGTCGGGCTGGGCGTCCAGGAAGGCGGCGAACCGGGCGGCGGTGGGCAGCACCTCGCCCGCCCCCACCGACAGGCGCAGCCAGGCGAAGGCGCCCGCCACCCGACCCTCCACCAGCACGGCGCCCGAGCCCTCGGGCGCGCGCGCCTCGAAGTCGCAGGGGTCGCCGTGCTCCACGAGCTGCCGCAGCTTGCGCGCGTGGTCGGGCGCGGTCGCGGCGAGCGCGTCCACCACCGTGCGCACATCGGCCTCCGGGGTGAGGTGGAGGGCGGCGGCGCAGGCGACCAGGGCGTCGGGACCGGACGCGAGGCGCACACGGTCGCCCTCCAGCACCACCACCGCGCTCTCGAAGGCCTCCGCCGAGGCCTGGGCGTCGCGCACGCCATGGACGGAGGCGGCGAGCCGCGCCTCAGCCGAGCGCACCTCGTCGCGCGCCCGCCGCCGCTGCGAGAGCGCCCAGCACGTGGCCGCCAGCGTCAGGCTGACGGCTCCCGCGTTGGCGATCAGGGCGGGTTCGAAGATCATGCGGCCGCGAAGGACGTTGACGAATCGCCAGTCTAGCGGAAACCGCGCGAAACCCGGCGCGCATTGACTTCGCCGCCTCCGCCCGCCTTCTCGCGCCCATGACGGACGCCTCGCGCGAGGAGCGTATCCGGCGCGAGGCCGTCGCCTGCGGCTTCGACGCCGTGGGGTTCGCGCGCGTGGACGGCCCCGCCGTGTGGCCCGCCGCCGCCCGCCTCGCCGAGTTCGTGGACGCCGGCCGCCACGGGACCATGGCCTGGATGGAGACCACCGCCGCGCGCCGCGCGCACCCCCGCGCCATGTGGGGCGACGCCCGCTCGGCCGTGGTGCTGGGCATGAACTACGGCCCCGACGCCGACCCGCGCGCCGGCCTCGCCCACCGAAGCCGCGCCAACCTCAGCGTTTATGCGCGCGGCGACGACTACCACGAGGTGGTCAAGGCGCGGCTGAAGCGGCTGGCGCGCTGGATGGTCGCCGAGCTCGGCGGCGAGCTGAAGGTGTTCGTGGACACGGCGCCGCTGATGGAGAAGCCGCTGGCGCAGGCCGCGGGGCTGGGCTGGCAGGGCAAGCACACCAACCTCGTCAGCCGCACGCACGGGTCGTGGCTGTTCCTGGGCTCGATCCTGACCGCGCTGGAGCTGGAGCCCGACCCTCCCGGCGCGGGCGGCGCGGGGTGCGGCAGCTGCGACGCCTGCCTGCGCGCCTGCCCGACGGACGCCTTCCCTGCGCCGTTCCAGATCGACGCCCGCCGCTGCCTCTCCTACCTGACCATCGAACACGCGGGCCCGTGGCCGGACGAGTTCCGCGCGGCCATGGGCAACCGCGTCTACGGCTGCGACGACTGCCTGGCCGCCTGCCCCTGGAACAAGTTCGCCCAGGCCGCGCGCGAGACGGCCTTCCACGCCCGCGACGAACTGCGGGGCCCGGCTCTGGCCGACCTCCTGCGGCTGGACGACGCCGGCTTCCGCGCCCTGTTCCGCAAGAGCCCCGTCAAGCGCATCGGCCGCGCCCGCTTCCTTCGCAATTGCCTGTACGCCGCCGGCAACTCGGGCGACGCGACCCTGCGGCCGGCTGTAAGGGCGCTGTCGGCGACGGAGGAGACGGAGGTGGTGCGCGACGCCGCCGCCTGGGCGCTGGCGCGGCTGGACGCCGTGATCGCCGGCGAGGCGGCCGCCGTTCCGCCCACGACCTTCGTTCCGGGCCCAGGCGCGTAGCCGCCGTGTCGGCCGCGCCCCAGCCGGGGTGCGGCCTTGCGCGCCCTACTTCTTCAGGAAGCCGCCGAACTTGGCGCCGAAGCGGGCGACGCGGCCGCCGCGGTCCATCAGGTGCTGGTTGCCGCCCGTCCACGCCGGATGCGTCTTGGGGTCGATGTCGAGGTTCAGCGTCGCGCCTTCCTTCCCGTAGGTGGAGCGCGTGCGGTAGGTCGTGCCGTCCGTCATCGTCACGGTGATGAAGTGATAGTCGGGGTGGGCGTCTTGCTTCATGGGGCGGCAACCGGGCTGGACGCCTGACCCGGTGGGACAGGGGCGCGTGGAACAGGGGCGCAGGCCCGCCGCCGTCGGCCGGCGCGGGATGCGAAGAGGCGCGCGTTTACACGAGGGCGACCCGTTCAGGCAAGCCGCCTCACCCTCTATGTAAGCGCCCGTGACCGACGCAGCCCTCCCCGCCCCCGCCGCCACCCGCGGCCGCCCGAGCCCCGGGGCCGAGCTCGCCGCCGAGCTGCGACGCGCGGGCGCCGGCCGAGGCAAGGCGCGCGACGTGCGGCCGCTGCGCCGCCTCGCGCCGTACATGCGCCGGCACTGGCGATCGGCGATCGCCTCGCTGGTCTTCCTGACCCTGTCGACGGGCGCCACCCTCGGCCTGACCGGCGCCTCGCGCGTGGTGATCGACCACGGCTTCTCGAACACCGCGTTCGCCATCGCCATCGCCGTGGCCCTCGCCCTCGCCGTGGCGACCGGCCTGCGCTTCTTCTTCGTCACGCGGCTGGGCGAGCGCGTCACCGCCGACCTGCGCCGCGACCTCTACGCCCACGTGCTGACGCTCGACCCGGCCTTCTTCCTGCACACGCGCACGGGCGAGGTGCTGTCGCGCATGACCACCGACATCGCCCTGGTGGAGAGCGTGGCGGGCGTCACCGTCTCCATCGCCGCGCGCAACATTCTGACGCTGGTCGGTGCGATCGGCCTGCTGTTCGTGGTGAGCGGGCGGCTGACGCTGCTGATCCTGCTGCTCGTGCCGGTGATCCTGGTCCCCCTGTTCATCACGGGCCGGCGCGTGCGGCGGCTCTCCACGGAAGCGCAGGACCGCTTCGCCGACGCCGCGGGCTACGCTGGCGAGACGCTCGACCAGCTGGAGACCGTGCAGGCCTTCGGCCGCGAGCGCGCCGCCGCCGCCCGCTTCGGCGGGGCCGTGGAGACCGCCTTCGCCGCCAGCCTGCAGCGCCTGCGCGCCCGCGGGATCATGACCACGCTGGTGATGGCGCTGGTCTTCAGCGGCGTCGCGGGCGTGCTGTGGGTCGGCGACCAGCAGGTGCGCGCCGGGCACATGACGGGAGGCGCCCTGCTCCAGTTCCTGTTCCTGTCCGTGCTCGCCGCCGGCTCGGTGGGCGCCCTGGGCGAGACCTGGGGCGAGGTGCAGAAGGCGGCGGGCGCCATGCAGCGCATCGGCGAACTCCTCGACAGCCGGCCGACCATCGCCGCTCCCGCACACCCGACGGCCCTGCCCGAGCCCGCCCGCGGCGCGATCCGCTTCGAGGGCGTGCGCTTCGCCTACCCCGGCCGCCCCGACCTGCCGGCGCTGGACGGCTTCTCCCTCGACGTGGCGCCCGGCGAGACGGTGGCGCTGGTCGGTCCCTCCGGCGCGGGCAAGTCCACCGTGCTGCGCCTGCTGCTGCGCTTCTACGACCCGCAGACGGGCGCTGTGAGCCTGGACGGCGTCGACCTGCGCGAGGCCGACCCCGCCGCCGTGCGGGCGCGGCTGGCGCTTGTGGCGCAGGACGCGTCGCTGTTCTCCGGCTCGGCCGCGGACAACATCCGCTTCGGCCGCGAGGTGGCCGACGCCGCCGCGATCGAGGCGGCGGCCGAGGCCGCGGAGGCATCCGGCTTCCTGCGCGCCCTGCCCGGCGGCATGGACGAACCCCTGGGCGAGCGCGGCCGCTCGCTCTCCGGCGGCCAGCGCCAGCGCCTCGCCATCGCCCGCGCCCTGGTCCGCGACGCGCCCGTGCTGCTGCTCGACGAGGCCACCAGCGCGCTGGACGCCGAGAGCGAGCGCCTCGTCCAGCGCGCGCTGGACACCGCCATGGCCGGCCGCACCACCCTGGTGATCGCCCACCGCCTCGCCACCGTGCTCCGCGCCGACCGCATCGTGGTCATGGAGGCCGGCCGCGCCGTCGAGCAGGGGACCCACGCCGAGCTGGTCGCCCGCGGCGGCCTCTACGCGCGCCTGGCGGAGCTGCAGTTCGGCGCGCCGGTCGAGGCGGCTTGAGAGCCTAGGTCAGCTCCAGCCGCCACAGCTCGCGGCCGCCGCGCCAGCCCCGCTCGGCCGCCGCCTCACTCTTGGCCGCGTCGGGCGAGCCGGCGCGGCGCTGCGCCTCGGCCAGCACGTGCAGCGTCAGCGGGTCGGCCACGTCGCGCGTGAGGCTGCGCGCCGCCTCCGCCCGCGCGCCCGCCACGTCGCCGTTCAGCAGCAGAGCGGCGGCGAGGCTCCGTCGCGGCGTCAGCGGCCAGATCGGCGGGTCGGGGATGCGGTCCACCTTGTCGCGCAGGTCCGCCGCCTTGCGGAACGCGGCCACGGCGTCGGCGGGGCGGTGTGTCAGGAGCGCGGCGCGACCCTCCAGCGTCAGGCGCGCGACGTCGGCCTCCATCGCGCCGGCCCCGCGCGCCTGCAGGTCGGCGATGGCCCGCGCCTCCGTGGCGACCCCGGCGGCGTCGCCTCGCCGGGCGTGCGCCTCGCCTCTGGCGTACCTCCACAGGGCCTGCGCCCCGACGGCCTGGGGCTGCGGCAGCTTCAGCACCGCGTCCGGATCGCCGTAGCGCGCCCAGGCGAGGTAGGCGTGCGCGCCCACCCCCGCATCGCCGTAGGTCGCCTGCGCCGCGCGCGCGAAGGCCAGCGCCCCCGGCCCGTCGCCGCTCATCAGCGCCGCGGCCAGCCCGAAGCTGACGTTGTGCGCGTGCAGGGGAAAGCCCGCCAGCCCGCCCGGCGAGCGGTGCTCGGCCGCGAAGCGCGCGTCGGCCACGGAGGCGCGGGCGTTGGCCGTCGCCGCGTCCTCGTAGCGCCCCAGCCGATAGTAGAGGTGGCTCGGCATGTGCACGAGGTGCCCCGCCGCCGGGGCCAGCCCGCCCAGCCGTTCGGCGCCGGCCACGGCGCGCGACGGCTGGCCCGACCACTCGGACAGGTGGATGTCGTAGTGGATCGCCGGCGTGTAGTCGGGCGAGCGCTTCAGCACCGTGTCGAGCAGCTCGCGGGCGCGCTTCACGTCCGGCCGAGGCCCCTCCGCCGCGATGTTCTCCCACGCCTGTCCCGAGGCGATCAGCAACGCGGAGGCGGCCTCCACGGCGACGGGGTCGTCGTCCGGGAAGCGTCGGGCGAGGTCGTCCATGGCGCGGGCGTAAGCGTGGCCGTCGACCCCGCCGCGCGCCGGATAGCGCACGACCATCGCCGCGATCAGCCCGCGCGCCTGCGGCGACAGGCCCTCGACCAGCGCGGCCGCCTTCACGGCCGCAACGCGCGCCCTGGCGGCCTCGGCGGCGTCGACGGGGTAGTTGATGGTGGGTCCGCGCGCCCAGGCCTCCGCCCAGAAGCACAGGGCGCAGGCGGCGTCCTCGTGCTCGGCCCAGCGGAGCGCGCGGATCGCCTCGGGCGCGTCGAAGGCGTGGAACAGGCGCACGCCCTCGCCGAAGTAGGCCGCCGCCTCAGGCCGGGCGCGCTCGACGCGGAAGCCGGCGTCGCCCAGGCCGGTGGAGAGGCCGGGCGCGCTCGCCGGGGCCTCGTCGCCCGAGGGCGGCGGGGCGCCGTGGCAGGTGGGGGAGGTGGCGAGGAGCGCCTCGGGGCTTTCCGGCGCGCGGGCGCAAGCGGGCCAGAACACCAGCGCCGCAGCCGCGGCCGCAGCGCAGGCGAGGCCGGAGGACGGGGCGGCGTGGAGCTTCATGCGAGGAGCCTAGCGCGGCGCGCGGGGTGCGGCGAGCGGAGCCCTGGCGCGAGCGGGCGGCCCATGCCTAAGCTCGACGCTCGTCACCACGGAGATCCACGACCATGCGCGCCCTCGTCCTCGCCGCCGCCGCAGCCCTCCTGATCGCCGGCCCCGCAGGCGCCGCGGCCAAGGCCGCCGCCCCGGGCGCCCCCAAGGCGCAGAGCAAGATGGGCGACTGCGCGCACAAGTGGAGCGCCATGAGCGCGCCGGACAAGGACAAGTACAACACCAAGGCCAAGGGCATGAAGTCCAAGAAGGGCAACAGCCTCTCGGGCTACAACGTCTGGACCGGCGAGTGCATGAAGGCCAAGGCTTGACGCGCCCCTGACCGCACGGCCGGGTGCGGGGGTGGGGAACCGCCCGCACCCCGCGCCCGCTTAGGGCTCCGAACCCCGAACCGGAGCCGCCCCATGGCCGACGACACCAAGGACCCCGCCAAGCTGCAGGAGCGGCTGTGGAAGGAGCTGGAGCACGAGACCATCGGCATGCTGGGCCTGGTCGGCGGCCAGCCGCACCACATGCAGCCCATGGCCGTGTACGCCGACAAGCCGAACCACGCCGTGTGGTTCTACTCCAACAAGCAGAGCGACTTGGCGCGCGAGGCGCAGGGCCACGACGCCATGCTATGCCTCATGGCCAAGGACATGGAGTTCCAGGCCTGCCTGCACGGCAAGCTCAGCCTCAGCCACGACCAGGCGAAGATCGACCAGTACTGGTCGCCGTTCGTGGCCGCCTGGTTCCCGGACGGCAAGGAGGACCCGAACCTGACGCTGATCCGCATGGACCTGGAGGACGCGCGCGTCTGGGCCTCCAAGCGCGGGCCGTTCAACTATCCGTTCCAGGTCGCCAAGGCGAACGCCACGCACACCCTGCCGGACGTGGGCGGCGTGGCCGACGTGCGGCCGTAGGGTCAGCTTCCCGCGCCGGCCCAGCCGGCGCGGGGGCCCCTCAGAACGCCCAGACGCCGTAGGGGTCGCGGCTGTCGCGGCCGAGCGCCTCGGCCACGGCCGGGTGCGTCAGCTCGCCGTTGAGCACGTTCAGGCCGCGCGCGAGGTGCGGGTCGTTCTTGAGGGCGTTCAGCCCGTGGTCGGCCAGCTGGAGGCCGAAGGGCAGCGTCGCGTTGCCCAGGGCCTCCGACGAGGTGCGCGGCGCCGAGCCCGGCATGTTGGCTACGCAGTAGTGGACCACGCCGTCGATGGTGAAGGTCGGGTCGGCGTGGGTGGTGGGGTGGCTGGTCTCGAAGCAGCCGCCCTGGTCGATGGACACGTCCACCAGCACCGAGCCCGTGCGCATCTGCGACAGGTGCTCGCGACGCACGAGCTTGGGGGCCGAGGCGCCGGCCACCAGCACCGCGCCCACCACCACGTCGGCCTGCAGAATCTCCTCCTCCACCGCCCCCACGGTGGAGTAGCGGGTGCGCACGCGGCCGCCGAAGATGTCGTCCAGATCGCGCATGCGCGGGATGGAGCGATCGAGAATCACCACCTCGGCGCCCATTCCGACCGCGATGCGTGCAGCGTTGGCGCCCACGACGCCGCCGCCCAGCACCACGACGCGCGCCGGGCTGACGCCGGGGACGCCCGACAGCAGCAGGCCCATTCCGCCGTTGTGCTTCAGCAGCGTCTCGGCGGCGGAGAAGATGGCCAGGCGCCCGGCGACTTCGCTCATGGGCGCCAGGAGCGGCAGACCGCCCCGCGCGTCGGTGACGGTCTCGTACGCGATGGCCGCGCAGCCCGACCTCATCAGGCCCTCGGTCTGCGCGGGATCGGGGGCGAGGTGGAGGTAGGTGAACAGGATCTGCCCTTGACGCAGCCGCTCCCACTCGACGCGCTGCGGCTCCTTGACCTTCACGATCATGTCCGCGCCGGAGAAGACGGCGTCCGCATCGTCGACCAGTTCGCAGCCGCCGCGGCCGTAATCCTCGTCGACGTAGCCGGCCCCCGCGCCGGCGCCGCGCTCGACCAGCACGGTGTGGCCGTGGGCGACGTACTCGCGGGCCGCGGTGGGCGTCAGGCCGACGCGATATTCGTCGGACTTGATCTCCTTGGGCACGCCTACGCGCATGATCTTCCTCGCCTGCCGGTGTTTTCGGGGCCGATGCGCCCGAACCCGGGCGAGGTCAAGGCGCGGGGCGGGCGCCCCGCGCCACGCCTCAGTAGCGGCCCGGAGGCGGCCCGTTCGGCGTCACGCGCACGCGCGGGCCGAAGGTGACGGCCACGTGCACGCCCTGCTTCAGCGGGTATGCGTCGGCCTGCGCCACCTCGATCTCGCGACCGTTGCGGTCCAGCCGGATGAGGTAGGCGAAGCCGCGGTGATGGCTGCCGGAGCCCTCGATGGCGTTGCCGATCAGGGCGCCGCCCACCGCGCCGAGCACGCTGCCGGCGAAGCCCGAGCCGCGGCTCGCCAGCTCCGAGCCGACCACCGCGCCGGAGACGCCGCCGACCACCGCGCCCGTGCCCGTGTTGGGCCGTCCCACGTCCACGGGACGCGCGCCCACCACCACGCCCTGCTCGACCCGGACGGGCACGCCGGGCTCGTAGTAGCCGGGACCGTCGTAGGTCTCGCAGGCGGAAAGGCCGGCCGTGGCGGCGAGGGCGGCGGCGAGGAGGAGGGGGCGGGCGGCGCGCATGGGCGGTCTCGGCTTGAGGACGGAAAGCTTCGGGCGGAATGACCGCCCGTCCCTGAACCCCGGCTGAACGCGCGGAGGCCGCGCCGCGTTCACGCGCGCCGACGGAAGCGCGCGATGAAGAAGCCGTCCGCCCCGCCCGCGGGCTCCGCCGCGCCCGGCAGCACGCGCCAGGTCCCGTCCGCGCCGTCGAGCCCGGGCCAGGCGGGGTCGTCCGCGCCGGCCGGCCACCGCTCGAAGTCGGGACGGGCGGCCAGGAACGGCGCCACCTGCGCCTCGCCCTCCTCCGGCTCCAGCGAGCAAACCGCATACACCAGCCGGCCGCCTGGCGCGGTGCGGTCGGCGGCGGCCAGGAGCAGGCGCGCCTGCACCGCGCTCAGCTTGGCGATGTCGCCGGGGCGCGCGGCCCACAGCACGTCGGGGTGGCGGCGGAAGGTGCCGGTGGCGCTGCACGGCGCGTCCAGCAGCACGGCGTCGAAGGTGCGGCCCGGGCCCCAGGGCGCGCCCGCGTCGCCCGCGTCCGCGACCACCGTCTCCGCCTGCAGGCGGGTGCGGGCGAGGTTCTCCGCCAGCCGCTTCAGCCGCGCCTCCGACCGGTCCACCGCCGTGACGCGGGCGCCGCCGGCGGCGAGCTGCAGCGCCTTGCCGCCGGGCGCCGCGCAGAGGTCGAGCGCCGTCTCGCCGGGGCGCACGCGCAGGAGCCGCACGGGCAGAGCGGCGGCCGCGTCCTGCACCCACCAGCGCCCCTCGGCGTAGCCGGGCCAGGCGGCCGGGTCGCCGCGTCGGCGCGTGCGCAGCGAACCGGTGGGCAGGAGCTCGGCCTCCAGCGCCTCGGCCACGGCGGAGGCGTCGGCGGGATCGCGGGGCGTGAGGTCGGTGGCGGGCTCCTCGGCCAGGCGGCGGGCCAGGGCCGTGGTCGCCTCCGCGCCGTAGGCGGCGCGCCAGCGCGCGGCGAGCCAGGAGGGCAGGTCCGCCTCGGGCCCTTGCGCCTCCAGAAGCGCCGCGCCGCCGTCGCGGTCGAGGCCGCGCAGCACGGCGTTGACCAGCCCCTTGAACGGCCGCGCCTTGGGATCGCGCTCGGCGAGCATGACGGCGGTGGAGACGGCCGCGAAGGCGGGCGTGTCCAGCGTCAGCAGCTGCGCGGCGCCCAGCCGCAACAGGTCGCGCACGACCGGCGGCGGCTCGCGCTTCAGCCGGGCGTCGAGCAGGCGGTCGATGCCGCCCAGCCGCCGCAGGGTGGCGAGCGTCAGCGCGCGGGCGAAGGCGCGCTCCGGCCCGGCGAGCTCCTGCGAGCGGGCCGCGTCGTCCAGTCCACCCCGACGCGACAGGGCGGCCCCCAGCAGGCGCAACGCCTCGGCCCGCGCGGCCACGCCCTCGCCGGAGAGCGCGGTCGAGGCGAGGGGGCTGGGCGGACGGGCGGGCATGCCGGGCCGTCCTTAGCGGCGCCGGGCGTCCTGCGGAACGGCGGCCGTCCGAGGGAGGCCGGCATGCGCCGTCGTGCAGACGCACAGGTGTGGCGGTCCGTCACGCTAGATGTGGTTCCTGTGGACAATAGCCATGGCGCCTATTGTGGCGGTTAAGCGTTTCGTTACCGTATGTGGTGTCCGGTCGCGGCGAGCAACGCACACCCGGCACAACATCTGGCGCCAGCCTTACCGGTCGGCGGCCAACCAGGCGGCTTGAGGGAGGCGGTTTCCATGGGCTGGACCGAAGATCGGGTCGAGAACCTCAAGAAGCTCTGGCTGGAGGGTCACTCCGCCAGCCAGATCGCCAAGCAGCTGGGCGGCGTCACGCGCAACGCGGTGATCGGCAAGGTGCACCGGCTGGGGCTCTCCGGCCGCGCCTCGCCCTCCAAGCCGGCCCGTCCGGTCACGGTCTTCAAGCCCGTGCGCGCGGCCCGGCCCGCGCCCGCCGCCGCCCCGGCCGGCGTCGCCCGGCGCTGCGACGCGGTCGCGCCCGCGCTTCCCGTCGCCGTCCCCGCCCGTCCCGAGCGTGTGGAGGCGCCGGGCTCGGCCACGGTGCTGACCCTGGGCGGCTCCATGTGCAAGTGGCCGATCGGCGATCCCTCCAGCGACGGCTTCACCTTCTGCGGCGGCCGCGCGGTGCAGGGACCGTACTGCCAGACGCACGCGCAGGTGGCCTACCAGCCGGCGACGCCGCGCAAGGCGGGCCGCTCGGCCGAGGCGGAGCTCGCCCGCTCGCTGCGCCGCTACATCTAGCCCCCGCCCGGCGGCGGGGCGTGGTAGACGGGCGCATGTCGCTCCCGACACGCTCCAGCACCACGCGCAACGCGCTCGTCGTCCTGGCGGTGATCGCCACGGGCGCGGCGCTGTTGTGGATGCAGGCGATCCTGACGCCGCTGGCGCTGGCGCTGTTCCTGCTGATCATGGTCGACGGCTTCGCGCGCGCGATCCGCAACCACATCCGCGGCCTGCCCGAGTGGGCCGCCCTGCCCTGCGCGCTCGCCATCCTGACCACGGGGGCGGGGCTGACCCTGTGGATGGTGGGCGAGAACGGGGCCGGCTTCGCCACCCAGCTCGTCAACGACGCGCCGCGCGTGAACGTGGTGCTGCGCCAGGTGGCCGGCTTCTTCGGCGTGGCGGTGCCGCCCACGGTGGCCTCCCTGGTCGAGCAGCTGAACCCGACGCGCTACCTGGGGCAGGTGGTGGGCGCCATGCGCTCGTTCGGCTCCGGCCTGCTGTACGTGCTGATCTACCTGGGCTTCCTCTTGGCCTCGCGGGCGGGCTTCCAGGTCAAGGCGCACGCCCTGTTCGACGACCCCGGCGAGTTCGAAAACGCCGCCGCCGTGTTCAAGCGCATCCGCGACGGGGTGGAGCGCTACCTTTGGATCACCACCGTGACGGGGCTGCTGATCGCCGTGTTGTCCTGGATCGCCATGGCGGCGCTGGGGCTGCAGAACGCGGTGTTCTGGGCGTTCCTGATCTTCGTGGCGAGCTATGTGCCGGTGCTGGGCGGCTTCGTGGGCGGGCTCCTGCCGCCGGTGTTCGCCCTGCTGCAGTTCGAGGCGGGATGGCGCGCCATCGCCCTGTTCGCCGCCCTGCAGGTGATCTTCTTCATCGTCGGCAGCGTGATCCAGCCCAAGATGCAGCGCGACCGGCTGAACATCGACCCGGTGGTGGTGCTGCTGGCGCTGACCCTGTGGGGCGCCCTGTGGGGTGTGGCGGGCATGTTCCTGTCGACGCCGCTGACGGTGATGCTGATCATCATCCTGGCGCAGTTCGAGAGCACGCGGTGGATGGCCGTGCTGCTGTCGGGCGACGGCAAGCCCGAGGCCGGGCTGAAAGGCGCGGCCCAGCCCGCCCCCGCTTCCGTCCGGGCCGCGCGCCTGGAGCCGCCCTCCGCGCCCGTCGCCGCGCATGAGACGGCCGCGGGTTGATCGCCGCGGCGTCGGGGCTAGGTTCCGCGCCCCAAGAGGCCCCGGAGAGGGCCGCTCCTCGAACCGTCTGAGCCCATGCCCGCGCCTGCGCCCCTCGACCCCGCCCTGCTCGACGCCTTCCGGGGAGGCGGCGGCGCGGACACGGCGGCGGACGACGGCGCGGCGGCGGATTTCCTGCGCCAGGCCGCCGAGGACGCGCGCGACGACGAGCTGCCTGGCGTCGGCCCCGCCGACCTGGGCGCCCTCCTGGCCAGCGCCTGGCGGCGCGCCGACGGACGCGTCGCGGGCGAGCCGCTGCTGGAGCTGACGCCCGCGCGGGGCGAGGACGGGCGAGCGCTCGGCTTCGACGCGCTCCTGGCCGTTCAGGACGACGCCCCCTTCCTCGTGGACAGCGTCATGGGCGAGCTGGCCGACGCGGGGCTGGACGTGCGGGCCATGTTCCACCCGGTCGTCGATGTGGCGCGCGGCGCGGCGGGCCGGCGGGCGCCGGGGGGCGAGCCCGGGCGCGAGTCGCTGATCCTGGTGGTGCTCGGGCCGGTGGGGGCCGACCGGCGCGAGGCGGTGCTGCGGCGCGTGCGCGAGACCCTGGCCGACGTGCGGGCGGCCGTGGGCGACTTCCGCGCCATGCGCGAGCTGATGTCGGAGGTGACCGACGAGCTCCTCGCCTCGCCGGGCGCCCGCGCGCGCGACGCCGAGGGCCTGCCCGAAGCGGGCGAGTTCCTGCGCTGGCTCACGGGCGACCGCTTCACCTTCCTGGGCGCGCGCCAGTACGTCTACCCGCGCGACCCGGATGGGAGCTACGCCGCCGAGGAGCCGCGGGTGGTGGACGCCTCCAGCCTCGGCGTGCTGCGCGACCGGGCGCGGCCCGTCCTGCGCCGCGCGTCCGAGCCCGCCATGCGCACCGACCGGCTGACCGCCTACCTGGAGGCCGACGCGCCGCTGGTGGTGGCCAAGTCCAACCTGCGCTCGCGCGTCCACCGCCACGTCTACATGGATTATGTCGGGGTGAAGCGGTACGGACCCGACGGCAAGGCGGTGGGCGAGACGCGCTTCGTCGGCCTGTTCACCGCCGAGGCCTACGAGGAGCCGGCGCGCGACATCCCGCTGATCCGCCGCAAGCTGGCCGAGGTGCTGGCCCGCGCCGGCGAGAACCCGTCCGAGCACACGGGCAAGCGGCTGCGCCACATCGTTGAGACCTTCCCGCGCGACGAGCTGTTCCAGATGGGCGCGGACGAGTTGTTCGACACCGCCATGGGCGTGCTGCACCTCTACAACCGCCCGCGCGTGCGCCTGTTCGCCAGGCGCGATCCGTTCGACCGCTTCGTCTCCGTGCTGCTGTTCATCCCGCGCGAGCGCTACGACAGCGGCGTGCGCGCCCGCGTGGGCGAAATCCTGGCGCGCGCATGGGAGGGCCGCGTCTCCGCCTTCTACCCCGCCTTCGGCGAGGAGCCGCTCGCGCGCGTGCACTTCATCATCGGCGTCACTCCGGCCGCCCACCCCGAGCCGGACCTGCACCGCCTGGAGGTCGAGGTCGAGGAGGCCGTGCGCACCTGGCGCGACCGCTTCGAGGCCGCCGTGCGCGAGGGCGACCGGGCTGGCGAGCTGCTCGGGCGCTGGGGCGAGGCCTTCCCCGCCGGCTATCGCGACCGCTACGACGCCGCCGAGACCCTGGCCGACGTCGCCGCCATGACCGGGCCGGAGACCTCGCCGGGCCTCTGCGTGCGCGCCTATCGTGACGTTGCGTGCACGCCGCGCCAGTTCCGCTTCAAGATCTACCGCGCCGGCCGGCACCCCGCTCCCCTGGCCGCGCTCGTGCCCGTGCTGGAGAACATGGGTCTGAAGGCGATCGAGGAGGAGGCGCACGCCGTCCGACCCGCCGGCGCCGAGCACCCCACCTGGGTGCAGGACTTCCTCGTGGAGGACGAGCACGGCGAGCGCCTGACCTTCGCCGACATCCAGCGCCCGTTCGAGGCGGCCTTCGCCGCCGTCTGGACCGGCCGCGCCGAGGACGACGGCTACAACCGGCTGGTCATGGAACTGGGTGCGCCGTGGCGCGAGGCCGCGCTGGTGCGCGCGCTCGCCCGCTACCGCCAGCAGTCCGGCCTCGACCCCAGTCCCGCCGTGCAGGCGCAGGCGCTGGCCGACCACGCCGAGGTCACGCGCCTTATCCTCGACCTGTTCCGCACCAGGTTCGACCCCGCCGTGCGCGCCACGGAGGCCGAGCGCGAGGCGCAGACCGCCGAGATCTCAGCGCGCATCCTCGAGGCGCTGCAGGCCGTCGCCAGCCTGGACGCCGACCGCTCGCTGCGCCGCATCGCGCTGCTCACCGCGGCGCTGAAGCGGACGAACTACTATCAGGCGGGGCCGGACGGCGGGCCCAAGCCGTACATCTCCTTCAAGGTGGCCAGCCGCGAGCTGGAGGACCTGCCGCTGCCCAAGCCGTTCCGCGAGATCTTCGTCTCCTCGCCCATCGTCGAGGGCGTGCACCTGCGCTTCGGCCCGGTGGCGCGCGGCGGCCTGCGCTGGAGCGACCGGCGCGACGACTTCCGCACCGAAGTGTTGGGCCTGGTGAAGGCGCAGCAGGTGAAGAACGCCGTGATCGTGCCTGTGGGCAGCAAGGGCGGCTTCTTTCCCAAGCGCCCGGTCCGCGGCCTCTCCGCCGACCAGGTCCGCGCGCAGGGCGTGGAGGCCTACCGCACCTTCCTCTCCGGCCTGCTGGACGTGACCGACAACCTGGAGGCCTCCGGCGCGGTGGAGCATCCGCCGGGCGTGGTGATCTCCGGCGAGGGCGACGACCCCTACCTGGTCGTGGCCGCCGACAAGGGCACGGCCACGTTCAGCGACATCGCCAACGGCGTGGCGCACGACTACGGCTTCTGGCTGGACGACGCGTTCGCGAGCGGCGGCAGCCAGGGCTACGACCACAAGGCCATGGGCATCACCGCCCGCGGCGCGTGGGAGGCGGTCAGGCGCCACTTCCGCGAGGCGGGTAAGGACATACAGTCCGCACCCTTCACCATGGCCGGCGTCGGCGACATGAGCGGCGACGTGTTCGGCAACGGCGCCCTGCTGTCGCGTGCGACGCGGCTCGTCGCCGCCTTCGACCACCGCCACGTGTTCCTCGACCCCTCGCCAGACCCGGCGACCAGCTACGCCGAGCGCGAGCGGCTGTTCGCGCTGCCCCGCTCCTCGTGGGACGACTACGACCGGGCGCTGATCTCGACGGGCGGCGGCGTGTGGGCCCGCTCGCTGAAGACCGTGCCCCTCTCCCCCGAGGTGCGGGCGCTGCTGGGCGTGGCGGCCGAGGAGCTGACCCCCGCCGAACTGATCCGCGCGATCCTCAAGATGGACGTGGAGCTGCTCTACCTCGGCGGCATCGGCACCTACGTGAAGGCGCCCGGCGAGACCGACGGCGAGGTCGGCGACAAGGCCAACGACGCCGTGCGGATCGACGCGATCGACCTGCGCGCCAAGGTGGTGGGCGAGGGCGCCAACCTGGGCTTCACCCAGGCGGGCCGCATCGCCTTCGCGCGCGGCGGCGGGCGCATCAACACGGACGCCATCGACAATTCGGCGGGCGTCGACACCTCAGACCACGAGGTGAACATCAAGATCCTGCTCGGCCAGGCGATCCGCGACGGCGACCTGCCCGCCGCCGAGCGCGACGCGCTGCTGGCCTCCATGACCGACGACGTCGCCGAGCACGTGCTGGCGCACAACCGTGCGCAGACGCTCGCCCTCAGCCTGCAGCAGATGGACGCCGTCGAGGAGCTGGACGCCCAGGGCCGGTTCATGGCCGACCTGGTCGCCGCCGGCCGGCTGGACCGACGTGTCGAGGGCCTGCCCGGCCCACAGGCCCTGTCCGACCTGCGCGGAGCCGGCCGCGGCCTGACCCGGCCCGAGCTGGCCGTGCTCACCGCCTACGGCAAGCTCGAGCTCTCCGCCGAGCTGGTCGCGGGCGCCGCGCCCGACGATCCGTGGTTCGAGCGCACGCTGGTCGCCTACTTCCCGCACCAGCTGGAGCGGTTCGGCGGCCAGATGCGCCGCCACCGCCTCCGGCGCGACATCATCGCCACCGTGCTCGCCAACCGGGCGGTGGACTGGATGGGCCCGACCTTCGCCTCGCGCGTTCAGACCGCCACGGGCGCCGACGCGGGCGCGGTGGTCACCGCCTTCGAGGCCGCCCGCGCCGTATTCGGCCTGGACGCGGCCTGGGCGGCGGTGGACGCGCTCGGCCGCGGAACGCCGGCCGCCGCCCAGCTGGCGCTGTTCCGCGAGGTGTCGCGCGCCGCCCGCGCCCACACCTTCTGGCTCGCGCGGCGCCTGGCGACCTCCGGCCCGGCGGGCGGCGTGCTGGCCTTGGTGGAGGCCTACGCCGCGCCTGCGCGCGCGGTGATCGCCGCCGACGGCGCGGGCCTGAGCGCCTTCGAGCGCACCACGGTCGACCGTCGCGCGGCCTCGCTGGGGGCGGTCGGGGCGCCCGCCGACCTCGCGGCGCGCATCGCCGCCCTGCGGGCGCAGACGGCCACCGTGGAGATCGCCGACCTCGCCGCCACGGCCGACCGCCCGGCCGGGGACGCCGCGCGCATGTTCGCCGCGGTGGGCGAGCGCTTCGGCTTCGACCGCCTGCGGGCCGCCGCCTCCGACCTGCCCGCCGCCGACCCCTACGAGCGCACGGCGCTCCGCGGCCTCGTCGCCGACCTCACGGCCGAGCAGGTGGA
>CAXTBN010000015.1:4305-47788 GCA_964242895.1 uncultured Caulobacteraceae bacterium | reverse complement strand
GCACGATCCACTCGCGGATGTTGTGGATGTTGCGGCCGGTGGAGAGGTCCATCACCGTGTCGGCGCCCCAGCGGATCGCCCAGACCATCTTCTCCACCTCCTCGCTGACCGTGGAGGCGACGGCGCTGTTGCCGATGTTGGCGTTGATCTTGACCAGGAAGTTGCGCCCGATGGCCATGGGCTCGAGCTCGGTGTGGTTGATGTTGGCCGGGATCACGGCGCGGCCGCGGGCCACCTCGTCGCGCACGAACTCGGGGGTGACCACGTCGGGGATGCTGGCGCCGAAGTCCTCCCCATCTCTGGGCACGTCGCGGATGGTCTCGGCCAGCGTCTCGCGGCGGAGGTTCTCGCGGATGGCGACGAACTCCATCTCGGGGGTGATCAGGCCGCGGCGGGCGTACTCCATCTGCGTGACGCAGGCGCCGGCCTTGGCGCGGAGCACGGGGCGGCCGCCGCTCGCCGCCGCGCGCGGGTGCTCGGGGATCAGGTAGCTGCCGGTGGCGCCGCCGTTGTCCTCGGGGCGGAGCGCGCGGGCGGGGGTGTCCTCCACGTCGCCGCGGGCGCGGACCCAGGCCTCGCGGGGGGTGTCGAGCCCGGCCTCGATGTCGATGACGGCGTGGGTGTCGGTGTAGGGGCCGGAGGGGTCGTAGATGGTCAGCGGCGGCTCGCCGGCGCTCGGGTGCAGGTGCACCTCGCGGAACGGCACGCGCAGGTCGGGGTGGAGCACGCCCGGCGCGTAGACCTTGTTCGAGCCGGGGATGGGCCCGACGGCCACCTGGCCGGCGGGGATGAACTGCGGGTTGGGTGCGTTCACGGCGCGCTCCTTCGAGGTGCGCCGGCGACGGGCTGGGCGCCCGCTGAGCACGGACGGCGTCTCTCCCTTCGCCGGCATGACCCGGATCAGGTTCGGCGGGTCGCGGGATCACCCGCCTCTCAGCCGCTCGCGCGCGGCCCCCCGGAGAACAGACCGGGAGCGTAGGGCAGCCCCGGACGCGCCGCAACGTTTTCCGATCTGGAAAACTATCGCTTGACGATGTGGAAAGTCGGCCGCAGTGTGTTTCCATCACGGAAAGGGGACGGGTCATGGCGGACGGAACGGGAGCGGGCGAGGCGCTGGCGGGCGCGCAGGCGGCGCGGGCGCGGCTGGCGGGGGCGGCGGACTGTCCGCGCTGGCGCCACGCCGCCTTCGGCGCGCTGATGGGCGGGGTCACCGCGGTGCAGGCCCTGCCGGGGTTCTGGGTGACGGTGGCGGAACTGTCGCTGATGGCGGGCGCGCTCGGTCTCTACGCCTACGACCGGGCGACCAAGGGTGTGTGGCTGAACGGCTATCGCCGCGGGACCACGCGCAAGGTGACCTTCGCCATGCTGGCGGTGTTCCTCGCCGTGTACACATTGAGCGTGCTCGCCAAGGTCGGCCTGGGCTGGACGTGGGCGCCCGTGGCCGGCGGCGGGCTGGTGGCCGTGGCGGCCGACGCCTTCAGCCGCCGCTGGTCGCGGGTTTACCGGCGCGAGGTCGAGGGGCGGCTGTGAGCGCGTCTCCGCCCGCGCTCGACGCGGTGATCCACGCCCCCGCGCGGCTGCAGGTGGCGGCGGTGCTGGCGGCGGTGACGGAGGCGGAGTTCGCCTTCGTGCGCGACGCGGTGGGGGTGAGCGACTCCGTGCTCTCCAAGCACCTCTCGGCGCTGGGCGAGGCGGGCTACGTCAAGCTGCGCAAGGCGGCGCTGGGCGGGCGCCAGCGCACCTGGATCAGCCTCACGCGCGAGGGCCGCCGCGCCTTCGCCGCGCACGTGGCGGCGCTGCAGGCGCTGGCGGCCGCGGCGGGAGCGCCGGCCGCCGAGGCGTCGCCCGAACCTCAGCCGGCGGAGGCGGGGGCGGCCGCGATCCCCGCGTAGACCTCATACCGAGGCGGGGCCGAGCGGGGCCGTCGCGCGTTGAGCGCGCATGGACAAGCGCCCGCTCGGCCAGACCGGCCTCACCACCCGCCCCCTCTGCCTGGGCGGCAACGTGTTCGGCTGGACGGCGGACCGGGAGCGGAGCTTCGCGCTCCTGGACGCCTTCGTCGACGAGGGCTTCGACCTCATCGACACGGCCGAGGTGTACTCGGCCTGGGTCCCCGGCCACGCGGGCGGGGAGAGCGAGACGGTGGTCGGCGAGTGGCTGCACGCCCGCGGGCGGCGCGACCGCGTGCACGTGGTCACCAAGGTGGGCATGCCCATGCCGGGCGGCCGCAGCGGCCTCTCCGCCGCGCGCATCGCCGAGGCGGTGGAGGGCTCGCTCCGCAGGCTGCAGACCGACTACATCGACCTCTACCTCAGCCACAAGGACGACCCCGGCACGCCGCTGGACGAGTCGCTGGAGGCGTTCGACCGGCTGGTGAAGGCGGGCAAGGTGCGCGCGGTGGGCGCGTCCAACTACGAGGCCGGCCGCCTCGCCGAGGCCAACACGCTGGCGGTCGCGCGCGGCGTGGCGCGCTTCGAGGTGCTGGAGCCGGAGTACAGCCTGCTCTCGCGCGGCGTGGAGCAGGACCTCCTGCCCTATTGCCGCGACAACGGCGTGGGCGTGATCACCTACTGGGCGCTGGCCGGCGGCTTCCTGACGGGCAAGTATCGCTCGCAGGCGGACGCCGAGGGCAAGCCCCGCGCGCGCAACGTCGCCCAGCACCTGACCGACCGCGGCTTCGCGGTGCTGGACGCCGTGGAGGCCGTCGCCAAGGCGCACGCCGTGGCCCCGGCGCAGGTGGCGCTCGCCTGGGTGATGGGCCGCGCCGGCGTCACCGCGGCCATCGCCAGCGCGACGAGCCTGGAGCAGCTGCGCGACCTGACCGCCGCAGCCCGGCTGCAGCTCACGCCCGGCCAGGTTTCCGAGCTGGGGCGCGCCACCGCCCCATGACCGCCCACTTGCAAGCTCAAGCTTTCCGCCGCATCGGAGTCGCCGTCATGCCCCGCCCCCTCCTCCTCGCCGGCGTCGCCGCCCTGGCCGTGCTCGGCGCCGGCGCCGCGCGCGCCCAGCCGGTCGCCACCGCGCAGGGCCGCGGCGACGAGCTGACCACCGCCCAGCAGATCGACGCTTGGACGCGCGACGCGCCTCCCGCAGCCCCCGCCGGCCCGGTGATCCGCGCCACCCGAGAGACGGCGCTGGACAGTCCCTGGGCCGACGGCCTCGCCCCGCCCATCGCCTTCATCCCGTTCGACGCGCCGCCGATCGCGCGCACCCTGGCCGACGGCCGCATCCACGGCGAGGCCGGCGCCGAGTACGGCAACCGCGGCTACGGCGGCTACGCCGTCGCCAGCGGCCCGCTGGGCGACCACGGCGCGGTGCAGGTGGGCGTGTCGGACTACCAGGGCACGGGCGGACGGCGCTGGAGCGGTTGGAACGGCGACCACAAGAGCCTGGACGTCTCCGCGGTGTTCGACTTCAGCCACGACCGCGCCCCGCCTCCCCCGACGGACGGCTCCTCCGGCCGCTGAGGCGTCGGACAGGACGCCCGCCCGTCAGCGCGGCGGGTCCACCTCGGTGAAGTACTCGCGGTCGAACACGCGGTAGTACAGCCACGACGGCGTTTTGCGCGCGAACGGCTGGACGTCGTCGATCACCCGCACCTGCGTGCGGTGCGCGTCCAGCACCGCGCGCTTCACCGCCCCCTCCTCCGCGATCGGCACGGCGACGGTGGGCGCGGGCAGCCCCTGGCCGGGCGCGCTGGGGTAGTGGTTGCGGAACGCCGCGATGTAGCGCCGGGCGAGGGCGATCAGCCGGGGCGGCAGCGTCGCCTGGTACAGCCGCCGCACGGGGAAGGCCGGGTCGGCGGCCCAGCCCTCGCGCACCACCTCGGCGGTCCAGCGCCCGGCCTGCGCGTGGTCCGGGTGGCCGTAGAAGCCGACGCGCTCGTCGAAGCCGATCACCACCGACGGGCGGAACGCGTCGATCATCGCCCGCAGCTCCGCCTTCGCCCGCGCCCCATCGGCGCGCACCAGCTTGCCGTCACCGTAGTCGAGGACACGGACGGAGGCGGCGCCCAGGATGCGCCCGGCGGCCTGCGCCTCCCGCGGCCGCATCGCCCACAGCTGCGCCGCCGACCAGCCCGTGCCGTGCGCCGCCTCCCCGTGCGTCAGGTAGACGAGCCGCACCGCCGCGCCACGCCGCGCGAGCGCCGCCAGCGTGCCGGCCGCGGTGATCTCGTCGTCGGGATGCGCCCACACGGCCATCACGCGCCGGGGCGCGCCGGCGGGGACGAGGTCGGACGCGCGCGGCACGGACGCGTCGTTGACCGCCCCCCGCGCCAGCCCCAGCACGACCGCGGCGAGCATGACCAGCGCCGCGAGGGCGACGAGCGTTCCGAGCCCGAGACGTCGCATGTTCAAAGCGCGCCTCACCGTCCTGCAGCCGCGGAAAGGGGTCGCAAGGCGGACGACATGGCCCGCATCCTGGAGGTCCGCGCCTCGGGAGCCGATCCGCCGCTCGCGGAGGCTGACGCGGCGAAGGAGACGGACACCCTGACCCGGCCTGCACCCGACCACCACCCCGCGACGACGCCGGCGGTGTCCGGCGCTCTGGTCAGGGGGGCCGGCGGCTGTGCTACGACATGGGGACCAGACTCGAAGGCGGTGACCACGTGGCGGTGAGGCCGGCCCCCAACCTTCCCGAAGCGCTCGCGCCCGCCGACGAGAACGTCGTCGCGCCACCGGCGGCGAGCCTCGCCTCGGCGCGCTGGCTCTGGCCCGCGCTCGGGCTGCTGGCGGTCGCCGCCCTGGGCCTGGTCGGCGTGCTGGTCGACGAAGTCGCGGAGGGCGGCTCGTTCCGCTTCGACGACGCGCTGCTGGTCGCGCTCCGCCAGCCCGGTCACCTGGACCGGCCGATCGGCCCCGCGTGGCTGCTCCAATCGGCGATCGACCTCAGCGCGCTCGGCGGCTTCACCCTGCAGTGGCTGCTCGGCTCCGCCAGCGGGCTGTTCCTGGTCTACATCCGGCGGCGCGCCGAGGCCGCCTGGCTGGCCGGCTCGGTCGTGGGCGCGTCGGTGCTGAACGCCGGGCTGAAATCGCTGCTGCACCGGCCCCGGCCGGAGCTCGTGCCCCACCTCGCCAACGTCTCCAACGCGAGCTTCCCGAGCGGCCACGCCATGATCTCGGCGGCGATCTACCTGACCATCGGGGCCATGCTGGCGGAGACGCAGCCCCGGCGCTCGGCGCGCCTGTTCCTGATGGCGTTCGCGGGCCTGCTGGTCCTGTTGATCGGGACCAGCCGCATCTACCTCGGCGTCCACTGGCCCTCGGACGTGCTGGCCGGCTGGTCCCTGGGCGCCGTCTGGGCGCTCGCCGTGTTCGTCGCGAACCGGGCCATCCGCTCGCGCGTCGCCCGGAGGTAGGCGAGGTCGGGACGGAGGAGGCGCACGGGGGAGGCCAGAGCGCCGCACGCAGATCAGAACGCCTTCAACCAGCGGAGCGCCTCGCATCAGTATGCGGTTGATCTGCATAGCGCTTCTGCCGCAACTCTGAGGGCTGTCCGCCGTTTACTGGCCCACGCTTCGGGATATGGCGGACCTGATGAAAGATCGTGATCCTGCAGCGCAGGGCGGCATGAACCGCCGCGGGCTGTTGTCGGCGGCCGCGACGGGCGCGGCCGTGCTGCCCGCCGCCCTCGCCCCCGCGTCGGCGGAGGCGCGGCAGGTCGCGCCGCCGCCCCCGGCGGACCCGCGCGCCTCGGCCACCGTGCGCCTGACCGTCAACGGGGTCGATCACCAACTGGCCGTCGACCCTCGCGCCACCCTGCTGGAGACGCTGCGGGAGCGCCTGGGCCTGACCGGGTCGAAGAAGGGCTGCGACCACGGCCAGTGCGGGGCGTGCACCGTGCACGTGGGCGGCCGGCGCGTGCTCGCCTGCCTGACGCTGGCGGCGGCGGTGCGCGAGCCGGTGACCACCGTCGAGGGGCTCGCGGGTGCGCACGACGCGCTGCACCCCATGCAGCAGGCCTTCATCGACCACGACGCCTTCCAGTGCGGCTACTGCACGCCGGGCCAGATCATGTCGGCGGTGGCCTGCGTGCGCGAGGGCCACGCCCGCTCCGACGGCGAAATCCGCGAGTACATGAGCGGCAATCTCTGCCGCTGCGCCGCCTACCCGCACATCGTCGACGCCATCAACCAGGCCCGGGCGCAGATGCCCGCGGCCGAGGCCGCGCCGCCCCCGTTCGAGCTGAAGGCCTGAGCCGATGCGCCCCTTCAGCTACACCCGCGCCGCCGACGCCGCCTCCGCCGTGCGGCTCGCCGCCCAGCCGGGCGCGCGCACGCCGCCGACCTCCGCCCCCGTGCAGTTCCTGGCGGGCGGCACCAACATCGTCGACTTCATGAAGCTGGGCTCCTGGGAGGCGCAGGGGCTGGTCGACATCAACGACCTGGAGCGCCAGCACGGGGCCGTCTCCGCCGGGCCGGACGGGCTGCGGCTGGGGGCGCTGGCGCGGATGAGCCAGGTGGCCGACGACCCGGTGGTCAACCGCGACTACCCGGTGATCGCGCAGAGCCTGCATTTGGCCGCCTCCGCCCAGCTGCGCAACATGGCGAGCCTGGGCGGCAACGTGCTGCAGCGGACCCGCTGCACCTACTTCCGCAACACCGACTACGCCCAGTGCAACAAGCGCGTCCCGGGCTCCGGCTGCGCGGCCATCGGCGGCGTCAACCGCACCCACGCGGTGCTGGGCGTCAGCGACCGGTGCATCTCCAACTACCCGGGGGACTTCGCCCAGGCGCTGGTGGCGCTGGACGCGAGGGTGGAGATCCTGGGCCCGTCCGGCCCGCGCGCGATCCGCTTCGAGGACCTGCACACCGGGCCCGAGCGGCCGGAACGCGAGACGGTGCTGGCGCCCGGCGAGCTGATCACCGGCTTCGTCGTGCCCGCGGGTCCGCACACCCGGCGCTCGGTCTACGTGAAGGTGCGCGACCGCGAGAGCTACGAGTACGGGCTGGCGACGGCGGCCGTGGCGCTCGACCTCGCCCCGGACGGCGTGGTGCGCGACGCGCGCATCGGCATGGCGGGGGTGGCCTACCGCCCCCACCGCGCCCACGCCGCCGAGGCGGCGCTGAAGGGCCGCAAGCTCGACGAGGCCGCCGCCCACGCCGCCGGCCGCGCCGCCATGGCGGGCGCCGTCACCCACGGCGGCAACGACTACAAGCCGGAGCTCGGCCGCCGCACCGTGGCGCGCGCCCTGCTCCAAGCCGCCGCCCTCCAGGTCTGAACCCATGCCGCAGTCCGACCCGCAAAGCCCCGTGCGCTCCGCCCGCATCGGCGAGCCCGCCTCCCGCGTGGACGGCCGCCTGAAGGTGACGGGCGCGGCCCGCTATGGCTCGGACCCGGAGGTCGCCCGGCCGACCTACGGCTACTTCCGCACCTCCGACATCGCCCTCGGGCGCATCACCGCCATCGACGAGACGGAGGCGCGCCGCGTGCCGGGCGTGCTCGACGTGCTGACGTACCGCAACGTCAGCGCGGCCATCCAGCCAGGGAAGACCTTCGACCAGAAGGGCTACATGGGCACCTCCATCGCGCCGATGCAGGACGACCGCGTGCACCACGACGGCCAGATCGTGGCGCTGGTGGTGGCCGACAGCTTCGAAGGCGCGCGCGACGCGGCCGCCCGCCTCAAGATCGGCTACGCGGAGGAGCGGCCCTCCGCCACCTTCGGCAGCCCCGGCCTGACGGAGATCGGCGCGGCCGAGGCCGCCAAGCAGGCCAAGGCCAAGCAGGGCGGCGGAAAGTCGACCGAAGGCGAGCAGGGCGGCGGCGGATCGTCCAAGGAAGGCGAGCAGAAGCAGGGCGAGGACTCGGCGAGCGAGGACCCGCACGTGGGCGACGAACCCACCGCCTGGGCCTCGGCGCCCGTCAAGGTGGAGGGCCGCTACGCCACCCCGACGCAGCACCACAACCCCATCGAGCTCTTCACCACCACCTGCGCCTTCCAGAACGGCAAGCTGACCGTCTGGGAGTCGAGCCAGAACGTGAAGGGCTTCCAGTACGGCCTCGCCGAGCAGCTGGGCATGCGGCCGGAGGACATCCGGATCCTGTCGCCCTACATCGGCGGCGCCTTCGGCTCCCGCGGCAGCCTGACCCAGCGCACGGCCATCGTGGCGCTGGCCGCGAAGCGCGTGGGCCGGCCCGTGCGGGTGGAGGCCACGCGCGACCAGGGCTTCACCATCGCCACCTACCGCGCCGAGACCGAGCACCACGTGCGCCTGGGCGCCACGCGCGACGGCCGGCTGGTGTCGCTGCGACACGAGGGCCGGGAGGTCTCGTCGCGGCCGGACCAGTACAAGGTGGGCGGCACCGACGCCTCCACGCGCCTCTACGCCTGCCCGAACGTCACCTCCAAGGTGACCATCGTGCACGCCGACCGGAACACGCCGGGCTTCATGCGCTCGCCGCCGGAGACGCCGTACATCTTCGCCCTGGAGAGCGCGATGGACGAGCTCAGCTACGCGCTGGGCATGGACCCGATCGAGCTGCGGCGGGTGAACGACACGCAGGTCGAGCCCATCAAGGGCCTGCCCTACACCTCGCGCCAGCTGATGCCGTGCTTCGACGCGGGCGCGAAGGCGTTCGGCTGGTCGCGCCGCGACCCGAAGCCGGGCTCGATGCGCGAGGGCGAGTGGCTGGTCGGCCTGGGCTGCGCCTCCACCCTCTACCCCACGCAGATCGCGCCCGCGACGGCGCGGGTCACGCTCTCCCCCGGCGGTTCGGCCGTGGTGCAGACGGGCACGCACGAGATCGGCCAGGGCGTGCGCACGGTGGTGGCGATCACCGCCTCCGACCTCCTGGGCGTGCCGCTGGATCGCGTGGACGTGCAGGTGGGCGACTCCGAGCTTCCCCCGGCCCCGGTGGCGGGCGGCTCCAACTCCACCGCCAGCGTGTGCAACGTGGTGGCCAAGGCGTGCGAGGACATCCGCGCCCGCGTCGCGCAGGCCGCGGTCTCGGCGACGGGCGGCCCGTTCGCCGGCGCCGATCCCCACGGACTGCGCCTGATCGATGGCGCCCTCGCCGGCCCGGGCGGCCGGTCGGAGCCGCTGGCGACGGCGGCGGCGCGCGTGTCGCACGGCGCGATCGAGGCCTACGCCGAGAACATCCCCCACGGCGCGCCGCCCACGGGCATCCAGATGCTCTACAAGGGCGTCCCCGCCATCACCGGCGGGGCCAAGCTGAAGGACCGCATCCAGTTCGCCTTCGGCGCCTCGTTCGTCGAGGTGCGCGTCCACGCGATGACCGGCGAGGTGCGCGTGCCGCGGATCACCGGCGCCTACGCCTTCGGCCGTGTGATGAACCCCAAGGCGGCGCGCAGCCAGCTCATGGGCGGGCAGATCTGGGGCGTCTCCTGCGCCCTGCACGAGGCCACTGAGATCGACCGCCGCCTGGCCAAGTACACCAACGACGACCTCGCCGAGTACCTGATCCCGGTGAACGCAGACATCCAGCAGCACGAGATCCTGATCCTGCCGGAGGACGACAAGCAGGTGAACGACCTCGGCATCAAGGGCGTCGGCGAGCTCGGCAACGTCGGCATGAACGCGGCCGTGGCGAACGCCGTGTTCCACGCCACCGGGGTTCGCGTCCGCGAGCTGCCGATCCGCATCGAGAAGCTCCTGGCCGCGGCGCCGCTCGCCGCCGGGGGGCGCGCGATCGCTTAGCGGCGGCCCCGGTCGCAGCTCGAGAGACGTCGCGCTCGCACCGGGGCTCCGGCGAGACCCCGACCCGACCCGTCGGCCTCTAACGAGGCGACTCCAGCGCCCGGCTGAGCTGAGGATCGTCCTTGGCCCCCGCCAGGGCCGCGGCCGACTCGCCCGCCGCGTTCGTGCGGTCGGGATCGGCGCCGCGGCGGCGCAGGAGGGCCGCGGTCGCCGCGTGGCCGGCGCGGACGCTCTCCATGAGCGCGGTGTCGCCGTGCGGGTCCGCCGCATCGACGGGCGCTCCTTCCGCAAGCAGGGCCTTCACCTCGGCGGTGCGGCCCGCGGCGGCGGCGGCGCGGAGTTTCACGGCGACGGGAGCAATCAACGCCCCGGCGGGTGACGGCGCCGCGCGGCGCGCGACCGCTGGGGAGCTGGCGAGCGCTTCGTCCGCCGTCGCCTTCGCCACGGGCGCGGGAGCCGGAGGCTCCGGCGGCGCCAAGCTCGACGGCGGCGGCGGCGCGAGCGCCGGCGCCGGGGCAGGTGGGAGCGGAAGCGGCGGTGGAGGCGGAACGGCGGACGGCGGTGGCGCGACGTCCAGGGGCGGCGGCGGGCGGAGGGCCTCGCGCTCGGGGGCCTCCGCCGTCGAGGCCGCCGACGCCTGCGCCTCCGCGCGGCTCGACCCGTCCGCCGGCGTTGCGGGCGGCATGGACGCAGGCGGAGCGACCGCCGGCGGGGGCGGACTGGTGTCGGACCGCACCGGAGGAGGCGGAGGCGCGATCGTCTTCGGGAGGGTGGTCGCCACCCCGATGCTCAGCACCACCACAGCCGCCGCCGCCCAGCCGGGGTGGAACCGCCGCGGACGCGGCGCCGGCCGCGCCGGGGCCGGCGCCTCCGACGGCGTCTTCGCCACGGCGGCGAGCACCCGCGCACGCCGCGCAGCGCGCGCCGACTCGTCGTCGAGCCTCGCCTCCGCCCGGACGTAGGCGTCGTCCAGGGGATCGCGCGCGCCGGGATCAGACATGGGCCGACCTCTCACCCGCCAGCGCCTGCCTGAGCGTAACGCGCGCGTAGCGCAAACGGCTCTTGGCGGTCTCCACCTCCACGCCGGTGGCCTCGGCGACCTCCTGCAGGGACAGACCGGCATGGGCGAACATGACGAAGGTCTCGCGTTGCGCCAGAGGCAGGGCGTCGACCGCCGCGACGATGCGCTCGGCCTGCTCGCGCGTCTCCACCTGGTCGAGGGGCGTCGGGCCGGGATCGGGGACGGCGGCCGCCGCCTCGTCCGGGGCCGACGCCAGCACGGCCACCTTGCGCCGCCGGAAGTGGTCCCAGACCTTGCGTCGCGCGATGGTGAACAGCCACGCGGGAAAGCTCGCCCTGCCCGCGTCGAAGCCCGCCGCGTGGCTCGCCACGGAGGTCCAGGTGTCCTGGTGCAGGTCCTCCGCGGCGTCCGCGTGCGCGCTCCCGAGGGTGCGCCGGATGAACCGGAACACGGGCTGGTCGTACCGGTCGTACAGGCGCGCGAACGCGTGCGGGTCGCCGGCGAGGTGGGCGCCCAGCAGGTCCGCGTCGCTCGCCCCGTCCGGCTGCATCGCCGGCCGGTCTAGCCGGCCGGCGACCCCGAAGGCAAAGGCTCAGCGGCCCCGCGGCGGATCGGGAACGAAGCCCGACCCGCCGGAGTCCAGGGGGAAGGCCCGGGGCCGGTGCTCGATCTCCTCCGGCGGCGTCACGCCGCGGGCGCGCAGGTTCGACGCCGTGTCGTACTCGATCCGCCGGAGACTGACCGGAGAGGAGGTCGAGCGCTCGAAATCGACCATGACGATGGCGGACGCCTCGCGCGCGCCATGCCCCGTGCCCAGCTTCTCGTCCCGGCGCTGCGCGAAGGCGTCCGCGACCGGCGGACTCCGACTCTCCGACATCGCGCCCTTCGGCGCGGCGACGGACGGGGCGGCGCGCGCCAGGGGCGCAGGCGGCGGCACGTTGAGCGGCGGCAGGGGCAGCGGCGGCGGCGGCATGGCGCGGTCGACCGTGCGCCCTCGCCATGGCCGCCTCGGGGCGGGCTCGGCGTCCTCGGACGGCGCGACCGGCTCGCGCTCCTGGAACACCGCCATGCCGATCACGCCGACGTCGCCCGGCCGACCCGTGCGCGCGGCGTAGGACCGCGGCAGGGGCGCGAAGGTGAAGGCGGCGACCTCCTGCTCCGATTTGCGCCACCCGTTCACGTCGTAGCTCTCGTGCGCGTTCAGCACGTAGCCGCGCTGGCTGGACCTGGCCGTCTCGCCGGTGAAGACGTTCACGCCGTCCACCGACAGCACCAGCAGCACGCGGCCGTCCGTGCGGTTGCTCACCCGCAGGCCATAGCGCGCGCCGGGCTCGCCCGCGACGAACGGCTCCCCGTGCGCGCGCCAGAAGGGCAGCGTGCGCCCGGTCTCCCGATCCACCACCCTCAGGTCCACGAGGCCCGGGCCGCCGGCCAGGGCGCCCGACCCCCAGCCGAGCCCCACCGCCAGCACCGCGGTCGCGAGCAGAGTCCTGCGCCCCACCGTCGTCTTCGCGTTCGTCGTCATGTGCGCCTCCAAGCTTCACATGACGTCCTACGCACCGCCCCGCCGAACGGGGTTGAACCCGCTACTCGGGCGGCGGCGGCGGGCCGGAGGTCGGGCGCATGAGGGCGCGTCCGGCGATGATCAGGACGACGCCGCAGCCGAACGGCAGGCCGCCGACGACGCCCACCAGGACGCCTCCCATGACGAGGCCGCCGAACGCGTCAGCGCCGTGAGGCCCGTGGGGCCCAGTGAACGCCGTCCGCAGCATGCCGGCGGCGAAGGAGAGCGAGCACAGGCCGCTGAGCACGGCGATCAGCGCGCCCACCGCGACCAGCAGCGCGCCCCAGAACCCCCTCCCCGCCCCGTCGCTCACCGGACGGCGCGCGCTTCGGCCAGGGCGGCGGATCCCGGCGCGCCCGGTCGGTAGAAGGTGTTGTAGGTGTCGAAGGGGATGATGGTCCCGTCCGGCTGCACGAAGTGCACGCAGGAGCGCTTCACCGTGCCCAGGTCGAAGTTGAACCGGTCGAGGAAGCTCGACACCACCACGCGGAAGGTGTGCTCGTAGCCGAGCCCCTGCGGCACGGCGGCGTCGGGCAGGCAGCACAGCAGCGAGCCGAGCTTGCTCTCCGTGTTGTTCTGCACGGTCGACAGAGACAGCAGGTCGAACACGCGCCGCTGCAGCTCGGGGAAGGCCTCGAAGGCGACGGTGTTGGGCGCGGCGTCGACGAGGGCCTCGCGCGGCAGCAGGCGCGTGATGGGCAGCACCTCGTCGCCCGCGCGCAGGCCGTAGCCGATGCAGATCTGGTCGGGGTTGCAGGGCAGCGGGATCAGGTCCTCCAGCGCGAACACGCCGGCCTCCGCCACCGCGCGGCGCACCTGTGTCAGCACCATGCGATGCCGCTTGGCCTCCCAGCCCGCGTTGCGCCCCGCGTCCTGGATCGGCTGGAAAGTGACGCCCCGCACGCACCGCCACTTCAGCGCATAGCGGATGATGTCGGCGATCTCCGCGTCGTTGACGCCCCGCTTGAGCGTCACCACCAGGGTGGTGGAGATCCCCGCCCGCTCCAGCGCCTCCAGCGCCTCGACGCGCACGCGCGACAGGTCGGCCCCGCGGATGTCCATCAGCGCCTCGCGCTGGAGCGAGTCGAACTGCAGGTAGACTTCGAAGCCCGGCATGTAGGCCGCCAGCCGCTCGGCGAAGCCGGGCTCGCGCGCGATGCGCAGGCCGTTGGTGTTGATCATCAGGTGACGGATCGGCCGGCGCTTGGCCGCGTCCAGCACCTCGAAGAAGCGCGGGTGGAGGGTCGGCTCGCCGCCCGAGATCTGCACCAGGTCCGGCTCGCCCTCGCTCGCCACCACCGCGTCGAGCATGGCCTCGATCTCGGCCAGCGGACGGTGGCTCTCGCGGTGCGGGCCGCTGTCGGCGAAGCAGGTCGGGCAGGCCAGGTTGCAGGCCTCGTTGATCTCCACGATGGCGAGGCAGGAGTGCTGCTCGTGGTCGGCGCACAGGCCGCAGTCCCACGGGCAGCCGTGCTCGGTGCGCGTCTGCACCTGCAGTGGACGGTCGCCGGGCTTCACCCAGTCGCGCTGCGACTTCCAGTAGGCGAGGTCGTCGGCGATCAGCGTCTTCTGCACTCCGTGCTCGGGGCAGCGCTTGAGGTAGGAGACGCAGTTCTCCTCCCCCACGATCTTGGCGGGGACGAGCCGGTAGCAGGTCTCGCACAGGCTCGTGGTCTGGCCGAGGAAGAGGTACGGCGCGGCCTTGCGGTCAGGCGGTGGCGGGGCGGAGGACGGGATCGCCGCGGCGCTTGCGGGCGAGATCACCGAGGAAGAAGCAGACGCCATAGACCACCAGCCCCGCGCACAGCAGGTGGAACAGGTTAAAGGGCCCGACCACGCGCGGATAGGGCTTCAGGAACTCCCAGGCGAAGCGCTGCGCGCCGTAGACGATGCACAGCACGTAGAAGCCGCGCCGCATCGCCCAGGGCGCGCGCACCGCCAGGCCCGCGAGCCAGGCCGCCAGGAACAGCGCCATCGACAGGCTCTCGTACACCTGGACGGGATGTCTGCCGACGCCGTCGCCCAGCTCCACCGCCCAGGGCAGGCCGGTGGGCGCGCCGTAGGTCATGTCGGGCAGGCCGGAGAACAGGCACCCCCACCGTCCCACCGCGCAGCCCAGGGCGAAGCTCCCGACGAACACGCCGCCCGTCGAGCCCCTCACCCCGCGCGCCGCCTTGTAGAGCTCCACTCCGACCACCGCCCCCACCAGCGCGCCCACCACCGAGTGGGAGAGCACGGCCGTCGAGCCCCGCAGCGTGTTGAGCGAGCCGGCCAGCCAGGCTCCCGGCGCGGCCCCGGCGACCAGGGCGGCGAAGTAGCCCGGCCCCACCGCCCCGGCGACCCGCGCCGCCGCCTCCCGCAGCCGCCAGCGGTGCACGCCCCACCCGAGCGCCGCGCCCGAGCTCCACGCCAGGAGGTCGAACACGGGGTGCATCCAGGGCGCGGTGGGGACGTGGATCACACGCGCGATGGCCGCACGCCGACGCGCCGGATGCAAGCACAGGCGCCGGGCCGCGGGCGCTCAGCCGTGGGCGGCTCCGGCGCGGTAGTTGGCCCACAGGCGCGTCCCCTCCGTGCGGGTCACGGCCTCCACCGTCTCCGCCGTGAGGTCGGGTCTGGCGGTGCCGGGGAACAGCACGGTGACCACGTCGCCCTCGATGCTGCCCATGTCGTCGGAGCCGGCGCGGCACACGTGCGCGGCGTCGCGCCGGCGGCACTCGTCGTGGCCCAGCTCGCGATGCAGGGCCAGCGACCCCTCCCCCAGCTTGGGCCACGGCCCCGTGTCGGCGACGATCACCGGCACGGTGCGCCCGCGCCAGATCACCACGCCGAAGTCGCCGACCCCCACGCCCGTCAGCCGCGTGAACTCGCCCCGCGGCTCGCCGGGGCGGGAGATGGGGATCACCACGTAGGGCACCCGGTCGGCGTCCACGGGCGTGGGCGCGCCGGCGGCGTTCGGCGGCATCAGCGAGGTGCCGCACTGGTCCATGCGGCCGCGGTCCTCGCTGCAGGCCAGGGCCGAGCCGTCCAAGTCCACCGCGAGCTTGCTGTTCCACGCCACGGCCCCGCCGGGCAGCCGCCGGATCCAGCGCACCCGGTTGGCGTCGCCGCCGCAGCCCCGCCGACCCTGGAAGCCCGTCGGATCGGTGTCGGGCGCCGCGTCGCACGCGTCGAAGCGCGCGCGGTAGGCCTCATCGATGTCCCGCCCCGCCAGCCACGGCGCGGGCGGTGGAGGCTGGGACACCGCGGCGGCGGCCAGCACCGCCCATGTGATCCAGACGTGCGCCATCGGGCGCTCGTCAATCAGGACGGAACGACAAGAGTGTGGCGACCGCCCGCGCCGAAAGCGTCTCCCTCAGCGAGCACCGTTCAGGGAGGAGACGATCCACGCGGGGCGCCCCGCGCGCGGGTGGTGCGATCGGCAGGAGCGTTCGACGACCACCGCCGGCGGCGGTCGCACGCCCCCTCCCCTGCGACCGCCGCGTGTCAGGTCGTCCAGGATCGCCTTCCACGATGGTCGGCTTCGCGCGGCAGACCCGACTTTCGCCCGGCGTGGGCACTTCGGTGATGCAAGCGCAGGCTGACCCATCGAGATGCGTCGAGCGATCGCGACCGTCACGTCTGCGACAGAGCGGTCAGACTGCATCCTCAGGCTCTGCGGCGAGCGATCAGGCTGGCGCATCGATCTGCCGAGGCGCGGACGCAGACGGTGGCCAAGCGGAGCTGTACAGGTTCGCAGGTTCGCACGTGACGCAGGTCTCGATGGGCCGGCAGTCGACGTCCAAGCCGCATCCGGCGGTGCGGCGCGGGCGGCGTGCTGAGCCCACATCGTCGGCGCGGCGGGACCGCGATCGATCGATCTCCCGGTAGACCGTCACACGATCGCTCCGCGCCCGGTCGGTGACGTCGGTGCTCCGCGACGGCGTGAGCACGACAGTGGCGACCGAGACGTTGGTCCCGCCCGGCATGGTCCGCGCGCCGTGCGTCTGAGCGACGCCAGCCGCATCCGAGACGCGCTTGACGTCGGCGCTGACCTTTCCGCTTGGGCCGAACAGCGGAGAGAGCAGCAGCAGAGCCGTCGCCAGCAGGGCGCCTACGACGGCCGCGGCGATCACCTCCCAGCCCGATCCGCCGCGCCAGGAGCCTCGTTCCAGCTGCGTCTCCTCGGTCCGCGTCGATGCGGCAGGCGCAGGCGCAGGCCGCGGTGCAGGCTCGCCGGGCTCGCACAGATCGGCTTGCGCGCGTTCGACGATGGCCTGCTCGATCCACAGCGAAGTCGGCAGATCGGCCCGCGCGGCGGCTCGCGCCGCCAAGCGTCGTTGCGGGCCCGAGAGCAGATCGGCCACCGTGTCGACGCTTCGTACGCCCGCGCCGGCCAGCTCGCCGCGGCGGCCCGACGACGTGTCCGACTCTGAAGCGGCGCAGGCCTGCGTGGCGCCGAGGCGCGCCTGGTCCAGCACCGCCTGTTCGAACCAGAGCTGGGGCGGAACATCGGCGGCGGCCGCGGCCCGGATCAGCAGCCGTCGCAGGTAAGCCGGGAACTCCCGAAAGCTCGACGCCGCGACGTCTCGCGCCTGCTCCTCGTTGTCAGCCGAGGCGCTCACGTCCGCTTCGAAGCCGAGCGTGACCCCGCTGGCGCGCGCCTGGGCGACGACGGCCTGCTCCAGCCAGAGCGACAGGGGCAAGCCGGCCAGCGCCGCGGCGCGCAGGGCCGCTCGCCGATGGTGTGACGAGAGACGTTCTGAGGCGCCCGCCGATCGCACGCGCTCACGGGCTTCGTTGCGAGCGTGCGTCGCCCCCTCGCTCACGGCCTCGGCCTCGTCGAGAGTGCTCCGCTCCCGCGAGCGCGAGGCGGCGCGCGGTCTCTCGACCGTGTCGCCCTCGCCGATTTCAACCTCGTCGACCACGACCTGCTCGGCCGCGACGGCTCGGGCCCGCTCCGTCACGGGCCGCGGCGCAGACGCGGCGTGGGAAGCCGTGTGCTCCCGCCCCGCCTCACGATCCGCCAAGCCGGCCGCACCTGCGACCGCGAGCGCCTCCGTCTCCGCATCGGACATGGAGACGCGCTTTGATCGCTGCGAGGCGGCGGCTGCACGCGCAGGTCTGGCGGCTCTTTCCGGGTGCGGCGGCGCGCGGCGGCGCGCCCACTCCTCGACCGTGAGCGACGCCTCGTCCAGCGTCACGAGCACCTTGTGGCGCTCGTCCTCGGGCAGGTGCGCGAGCAGGGGGTGAGCCTTCCGAGCCGACATCGAAGGCTTGGCTACGGGTTCGCGAGCCGCGTCCCCGATCGCTCCCCCGGCGTCCATCCCCGCTCCGTGCCCGAGGCGTGCCGCGTCAATCGCCCTCGTGATGTTCCCGCGACCTGTGCGGTGGGGGCTCACGACCGGGAACGCTGTCGGGAAACGGGGGCGGCGGCCGCACGGACCCGCGCTCGCCGACCAAGGTCTCCGTCACCGACTCCTTCAACACCTCTTCCCGCCGCTCGGACGCGGCGCCCGCCTCAGTCCCGTGAGGTCGGTGCTCATGAGCGGGCGGGGCGTGCGGCGAAGCGGGATGTGACGACCTGCCGGCTCTGTCGTCGCCTTCCACGGTGCCCGTCAGCGACTCCCTGAGCACCTCCTCGCGCCGCTCTGCGGGCGGAGCGGTCGCGGCGTGAGTGCGGGATTCGTGAGCGGCGGTCGGGTGCGGTGCGGCGGCGTGCGAACGAGCCGCCGTCTGCGCCTCGTCCACGAAGGTCTCCGTCAGCGACTCCTTCAGCTCCTCCCGACGCTCAGCGGGCTGCTGTTCGGCCGGCGGGCGGCGGGCGGCGGCGGGCGACGCCTCGTCCAGCGCTTCCGTGAACCTGGCCTCCTCGCGCGACGCGGCTCCGGAGGCCGCGTCCCGTCGTTGACCGGGCGGGTGCTGCGGCTCGCCCAGCGCCGCCATCCCGCCGAACACGCGGTCGATCATCAGCCGGGCCACGCTCGCCGGGAAGGTCAATCGCACCCCCGTCGGAAGGCGGACGACGACGCCCTCGGAAGCTGCGCCACGGGGGGCGGAGCCGGCCTCCACCTCCGTCTCGCTCATGGCGACGTAGGTGAGGTTCTCCTCGCGCGTGAGAGGCGGTTTCATCTCAAAGCTCCCGACTTGGTCGTGCGGTGTGAAGAATTATGAGAGCCGACGCGCTCGTGCCGCATCCGCCCAGAGTCATAGTCTTGCGCCCACGCTCTCGCGCTCAACACCTGAGAAAGCGCGATGCATGTCTCACCGTCACTAACGTACATCTGGCTTACACCAGACATTCGCGCGCGACGGTAGTCATTGAGTCCGACGCAGCAACCCATAGACCGTCGATCGTCACTGTCAATGTGATGGCGACGGTGCATGTCGCGACTGTCGATGCGGGCATCCGTCCGTCCCGAGCAGAGGTGAAGCGGCGGTGGAGCATCGCTCTACGGGATCTCGGTGGTGAACTGGCCGGGCTCCAACACGGCGATCGCGCCGCCCCAGGCGCAGGCGCACAGCGACTCGTTGTTGAGCGACGGCACGCCGCCCAGGAGCACGTTGGGAGACCCGGGAGCCCAGGGCGCGGGCGTCACCGGCAGGCACGGCATGGGCGTGGGCACGCCGAAGGCCGCGGCCGTCGCCGCAATCACCGCCGGGTTGGCCGGGGAGGTGCACAGGCCGAAGGGGGGAATGTTCAATACCGGCAGATGGTCCATGATCGTGGCCGCCGGCGCCGGGGCCGCCACGCGCGCCAGCGGCAGCGCGTTGAGCGGGCCGGGCGCCACGCCGAAGGAGCACGCCACGAGCGCGCCGGTGACCACCTGCTGTCCCATCGGGCGGAATGGGACACGGGGGGCCGGGCGCGTCAGCCGTTTTCCCCTGTGGGATGAGTGCGCATTACGGGGTTAACGACCGCGGCTAGCGTCTGATCGTTCGCGACACGCCGTCACGAGCGGCGCGGGGCCGCGAAACGGATGGGCGCGACGGGGGACCTGTCCGATGCCCGCCAACCCCACATACCCTGGCGTCTATCTCGAGGAGCCGCCCAGCGGCGCCTTCACGGTGGTGGGGGTGTCGACCTCGGTGACCGCCTTCGTCGGCCGCACGGTCAGAGGGCCGGTGAACACGCCGACCACCTGTTTCAGCTTCGCCGACTACGTGCGGCGCTTCGGCGGCCAGCAGGCCGATTGCCCGGTGTCGTACGCGGTGGAGGACTTCTTCACCAACGGCGGCGGCGAGGCGATCATCGTGCGCGCCAGACCCGCGCCGGCGGGGGCGGCCGACGCCAAAGGGGCCAGTCAGAACACCGGCGACGAAAAGAGCCCTGACCCCGCCTCCAAAGGCGCTGGATCCCGTGCGGCTGCGGCGGCGGCTCGCGGGAGCACGGTCGGTTCGGCGTCCGGCACGGGCGGGAGCGGCGGCGACGCAAAGGACTCCGCTTCGCCGGGGGGGGCCGACCCCGATGCGGACAAAGCCAAGATCACCGTCAGCGGCCTGACCTTCAGGGCCGCCGACCCGGGCGACTGGGGCAATCGGCTGACCGTGCGCATTGACCGGGACGGCGTGTTCGACAGGGCGGCGGCCGCACGCGGAGGCGCGGTGACCAACACGTTCAATCTCACCGTTTTCTACACCGCCCCGGGCGGCGAGCTCACGACCGAGCGCTTCGCGATGCTCACGACGGCCGACACGCCCCGTCGCGTCGACCGGGTGTTGAAGGCGGAGTCGCTGCTCGTTTCCGCCGACCCACCCGCCGACAAGGCGGATGTCGCCGTCTATCCGGAGCCGCCAACCGACCAGACCCAGAAGACCCCCGACCCCACCCCCTTCTCCGACGGTGCGGCGGACGGCGCCCTCGGGGACGAGGACCTGATCGGCCCCGGCGCTTCGTCCAACCGCACCGGGCTATACGCACTGGAGAAGGTGGACGCCTTCAATATCCTCTGCATCCCGCCTGAAGGCGATTCCGACACATCTCCGGAGGTCAACGGGAAGGCCGCGGAATACTGCAGCCGACGCAGCGCGATCTACGTGGTCGACGGCCCGCGGTCCTGGACCGCGACCGCCACCACGGGCGACTTCGGAAACCTCGATCCCGGTCCAGACCTCGGCATCACCGACGAGGCCTCGCAGGAGTGCACGGCCGTCTACTTCCCCCGCATCATGCGGCCCGATCCGGCCAGAGGGGGCCTGGTGACCTCGGCCTCCGCCTGCGGCGTGGTCGCGGGGCAGATGGCGCGCAACGACGTGAACCGTGGCGTGTGGAAGGCGCCGGCGGGCGTGGCCGTGTCGCTGGGCGGCGTCAGCGGGCTGGAGGTCAACGTCAGCGACGGCCAGCAGGGCCAGCTGAACCCCGTGGGCGTGAACTGCCTGCGTAACTTCCGCGTGCTCGGCCCGCTGGTGTGGGGCGCGCGGACGCTGCGCGGCTCCGACGCCCTGTCGAGCGACTACAAATACCTGCCCGTACGTCGCCTCACGCACTACATCGAAGAGAGTCTCATCCGCGCGTTGAAGAGCGCAGTGTTCGAGCCGAACGATGAAGCTCTGTGGTCGCAGATCCGGTTGATGACGAACGCCTTCATGGGCGACTTGGCGCGCCAGGGCGCCTTCTACAATTATCAGGTGATCTGCGACGCGAAGACCACCACGCCGTACCACATCGATCGCGGCATCTGCGTGGTGCAGGTCGCGTTCGCGCCCGTGAAACCCGCCGAGTTCATCGTGCTGCAGATCCAACAGCAGCAAGTCGGCTTGGCCGCGGCCTGAAGGAGACGCCACCGTGCCCGCACCGAACTTCAAGGCCAACCCCACCCGCTGGGACCCCTACAAGAACTACCGTTTCAAAGTGAAGTGGGATGGAATCTATGTCGCCGGCGTCAGCAAGGTCGGCGTGCTGCGGCGCAGCACCGAGGTGGTCAAATATCGCAGCGGCGGCGACCCGAGCGTCGTGCGCGTATCGCCTGGCCAGTCGACCTACGATGCGATCACGCTCGAGCAGGGCGTCACCCACGACGTCTCGTTCGAGCAATGGGCTAATAAGATCTACTACCACAAGGCTGCATCGGGATCGGACCCGACAATCTCCCTCAAGGACTTTCGTAAGGATCTGATCATTGAGTTGTATAACGAATCCGGACAGAAGGTGATCGCGTACAACGTCTACCGCTGCTGGGTGTCAGAGTTCCAGGCGATGCCCGAACTCGACGCCATGGCCAGCTCGGTGGCCATCCAGACCATCAAGCTCGAGCACGAGGGGTGGGAGCGCGACACGAGCGTGACCGAGCCCACCGAGCCGGGCTTCACCTATCCCGCTTCCTGAGCGGACGGGTGCGCGCGCCGTCGGCGCAGGATGTGGTGCGGGCGTGGGAGGTAGGCGAGGCGCGGCCGGCGTGGTTTCGGGGGCTGCTGCTGCTCTCGCTCGGCGCGCCCGCCGCGTCCTTCGGAGAGTTGGCGCGACTGTCACTGGGGCAGCGCAACACCCGCATCGCAGCTCTGCGTCGCGTGATGTTCGGCGAGGCGCTCACCGCCCTGTGCTCCTGCCCCCGCTGCGGCGCAGTGGCGGAGTTCACCGCCGGGGTGGACGACCTTGCGCCTGGCCTCGGTGCGGAGGAGCGACCGCGCAACGCATTCCTCGTCGTGGGCGGCGAAGACGTGACGTGTCGCGCGCCCACCAGCGAAGATCTCGCCGAGCTTGAGGGCGCCGCCACGCCCGCCGGCGCGACGGACCGAACAGCGCTCGTCCTCCGCTGCCTAGGGTGGGAGCGACCGCCACCCGCAGCCGCCACGCGCTCGGAGGCCTCGCTGATGGAGGCTGTGGTGGAGGGCTGGCACACCTACGATCCCGGCTTTGAGACGACGGTCGAGCTTGGCTGCGACAGTTGCGGCCACGACTGGACGTTCAGCTTCGACTGGCCGAGCTTCGTCTGGGCCGAGCTGGCCGCCGCCGCCCGGCGGCTCATGGGTGAGGTGGCCGCGCTGGCCCGCGCCTTCGGATGGCGAGAAAGCGACGTGCTGGAACTGGGGGCCGCGCGACGGCGCATCTACCTCGATCAGGCCGTCTCGTGAGCCCTGCGTCCTCGCCGCCGCTCGTTGGTGCAGACCAGCAGGGCGGCCCGGCGCTGCTCCGCGCCTTCGCCGGTCTGACCTGGGCCGATCTCGCGTACGCCTCCGCCGAGCCCCCGCACCCGTTCGAAGCGGAGGCGCGGGCCCGCGGCCTGGGTTTCGCTCCGTTCGCTGAAGCTCCCGCTTCGCCGGGCTGGGCGGACCCCTTCGATCCGGTGGACGAGGCGCCCCCTCCAACCGACCCGCGGCCCGCCTTGGGAGACGGTGCAAGCCTCACTCCCGAGACGGCGCTGGGCAAGTCGATTCGGCGCCCGCCGGACATCGCGCCGTCGCCTGCTGCGATCCCCGTCGGCGACACCTCGCCCTCGACCGGCCGGCTGAATCCTTCGCAAGGAGCGGACGGCTCAGGCGCGGGACTGGAGCGCGCGCTCGCCGGTCCGCACGCCAGCCGGGAGGAGCGTCGCGACCTCGTGTCAGAAGACGCCGGACACCTCGTGCGGGGTGGCCCACCGACGGCTGAGCCCCCGCCACCCGCGCCCGCGCCGGGAGAGCCGCCGAACGAGCCCTTTTCTAACACCCGACCGGGCGCCGATCCCCTACGTCGCTCCGAAAAAGCGGCCGACGCGGGGACGTCGACGGTTGCACCCACTATGCGGGCCGACGTCGTTCAATCCACCGATGGCGCCGACCCGACGGTCGCGTCCGTGCTCGGCCACCGGGGCGATGAGGTCGCTCCACCGCCCCGCCTCAAAGCAGGGGCGGCGCGACCCCGCCCGGAGTCCGATCGCGCCCGCCCCGCCCTGAGCGTCACGCCGCCTCGGTACGGCGGGCGCGGGGCGCTGGAGCCGGAGGCCGCCCCGTCCTGCCTCCCCGGGCCATCTCCGGAGCTCCACGCGCAGAACGTCGGTGAGAGCTTCGTGCGATCGCAGCCCTTCGTCAGTCCGCTGGCGCAACCGCGGCAGGACCGGTCGACGCCGGACGCGAGGCCATCCGACTTGGATGCACCAAGGCCGGCGACATGGATCGATGAGCGGGCCGGCTCGCCGTCGATCGACGCCGAACATTACGCGCAGCCGCCCGAAGTCGATCTCCGAGCGGCAGGCGCAGGGCCGCGACACGACGACCGCGCGCCTGTAAGCGTCGGCGGCGGGGAGAGGCGCGCGCCTGCAGTCACCCTGGCGGACGGCGTCGACCGGGAGCGAACGCCGGTCGCCACCGCGCCGGCTCTGTCGCGCTCACCGCCACCGGACGAGCCGGCTGTCCGATCCGGAGCCGAGAACCGGGCGGAGAGGCGATCGTCCCCATCCACTCCGCCCCTCGCCGCAGATGCGTCGGAGGTCTTCGCGGCCCCGCGCCACCGCGCGTCGTCTGCGGACCCGGCGCCCAGCGCATCCGCGATCCCGACGCCCGACGACCGGCGACCGCTCCCTGCGCCGGAGGTCGACGCCACGCCGTCAGCGCTCACCGGTGCGTTTGACCACGACCCTCCAAATCCCGCGCGTGCGCAGCCGCGCTCCCGGGTCGAGGTCGCGCCGGTTCCCATGAAGCCGGACGTTCCAAGCCTCGTCACTCCGCAGATCGGCCCCGCCTCGCCGGCCGGCCCTGCGGCGACGCGCTCTGCTGTTCCGTTCCCCCGCTCGTCGCCCATCCGCCAGCCCGCGC
Organism: uncultured Caulobacteraceae bacterium; assembly: GCA_964242895.1. Classification (GTDB taxonomy): domain Bacteria; phylum Pseudomonadota; class Alphaproteobacteria; order Caulobacterales; family Caulobacteraceae; genus JASLDZ01. The sequence continues at coordinate 23,833 of CAXTBN010000015.1, read as the reverse complement.
CCGCGACGGCGGCGAGCGATCTGGGCGAGCCGTCCGCGATGGAGGTGCGGAGACCTTTCAGCCTCGACGGGCGACGAGCCCCGCGATCCGAATTGGCCCCGCCCAGTCCTTCACTCTCGGCTCCGGGAGGCGAGCTCGCGTCCATCTCGCGACCTCCTCAGCCCGAGACATCGGGTGTGCCTTTACTGGGTCGCCCTTCCTACAAATCGCCGGCTCTCGCCCGGACGGAGCATCGAGCGGGGCGCGGCGCAGGAGCCGGTCAGGCGTTCCCCACGCCAGGACCGGACACCGCAGGGCCGATCCGCGACGGGGTCGTCCCAAGGAGCTCGCCATCGACGGCGCCGATCTCGGATGCGCTCAGGCCACAGCGGTCGGAGGCGAGCAAGGCAAGTTCCAGCGTCGACGATCGCGGTCCCGGCTTCCACGCGGGCGAGCTTCGCCCAAGCGCGACGGACGCCCCTGCAAGGAACGCCTCCTCTGCGGCCGCTCCCGTGGGGACCCCCGTGCGAACGACGGCGTCGCCCCCCTCGCAGCCGCCGTCCTCTCAAGACCGCGCCGTCGACGTACGAAGGGAAGGCGGAGACCGGGGAACGGGATGGCGCACCGAGCGAGGCGAGCCGCCCTCCGCCGTCCCGCCGTCCGTTCGGCGCTACGTCGCCTCCGCGCCCACGAACCCGGGCGGCGCACCGGAAGCCACCTTTGGCGCCGATGCCGAGGACGCGCGAGAGCAGTCAGAACTCTCCCGCGCAGAGACTAAGGGAGGGCACAGGACGCCCGACTCTCCGTCGGGCAAAAAATCCCCAAGCCCGACCGCAGCTCGCGCGGCTGGGGGAACCCTGCGCACCGACGCGAGAGCGGCGAATGTCTCCGGCACGGCCGTCATCGCTGCGGGCGCGGCCGACGGCGCACGCCAGACATCGCCATCCCCGCCTTCCTCGACGGGCGCCACGCCATCGCGGGCGCGGGCCGTAGCCGGCGCGGACGCATTACAGCCCGGAGCGGCGCGCGCGCTCGAAGCCAGCCCGGTCGACGTGATCGGCGCGCGTCTCCCCGTCACGACAGCTCGGCGATCGGCCGGCCGCGAGCGGGACGAGTTGGTGGTGACCATCGGGCGTATCACCCTGGTCGAGGACCGCCGCACCCCTGCGACGCCTGCCCGCGCGGCGCGCACGCGCGCGCCACTGGGCTTGGCCGCATACCTGCGGCGTGACGGCTGATGGCGGACGCTCTCGCCATCGCCGCTGCGACGGCCGGGTTCGCCCATGCGGTTGGCGAAGCGCTGATCGGACTGCGCGTGTCGGCTGCGCCGCAGGTGCACGTCGGCCGGCCGCCGATCGACCCCGCCTTCGTCGGCGTCAGCATCTTCATGTACCTGGTCACGCCCAGCGTCGCGCGGCGGAACGCCGACTTGGCCACGCGCGACGGCGCAGGGGCGCCGTTGCGCCGACCGGGCGCGGCGCTGGAACTTCACTTCCTGGTGTCGTGCCATGGCGAGGAGAGGGTGCTGGATCCGCAGCTGATCATGGGTGCGGTGATCGCCCGCCTGCACGGCGCTCCGATCCTAGACGCCGCCTACATCCGAGACGCGCTGACGGCCGCGGGCCCGCACGGGCCCATGGCCGGTGCGGAATGGGGCGCCTCGGAGGCGCCGCTCAGGGCGACGCCGGTCGACCTCGACCTGGAGTCGACGCACCGGCTCTGGTCGCTGCTACCCCAGACGCCCTACGCTCCCTCGCTCGCCTACACTCTCTCGGCCGTCACGGTTGAGGCCGGCGACATCCCTGCGCGTGCGCTTCCCGTGCGCCGCCTCGACGTGCGCACCGCGTGCCCGAGGCCGTTCGCTCCGGTCCTGCATCCGCGTGTCGCGGACGCAGGCACGGTCCTGCGCCTACGCTCGCCGGGGCTGGCCGGGACGGCCGGCGTGGTGTTCCGAGCGCCCGAGAACGACGCGCCCGCACTCGTCGTGACGGCGCAGGTGGCAGGAGACGCCGTGGCGTTGCCGGTTCCGGACTCACTGGGCTGGGGCCGCTGGCGCGTCGCGCTCAGGCTGGGTACGGGCGACGACGCGGTGGAGACGGAGACGGCCGACCTTACTCTCCTGCCGCACCTGTGCGACGGCGCGACTTGGCGGCCGGTGCGCTCGGACGACGACCAGCGCGAGATCGGCGGACAGGTCGTGTGCACGGTGAGCCCCGCATCACCCGCCGGTCCCCTGCTGCTCGAGTTGCACCCCGCACCCGGTGGCGCCGTCCGCGCGCCGGCGCGGACCGCCCGGGCGCTGCGGGCGATGGCGCCTGTGAGCGTGGCCGACGCGCTGGACGCTGGCCGCACACCGTCGCCGCTCCTCGCCGCGCTGGCGGTGGCCGGCGCTCCCTCAGACCGCACCTGGGCGGTCTTCCGAGGCGACACTCCCGGCGCGTGGCGGCTCGCTTCGGGCGATGACCGAGTGCGTGTGTCGCGCCAGGCGGACGGGCTCCTCGTCGAGGCGGGGCTCATGGCGGACGACCCGGCGGACGCGATCGTCTTCCGCGTCGCGGGTCCGCTCTTGGGCGAGCATCTGCTGCGCGTGCGCGCGGAGGACGACCCCTCGACGGCCAGCGCGCTGCGCCTCGGGCTGCGGGTGGCGGACCTCGGCGCAGCGGACGTGTCAGCGCTCGTCGCTGGGCGGACGCCAGAGGCCGTCGAGGAGCTGTTGCGAGGCGCCGGCGCTCCGATCACCGGCGCCCTGCACGTCGACCGCGTCGGGCCGGGTGACGGCTGGCGCTTCCTGGACGAGGACGGTCACGCGCGGGGCTGGGCTCGGCCGGAGGAGCCCGGCGCGGGGCTGTATGCGCTGGACGTGCCCGGGGCCGCCTACTTCGGGCCGTCCGTGAAGGCGCCGACGTGAGCCCCGCGGCCTCCGAGGCGGCGCTCGCCGCCGGACTGGAGCGTGTGCTCGCCCGACTGGAGGCGGCCGTCCGCGGCGCGGCTCCGTCCCACATCACCGGACAGCCACCCCGCGAAGAGACCCCTGCCCTGGATCCCGACTCGGGCCTGGAGCACGTTCGGCGCGCGCTGAAGCTGTCGCCATTTGAACGCGACGTGCTGCTGATGACAGCGGGGATGGAGCTGGACAGCCGCTTTCCCGCCTGTTGCGACGCCGCAGGGGGAGCCACCTTCGGACTTGCGCTCGCGGCGCTCGATGCGCCCGACTGGCGCGCAATCACCCTGGACGCACCGCTCCGCCGCTACCGCTTGGTCGAGGTCGCGCCGGCCACGAGCACGGTCCGGGCCGGGCTGAGGCTGGACGTCTCCATCCTGCCCTGGCTGTTCGGCGACGCGGCGGATGACCCGGTGCTGTCGGCCCTCGCCCCCGACCTTCCCGAGGAGCCGCTGACGCCCAGCCAGGAGGCGGTCGCGACCAGGGCGGCCACGGCGTGGAGCCCGCGCGGCGACCCTCGGCTGCGGCTCGTCTTCAACGCGGAGGCGCAGGGGGCGCCGGTGACCGAAGCAGCCAGGCGCGTCTGGCGAGCCCATGAATTTCGGGGCGCGCTCGCCCTGGCCGCCGACGCCGTGCCAGCGTCCGGTGAAGAGCTGGAGGCTCTGCTGGACCGCTGCGCGCGCCAAGCGCGCCTGGGCGACCAGGTCGTGCTCCTGGTGGGTGTGGGTGAGCCCGAGCCGGCGACCATCCGCTTCTTCGAGCGCGTCGACGCGCCGGCCATCTGGGTGGGTCCGGACGCGCCTGCGCCGCACCGACGCACCGCCGTCCGCTTCGACGTCGGCAAGCCTACCCGGGAGGAACAGCGGCTCTGTTGGAGTTCCGCTCTGGGCCCGACGGCGGGAGACGTGCAGGGCTGGCCCGCGCGGCTGGCGTGGCAGTTCGACCTGTCCGCCTCCGCCATAGGCCAGGCGGCGGCCGACGCCGGGCGGGAGGACATGGCGGAGCGCGGTCGCGCCGCCTGGCGCCACGCGCGCCGGCACGGTCGTCCTCGTCTGGATGGGTTGGCCCGACGTGTAAGGACGGGCGGGCGCTGGGACGACCTCGCACTGCCGCGGCAGCAGACGTTGGAACTGCACGGGCTGACGGCTCAACTCGCACAGCGCGCCGCGGTGTATGACGGATGGGGCTTCGCCGCCGGCGGCGAGCGCGGCCTGGGCTCCACGGTGCTGTTCACAGGGCCCAGCGGGGTGGGCAAGACCACGGCCGCCGAGGCGGTGGCGCACGCGCTGGACCTGGACCTCCACCGCGTGGATCTCAGCGCCGTGGTCAGCAAGTACATCGGCGAGACCGAGAAGCACCTGAGACGCCTGTTCGACGCTGCGGACGAGGGCGGCGCCGTACTGCTGTTCGACGAAGCCGACGCGCTGTTCTCCCGGCGCACGGAGGTGAAGGACAGTCACGACCGCAACGCCAACCTGGAGGTGAGCTACCTGCTGCAGCGGCTGGAGACCTTCCGCGGGCTCGCCATCCTGACGACCAACCTGCGAGGTTCGCTCGACGCGGCCTTCCTGCGCCGGCTCCGGCTGGTGGTGAACTTCCCGTTCCCGGACGAGGCGCAACGGGCGGCGATCTGGAGCCGCGCGCTTCCCTCTGTGGCGGTGGCTGAAGGGCTGGACTTGCGGCGTCTGGCCCAGATCACCCTCTCAGGCGGCCAGATCCGCAGCGCCGCCCTGAACGCCGCCTTCATGGCCGCCGAAGCCGGCGAGCGGATCCGCATGCATCACCTGGTCGGCGCGGCGCGGCGCGAGCACGCCAAGCAGGACAAGGTCACGCCGCCCTTCGAGTTGCGCGGAATGGAGACATGACGATGCGCCGCATTCATATCGACCATCTCGTGCTCCCCGCGGGAACGACGGGCCGGGAACGCGTGCGGGCCGCGGTGGAGCGTGAACTGGCGCGCGCGCTCGCAGGACCGCATCCGGCCACGCAACCTAGGGGGGAAGTCGATTTTCGGGCGCTGGACGCCCGTGTTCAATGCTCGTCGAACCCGCAGGCGTTGGGTCTCGCGGCCGCTGCGGCCATCCGGGACAGGCTGAAGGGCTGAGCGCGCGTCCCTGCCGGCCGCGTGAGCGGTCGCGGTGTGAGGGAGGCGGAGCATGACGGCGCAGGCGCGCGGCGCACGCACGCTGAAGGGCTCCCTGGTCTCCGTCGGCGACACGGGAACACCGACGGTGATCGCCTTCCAGTACAACCCCGTGACCGTGAAGCGGCAGCTGAAGCCGGCGACGGCGGGGGGCGATCCCGGCGACCGTTCGCAGGCTGTGCGCCTGCTCGGGCCGCCGCAGGAGACGGTGTCGTTGGAGATCGAGCTCGAGTCGGCGGACGCGGACGGGTCCGATGTCTTCGCGACCTCCACCGGCCTGCACCCTCAACTTGCGCAGCTGGAGCTTCTCAGCTTTCCGCCAAGCTGGCGCGTGGCGATGGACACCACGCTATTAGCGGCGGGCACGATCGAGATCGCTCCGACCCCGGCGCCGCGTCTGCTGTTCGTCTGGGGCGCCGAACGCGTGCAGCCGGTGCAGATCACCAGCTTCTCGATTTCGGAGGAGGAGTTCGATCCCAGCCTGAACCCCATCCGCGCCGTGGTCTCGCTCGAGATGAGGGTGCTCACCTACGCGGACGTCAGCGTCTCCAACCCCGACTTCCACCAGTACCTGGCCTACCAGATGTGGATGGAGTCCATGGCGCGACGCGCGCCTGCGGGCAACCGCGTGGTCATTGGGGCGAACGGGTGAGGGCCGCGCGGTGATCGGCCCCACCAGCCGCTACGCCTCCGTCGAGCGCGCCACGCTGCTGACGGAGAGCGGCCGCGCCATCGCCTATCTGCGCCGGCGCTTCATTCCCGGAGTGGCTTCGCGCGACACGCTGACGGTGGTGGAGGCGGGGCCCGCCGCGCGCCTGGACCTGGTCGCCTCCTCGCTCGGCCGCGATCCCCGCCAGGGTTGGCGCATCGCGGACGCGAACGCCGCGCTCGACCCCGTCGAGCTTGTCGCCACGCCGGGGCGCATGCTGCGCGTGCCGCGGCCCGGAGCCTGAGGCCGCCTCCGTGCAGACTCCCGGGACGGTCCTGACGCTGCTGATCGGCGCGACGCTGGGCCCCTGCGTGCCTGCGCCGGCGTTCGTGATGGAGGCGCTGGAGAGCGTGTCTGTCGACCATGCGGACGGCGCGCCCTCGGGCTTCCAGCTGGAGCTGCACGCCGACCGCGCCCGCACCTTCGCGCCCGACTACGACCTGCTGCTGACGCGCCTGCTCTCGACGGGCGCGCGGGTGGTGGTGGTGGTCACCCTGGCCGACGGCCTGCCGCGTACGCTCAGCGACGGCTTTGTGACCAATTTGCAGATGGCGCATTCGCGGGCGGCCGGCGGCGCAGTGATCAGCGTCATGGGCAAGGACGTGGGCAGCTTCATGGACCTGAGGGAACGGACCATGCAGTACCCCGGCCTGGGCGACGCCGGCATCGTGTCGGTCGTGCTCGCCGAGTACATCGCCCTGCTGGGGCTGATCCCAGTCGTCGCCCCCACGCCCACCGCCGTGGTCAGCGATCCTATGGAGCGCACTCCCGGGCAGCGGGAGACCGACCGGCGCTACATCGAGCAGCTGGCGTCGCGGCACGGGTACGTCTTCATGATCCGGCCCGGACCGGTCCCGATGACCAACACCGCCTACTGGGGGCCGCCTCCCCGCATCGGCGTGCCGCTCTCCACCCTGACCGTGGACATGGGATCGGCGACCAATGTCGAGTCGATCAATTTCACCTACGACGGCGAGGCGCCCGAGCGCGTCAGCGGCGTCGTCCAAGACGCAGAGACGGAGATGGACGCGCCCATGCAGACGATGGCCAGCCTGCGCGAGCCGCCCCTGGCGCTGGAGCCGGCTCTGATGACCAACGGAGCTTTCGTTCGCGAGACGCTGTTCGACAGCGCCGGGATGACCCTGGCCGACGCCTTCGCCCGAGCGCAGGGCCGGACCGATCGTTCGACCGACCGCGTGGTGACCGCGCGGGGCGAGCTCGACACCTTCCGCTACGGCTCGGTCCTGACCACGCCGGGGCTGGTGTGCGTGCGCGGATGCGGCCTCAGTTTCGACGGGGGCTACTACGTCAACAGCGTCACCCACACCGTGAAGCGCGGCGAGTACAAGCAGAGCTTCGGGCTCGCGCGCGAAGGGCTGATGACCACTCTGCCCGTGGCGCCGCCGTCGTGAACGCCTCCGTCCGACCCGGCGGCGGTTGGGGCCGGCGCGACGCTGACGACCGCTCCCGGCCGCTGTGGGGCAAGTTTCGAGGCAAGGTGGTCAACAACGAGGACCCGCTGCTGATCGGCCGTCTGCAAGTGGAGCTGGCCATCCTGCCCGGTCTGACGCTGAACTGGTGCATGCCGTGCGCACCCTATGCGGGCGCGGGCGTAGGCTTCTACGCCATCCCTCCCCTGGCCGCGAACGTCTGGGTGGAGTTCGAGGGCGGAGACCTCAACTTCCCCGTCTGGGTGGGCGGCTTCTGGGCGGAGGGGGAGACGCCGGTGGGCGCGCCCGAACCGCCGAACCCGCTCGTCAAGATCCTCAAGACGCAGTTCGTCACCTTCGTCATGAACGATACGCCGGAGGCGGGCGGCGTCGTGCTCGAGTGCCTCCCCGGCGCGGTGACCACGCCGTTGAAGATGACTTTCGACAGTGCGGGCGTGACCATCCTGGCGCCCCCCGCGACGCTGAAGATGATGACGGAGACGGGCATCACCCTGACCTACCCGCCGTCCACAGTCTCCATGACGGAGGTCGGAACCGAGGTCGCGGTGCCCGCCAGCACGCTGACGGTGACGGAGGAGCTGGTCGGCGTCGTCGCGCCCGCCATCCAGCTCACGGCGGAGGGCGGCGTCGTCGTCGCGGCGGAGGCCGACGTGTCCATCGCGGCGTCGGGAGCCGTGACGGTGGAGGCGGGGGCCGCCGCCACGGTGACGGCGGGCGAGGCGGCCTCGGTCACCGCGGGCGAGGTGCTGGCCCTGACCGGCGCCCTCGTCTTGATCAACTAGCCTGCCGTGCAGATCGCCTATCCCTTCGCCATAGCGCCCGACGGCCGGCTCGCCCTGGCGTCCGAGCCCGCGCACGTGGAGCAGATGATCGAGCAGGTCCTGTTCACCGACCCGGGCGAGCGTGTGAATCGACCCGATTTCGGCTGTGGACTCTCCCGGCTGGTGTTCGAGCCGCTGAACAGTGAACTCGTGGCGGTGACCCAGGCGCTGGTCCGCGGCGGACTGCTCAAGTGGCTGGGCGATCTGATCCAGGTCGAGGGCGTGTCGGTTGAGCCACGCGAGTCCGCGATGGCCGTGGTCATCGCCTACACGCTGCTGAGCGACCGGACGCGGCGGGTCGCCGCCTTCGCCGCCTGATGCCCTTCCTGGAGTCCCTCGCGGCCGACGGACGGCTCCGCGCGCAACGGCGCCCGCTCGTCGCCGCGCATCCCGTGCTGAGGGGGGTGGAGCGCGTCGAACGAGCACCCACCGGCCCGCACCGCTTCGACGTCGACCTGCGCTTCATCGCCAGCCGGGTGGACGACAAAGGCGCGGTCCCGCCCGGGCTGAAGCCGGCCGACGTCTCCGTGCGTGCGCAGCGGCCGGGCGCCCCCGCCCACGCGGCGCACGCGCTCCAGCGGGTCGACGACACCACCTTGCGCGCGGCCTTCGATCCTCTGGCCGTGCTGGAGGAGGGCTCGCGGCCGGAGGAACTGACCGTCGAGCTCCGAGCGAGCAGGTTCGTCGACCCGCTGTCGCGCACCGCCATCCTCCAGCTGGCGGGAGCGCCGAGCGCCGCAGAGCTGCGCATCCCTGCGCCGCCTCCCGAAGCCGCCGATGTCGATTACCTGGCGCGCGACTACGATGGCTTTCGGCAGCTCCTCCTGGACCGCATGGCGGGCGCCCTGCCCGCCTGGACCGAACGCCACGCCGCCGACCTGGGCGTCACGATGGTCGAGGTGCTGGCCTATGCGGCGGATCAGCTCTCCTATTTCCAGGACGCCGTAGCGACGGAAGCCTACCTCTCCACAGCACGCCGACGTGTCTCGGTGAAGCGCCACGCCCGCCTGCTGGACGCACACGCGCACGAGGGATGCGCCGCCCGCGCCTGGCTGCGCCTGCGCGTCACGGGCGACGGGGTGATCCGCAAGGGGCTGGTGGTCACGTGTGATCGCCCTGACATCGCCGGGCGCGGCCTGGACACCCTTGCAGGAGCGGGCGCCGCCGCCTTCGAGACGCTCGCCGACACGCATGTGCGGGTCGCGCACGAGAGCCTGGACCTCCACGACTGGGGCGCGCGCGAGTACGCGTTGCCCCGGGGCGCGACGACGGCGGTGCTGAAGGGCGGCGGCGATCTGAGGGCGGGCGATGTGGTGATCCTGGCCGCCGCGCCCGGAAGCGCTGTGAGCGCCCCGTCCGCTGGTCGGCCGCCACATCCGGTGCGACTCGTCAGGGACGCACGCCCGTTCGACGACCCGCTCACGCGCGAGAGCCTCGTGGAGATCAGCTGGGCCGCGGAGGACGCGCTGCCGGCCACGCTGCCGGTCGCCGCACTCGTCGGGGGCCGGCCGGTCACGGCTCTGGCGCAGGTCTGGGGCAACGTGACGCCCGCCGAGGCCGGCGTCTGGACCGCTCCGGCCCCCTGTCGGCTCGACGGCCCCGAGCCCTACGACGCGGCGACGGCACGGCCGTTACGGCTGGAGCTTCCGTGGACCGACTTGATCTATGCGGCGCCCTATGACGACGCCGTCGAACGCACACGGCCCGCCAGCAGCTTCACGGCCCCCGATCCACGTGAAGCCACGGCGCAGGTGCGGCTGACGGAATCGGCCGACGTTTCCGCCGTCTGGCTCCCGATGCGCGACCTCCTGGACGCGGGCCGCTTCGCGCGCCGCTTCGTTGCGGAGACGGAGGAGGATGGGACGACGAGGCTGCGTTTCGGCGACAATCGGTCCGGTCGCAGCCCGCAGTCGGGCCGAGACCTTCAGGCGAGCTGCCGACGCGGGCGCATGGCGACGAACGTCGGGGCCGGTAGTCTTGTCGCCTGGGCGTCGCGCGACGAGTTGGGCGACGCGGTGATCGCAGGCGTCTCCAACCCGCTCGCGGCGGCTGGCGGCGTCGAGCGCGAGCCGATGGAGCGGTTGCGACTGGACGCGCCGAGCGCCTTCCGCAAACAGCTCCGCTGCGTCATCCCCGAGGACTACGTCGCCGCCGCACTCGAGCACCCCGGAGTGCTGGACGCGACGGCCTGGGAGCGACGCGCGGGCGGCCGGGGCGTGACCGTCGTGCGTGTGCTGCCGAAGGGCGGCGGCGCGCCCGGCGCGGCGCTGCTCCGCGAGGTGTCGAACCGTCTGGAGGCTCGCCGCCTGATCGACACCCGCTTCGAGGTGCGGGCGCCCCGGTTCGCACCGCTCGATCTGCACCTGCAGATCGACGTCGCCGCACCGCGTCGCGCCTCGGACGCCCTGCGGGGCGCGGAAGGCCGCGTGCGGCGCCTGCTCCGCGCCGGAGACCGCCGGTTCGGAGGCGTGGTCGCCGTTGGTCCGGTCGCCGCCGCCGTCCTCGCGGAGGCGGGCGTGATCGACGTTCACCTGCACGCCTTCCGGCGGCTCGGCTCAGACGGAGAGGCGACGCCCGCCTCCGGGCGGATCGAGCTCGATCCATGGGAGGTGGCGCAGCTGGACGACGTCGTCACCGCCGCGGGCCGCGGCGTGCTCAAGATAGAAGCGCGGGTGGTGTCATGACGGACACGCCGCCCGACGCCGCCGCACCCGCCCGTGCGGCGACCCCTTATCGGCGGACACGGCTCGACTACCGCCTGGGCGTTCATGGGCAGTTCCGCGACTGGATGCTGTCGCGTCTGCGAACGTCCGAGCTGCAGAGCCCGACCGCGGGGATGGCGGCCACGCTCAACCTTGATGACCCGAACGGCTTCGTCCACGCCTTGGTGTCTTCCTGGGCGGCGATCGGCGACAACCTGTCCTTCTATCAGGAACGCATCGCGCAAGAGGGTTTCCTGCGCACGGCCACGGAGGCGTTCTCCGTGCGCGCGCTCACCGCCGCCCTGGGCTACGCGCCCCGGTCCGCGACCTCCGCCACGACGCATCTCGCCCTGACCCTGACCCCCCGGCGCGACGGGGACGACTCAGCCCCGCTGGCGGTGGCGAAGGGCCTCGCCGTCCAAAGCATCGCGACGGGCGCCGCACCCGCCGTCGTGTTCGAGACGGACGGAGACTTCGTCGGTCGCGTGCAGTGGAACGCGCTCAGCTCGGCGTCGTCCGTCGAGGCCGCGGCCACCAAGCCGATCACCACGGCGGTGAAGGTGGCGGACGGCCGCAAGCTGAAGCCCGGCACGGCCCTCGTGGTCGCCGATCCCTCCGGGCGGGTGGCGACGGCGCAGGTCCGCCTCGTCACCGAGGTCGACGTGCAGGACGACGGCGCGGCCTGGCTCGGCTGGTCGGACGCGCTCGCGCCAGCAGGAGCGACGCCGCGCCTTTGGACCTGCACGCGGACCGTGCGGCTGCTCGGCGCCGATGCTCCGCCTTGGAGCCAGGCGCCCGATGCGGTGAAGGCGCTCACCGGCACGCGGACAGGTGCGGTGCGGCTTTCCTACGATGACGGCGCGACCTGGGCGGACGCGGCCGCGGGCCTGCCGCCTGGCGACGTGCGCGCGGCCGCCCAGGGCTCAGACGGCGTCCTGTATGTCGGGGTCGAGGACGCCGTCCTCCGCCGGACCCACGACGGCTGGATCCGCTGTGGCGCCCCGTCGCTGCAGTCGCCCGTGACCGTGCTGCGCGCGGGTCCGCACGACCGCCTCTACGCAGGAGTGGCGCGGGGCGAGGTGCTGTTCTCCGGCGACGGCGGCCGCACCTGGTCGCCCGCCGCCCTCGCGCCGACCGCCGCGCCTGAGGCCGACGTGCGGCCCCGCCTTCCCTCGCTCCCCGTCGAGGACCTTCTGTTCGTCGAAGGCAGGCACGCCGGCCTGACGGTGGCGACGGCCGCTGGAGTCTGGCGGCTGCGGCCGGACGCCAGCGGGTGGGCGTCGTGGCGCGACGGGCTGGGTGGCGCGTCGGCAGACGGGACGCCGGTCGGAGTGCGGGCGCTGTGGCGCAAGGGCGACGCCGTCGTCGCTGCGACCGAGGCCGGGCTGTTCCACGCCGCGGCCCCGGGCTCCCGCTGGACACTCGCCGTCGCGGGCGAGGCGACCGCGCTGGCGGAGACCGGCGCCGGCGACTTGGTCGCAGCGACACGCGACGGCCTGAAGCTTTCGACGGATGGGCGGACGTGGACCGCGCTTGCCTCGCGCGAAGGGCGCCCCCCGCCTGATCAGGTCGCCGCATCAGGCGCCGCGATCTTCGCCGCCGACGGGGCGGGATGGAGCCGCCGCGACGGGCGCGGGGCGGGTTGGACCGCCGGCGCCGAGGGCCGTGCGGTGACCCTGCTTCTGCAGGTGGCGCCCCGCCTGGTCATCGTCGCGGAGAGCTTCACAGGCTACGTCGAGACCGACTGGCCCGGCCTTGTCCAGCGTCCCGGCGCCGACGGGTGGATCGATCTGAACGCCTCCTGCACGGGGCTCGACGTCGATGATCGGGTCGTGGTGGAGACCGCCGACGAGCTCACCGCCGTGCGCGTGCGCGAGGTCGAGCTCGTGTCGCGCAACGCCTTCGGCCGAAGCGGGCGGGTGACTCGCGTCCGGCTGGAGGGCGCGCCCGCTGCACTGGACGCCCGCACCGCGCGCCTTCACCTCGGCGGCGCGCCGGCCACGATCGTCGACACCGTCCCGCCCCCGCTCCAGCGCCTGGACGGCGCCGCGCTCCGCCTCGCCGGCGCGCACCCGGACCTGGCCGGCCGCACCCTGGCCGTCACGGGCCGCCGGCCGCGCCTGCGGCTCCGCGGCGGTGCGGGAGGGCTGCGCGGGCGAGACGACGCCGGCGGCTGGAGCGACCCGCAGCTCGCGGACCGAACCGTGCGTCTGCTGTGCGCCACCCCCGCATGGGGCCTTGTCGCCGCTACGGAGAACGACGTCCTGCTCGCAGGAGGCGAGGCCTTCGCGACCGAAGCCCTCGGGGGCGCGGCCACCGACCTGGCCGCGTTCGGCGATCTCTTGCTCGCCGCCGGCGCGTGGGGCGTGCGCAGCGCGACGCGAGGAGGTGCTTGGAACGCCTTTGGGCCGGCCGGCGTGGCGGTGCGCGCCGTGGCCGTGGACCGGGACGTCGTCGCGGCGGCCTCCGTCGCCGGTCTGCACCTGCGCGATCCGTCGACCGGCTGGGCGCTCGCGGAAGGAAGTGCGGGCCTCGACGTCACCGCGGTCGCAAGCTGGCGCGGCGGCTGGCTGGCGGGCACGGCCGATGGTGCGGTGGTGCGGATTTCGGACGGTGACGCCGTCACCGTGCGAACGGCGGATGGAACGCGCATCAACCAGCTGCTCACGGCGGGAGAGATCGCTCACGCCGCCACCGACGCGGGCCTGCTGAGCTGGAACGGCCGGGAGCGCTGGGAGGCGGTCGCCCGCGCCGGAACGCCCGCGCCGTCAGAGGAGGCGGCCTTCGACGGCGAGGGCAGGCTGTGGACCCGCCTGCGGGACGGCGCAGTGCTCTGCGACGGAGCGCGAGTGTCGACCTTCGCAGGTGATGTGCTCGCCCTGACCGTCGGCGCCGAAGGCGCCGTGTACGTCGGCGCGGCGCGATCGACCACGCTGCGACCCTGCGCGGGCGTGAAGGCGGAGGCCTTCGCCGAACCAGGCGAACTGGGCCGGGTCGCCGGCTTGGCCGCCGCCCTGCCGACGCGGGCCGGAGGCTCCGTGAACGATGCGGTGAAGGCGGCGCTCGCGCCTCTCGGTCTCGACTTGGGCGACGCCCGCGATCTCCTGCTGGAGGCCCCCCGGCGCTGGACCGTGGAGGTCAAGGGCGGCCGGGCGTGGCTCACGGCCGACGAGGGTGGCGACATCCGCGTGACCTTCTCCCGCGACCTCGAGCTGATGGCGGAGAGGACTTCCGCCGGCGCTTCCGCCCGCCTGACCGTGCGCAGCGCCGCGGGCCTGGAGTTCGAGGCCGGCGAGGTGGAGGCGGAGCTGCTCCCGTCGGACCCGAGGAGCGAGGCGGTCTGCGACGTGGCGACGGTGCTGAGCGCCGAGCCGGCGGTCGACGGCCTCTCGACGCGTCTCACGCTCGCTTCGCCTTTGAGCCGCACATACGACGCCGCGAGCGTGACGGTGAACGCGAACGTGGTGCGGGCCAGTCACGGCGAGACGCCGGTCTTCGGCCAGATCCTCGGCGACGGCGACAACACTATTGAGAACCAAGCCTTCCTCCTCGAGGGAGGTCCGCACAGCGCGCCTTCCGACGAAGGCTCGCGCATCCACCATGGCGAGCGGGCGTCGCACCGGCTGGAGGTGCGCGTCCGCGACGCCTCGGCCGGGGACCCGCTGTCGATCAGCGCGCAGCTGCGTCCGACGGACTTCGCCTCCGTCGGCCAGCTCTGGACCGAGGTGGCCGACTTCGCACGCTCCGGGCCGCTGGACGCCCACTATCGCGTCGCAGAGACCGCCGACAGCGCCCTGTCCCTCGTGTTCGGCGACGGGCGGCGTGGACGGCGGTTGCCGACCGGCGCCGGCAACGTCCTGGCGCTCAGCCGTATCGGTGCGGGCGCGGACGGCGATGTCGGAGCGGGCGAACTCGTTCTGCTGAAGAAGCGGCCGGCCGGCGTACGCGGCGCCGTCAATCCTCTGCCCGCGAAGGGCGGGTCTGACGCCGAGGACCCGCTGCAGAGCCGTTGGACCGCCCCCGCCCGCGCCCGGGCCCTGGGTCGGCTCGTGTCCCTGCGCGATTTCGAGGGGATCGCCCTGGCGCGTCCGGACGTCGGCAAGGTCCTGGCCGCCGACCGGACGGCCGCGGGCGGGTCTCCGGGAGTCGTGCTCACCGTGATGGGCGCTCGGGACGTCAACGCAACCCTGGACGCCGAGGCGGGCCCGGTCGATCTCAAGGCATTGCGCGCCGACTTGAACGTACTGGGTCCGCGCCGACCGCCGCTGACCCTGGCGGGGGCGCGTGAGGTGCGGTTCGACGTCGAGTTGGCGGTCGACTGCGCGCCAAGCGTGATCGACGCGGCCGGCGTGCGGGCGGCGGTGGTCGACGCCCTGCGCGACGCCTTCTGCTTCGCCGCGCGCGACATCGGCGAGCCGGTGCGCGCCGCCACCCTCCTGGCCGCCGCGCAGGCCGTGCCCGGGGTGGCGACCGCCGTCCTGGTCCGGCTCAACCGCCGGGGCGCTCCGCCCGGCACAGGAGACGGTCTGGAAGCCGCGCCGGCGACGCCGGCGGGCGGGTGGCGAGGCGCGGAGCTGCTGGTGCTTGGCGAGGCGGTCGTGAAAGCAGGCGCGCCCTGAGCCGGCCGGTCATGAGCCTCGACCTCTTCGCTCTGATGCCCGCCATTCACCGGCGGCGCGACGACGAGGGATCGCGCGCGCTCCGCGCCGTGTTCGACGCGTTGCAGTCTCAACACGACCTGCTGCACGACGACATCGGCAGGCTCTACGACGACTGGTTCGCCGAGACCTGCGAGCCGTGGCTCCTGCCCTACATCGGCGAATTGGTGGCCGCCGGGCGGCTCGGGCGCAGGCTCCATCCGGGCCTCAACACGCGCGCGCTGGTGACGGACGCCTTGGCAGACCGCCGCCGGAAGGGCGTGCGCGCCACGCTGGAGCGGCTGGTGTCGCGCGCCACCGGCTGGTCCGCGCAGGTGATCGAGCCGGCGGAACGGCTCGCCCGTGCGCCCAGCGTGGCCGCCTTCGGGAGCGCGGCGGGGGGCGCGCCCACCCTGCGCGACGGTGTGGCGCGCGCGCGCGCCGGCGGCCCGCTGGAGCGGGCCCGGCGGATGCCCCACGTGCGCGCCGGCGCGCAGGATGCGGGCTCGGTCGAGATCCGGCTGTGGCCCTACCAGAGCGCCCCGTTGCGGGGCGTCGATGCCGCCCTCGCGGACGGCGACGGCTCCCGACGCCGCCTTCATCCGCTGAACCTGGATGCTCCCCTGTTCCAGCCGCCGGACGACGCCGACGTCGGAGCTGTGACCTTCCCCGGTCCGGTCACCCGGCGTGGGCTGCAGCTGCTTGGCGACGGGGGAACGCCGCCCTTCCGCCTGCGGCTCGACGGGGAAGACGTGCCGGCGTCTGACATCCGCGCTGACGACCTGGGCGACTGGCGGCCCGCGAGGCCGGACGCGCGCATCCTGCTCGACCCGGAGCGCGGCCGCGTGCTGCTGACGCGCGCGGACGATCACGCCAGGACCCTGAGCGGCGACTACGGTTACGGCTTCGTCGACGACCTGGGCGGCGGCGCCTACCCCCGCGCTCCATCCCCCTCGCGCGACGACCGGCGACGCTACGGCGGCTGGGCGGAAGAGCCGGGACGCCCGCCGACCAGAGGCTCGAGGGGACACGTGATCCGACTGCCCACGTCCGCGACGCGACGTCCGGACGGCGACACCGCCTGGGAGCTGCCTTTGGCGGGAGGCAACTTGGCGATCGTCGCGGCCGACGGCGAGCGGCCCTGCCTCGCGGCGGACCTGGAGGTCACGGCGGGCCGGGACGGCGGTGTGCTGATCCTGGACGGCCTGCTGATCGGGGGAACGCTCCGCGTGCATGGACCCGCCACCGTGATCCTGCGGCACTGCACGGTGTGGCCGCCCGCGCGCCAAGCCGCCGTTGTAGTGACGGAGGGCGGAGCCGGCGCCGAGCTGCACGTGGAGTCAAGCATGCTCGGCCCCGTCGTCATGGCCGCGGAGGACGTACGGCTGCACGCGCGATCAAGCATCATCGAAGGGGTTCGCGGTCGCGCCGGCGCCCTGCCCGGACTCACGGCGGCGGCCTGCACGTTCGCCGGCGCCGTCGCGGCGGAGGCGCTGGACGCTGTCGACAGCTTGTTCCTCGACACGCTCGACATCGCCGACGTGGCGGCCGGCGGCGTGGACCACTGCTGGCTGCCGGACGGCTCGCGCACGCCGCGGCGTCGCGCCTGTCTCGGACCGGAGCCGGCGGAGGGCCAGCGCCCCTGCCCGCCCCCACGCTTCACGAGCCGCCGGCGGGGGCAGCCGGGGTACATGCACATGCGCCCGGACCCAATCGGCCTCTTCGAGACCGCCGCTTCCGACGGGCAGTCGCTGGGCGCCTATCACGGCGTCGGAGATCGGCTGCGGCGAGACAACCTGGACGACGTCCTCACCGAGCACCTGCCCTTCCACGTGCGCGCGACCATCACCCATGCCTGCTGAAGCCAGGGACCGGACCCGACCCATGCCGACCCCCTGCGCGTTCCGGACCCGGCGATGAGAGGCGACTTCTCGCGCCTGCCCGCAGGCCCCGACGTCGGCTACGCCCGCGTGCTGATGCAGCAGGGCCGGCTGCAGACGGACGCGGATCTGAACGCGCAGACGCATCTCGCGGCCGAGGCGCAGGCGTCCGCCTTGCGCGACCTCCTGGGACCGGATGGGGGACCCGCCGACGCCGGCTTCGGCCTGCGCGCGCACGGCGGCTTCCGCTTCGACGCACCCGCACACGGCTTCGTCATCGAGCGGGCCCGCGACACCTGGATCACCGGCGGCTTCACTCTCGAGGGCTGGATCAAGCGCGATCGCGACGATCCAGGTGTGCTCGTCGAGCACGCCGGCAGGACCGGCGACGGCCGAGGCGGCTTCCTGCTGGAGATCGATGGCGAGGGTCGGCTCCGCTTCCGCCTGCACGCGCGCGTGGTCGTCGAGGCCGTCGTCGCCGACGCCGAAGGCGACGTCGCGGAGATCGGCGAGCAGGTTCCCGCGATCGCCCTGGCCACCGAGAAGCGCACACCGGTGGGGCGCTTCACCCACGTGGCCGCGGTCGCGTCGGAGGCGCACGTGCGCCTCTACGTCGACGGGGTGCTGCTTGCCGAACGGAGACACGCCGTGACCGTGCCGTTCACCGCCGGCCCCGTCCGCGTCGGGCGGGGTTTCCGCGGCGTGATCGACGGCCTGCATCTGTGGCGCACGGCGACCGGGCCGGAACTGCTGGTCCTGCGCGCGGGAGGTGTCGCCGTATCGGAGCTGATCGCCTTCGAACCCGAGTGGCGGCTCGCCGACATGGGCGCAGTCCAGCACGAGCCCGGCGACGAAAGCGGACGCGAGCAGGCCGGCAGGCGCGACGCGCGCCATTTCGCCGAGCCGGAGCTGAGGCTGGGCGCCGGACGCTATTACGTCGACGGAGTCCCCAGCCGCCTCGCGCACGACTGCGCCTTCGAGCGGCAACCCGAAGGCCCCGGGCTCGTCCTACCTTCGGCCTCCCTGCGGGACCGCAGGCCCGGGCCTTACTTCGCCTCGCTCGAATCGATCGATGTCGTGGTCACTGCGCACGAGGACGAGGTGTTGCGCGACCCGGCGTTCGGCGACGTCGACACCGCCGCGCGCCTGCGCACCGTCTCGCGCGTGCGCCTGACGCTCGACGAGGCGGAGCCGACGGCGCGCGCACCCTCCCGCTGCGGCGCCATGGCCTTCGCCCGCACGCCCAATACGCCGCTCGGCGACCCGTCGCTTGCGCGCGTGGAGATCCACGACGGCGGCTTCGCCGCCCTGCCGCCCGACGCACGCCGGCCCTCCGACGAGGGCTTCCAACTGCACGAGCTGACGCCCGGCGGCTGGGCGACGCTGGGCGACGAAGCGTTCGGCCACGAGGCGCTGTGGAGACCCGGCCGCCCGGTCGAGCTCGTGCACCGCGACGGCCGCATGCTCTCGGCGCACGTGAGGACGATCGAGCAGAGCCCCGACGCACGCACCTGCCTGCGCCTGCACTGGGACGGCGAAGGCGCCCCGGAGCTGGAAGCCCGCCCCCATGACTGGCGCCTTCGGCCGATCGCCACCTTCAAATGGTCTTACGACAACGCCGCCTCCGCAGCGCGCGTCACGGCCTTCGAGAGCGACGAGGTCCTGCACCTGGACGACGTGGCCGAGCGCAGCGGCGGCTTCGGGCCGGACGACGTGGTGGAGATCGGCGACCTGGACCTCACCCTGCACCGCCGACCGGCGCCGCTGGCCGGCGTCAAAAGCTGCGACCTCACGGAGGAGGAGGACGCTCTGCGTCTGGTGCTCGACCGCCCCGACCCGGACCCACTGGGCGCCGACGCCCGCGCTCGCCTCGCGCGCCGCCCAGTGCTGCGCAGGTGGGACCGCTTCGAGGCGGCGGGCCGTTCCGCGCTCGCCCGGGTGTCGACCTCCGCCCCGATCCGGCTCGGCCAGGGGTTGCAGGTGCGTTTCACCTCCGGGCGTCACGAGACGGGTGAGGCGTGGACCTGCCCCGTGCGTGACGTCTTGGAGTGGCCGTTGCACGAGGGCGTCCCCGTACCGCAGCCGGCCATGCACGGGCGCACGCGAACGGCCACGATCGCCCGGCTGGTGTTCAACCGTTCGGAGGTCGAGGTGCGCGACTTGCGACGCCTGTTCACTCCGCTGGCCCAACGCCGAGGACGGGACGCGCTGCGCGTCGAGCGGGTCCTGTCCGCCTCGCGGAACGAAGCGCCGGAGCCGCTCGCG
>CAXTBN010000015.1:0-4205 GCA_964242895.1 uncultured Caulobacteraceae bacterium | reverse complement strand
CGGAGCCGCTCGCGCAGGTCGTCGCGGCCGTCGTCGAACTTCCGGCCGCCGTCGAAGCCCGGGAGATCGTCGAGGTGCTGGAGCCCCATCCCGCGCCATCCACGGACGCCTGCGTCCTGACGCGGCGCGTGCACGGCGGCATGGGCCTGCATTTCACGGGCGCCAGCCTCGTCAGCCGACGCGCGGAGCCGCACTGGACGCAGCTGCCGATCCGGCCGCCGTTCGACGGCGTCCTCGCCGCGGCGACGCTGCAGGGACGCCCGGCTGTGCTTGGGCGCGGCGGCGATCTCGCCCTGCTCGACACGCTCGACGGAGCATGGGAGCGGCGCGCGCCCGCCGCGCCGATCGGCTTCGACGCATCTACAGTGGCCGTGCTGCACGGGCGCCTGCACGTGCTGGGCTTCGACGACGCGTCCGACCGCGTCCTCCACTGGCGGTACGACGCCGAGGAGGACCGATGGAGCGAGCTCGCTGCGTTGCCGGAACAACGGCGGCGCTTCTGCGTCTGCGCAGCCGGTGAGCTGCTCTACGCGGCCGGCGGCTTCCTGGCCAAGTCGCGCACGCCCACCGACGCCTTCGACGCCTACGATCCGGAAGCCGACAGTTGGTCGAAGCGGCCTCGCTTGCCGTACGCCGTGGCGCGCGCCGCCATGACGGCCTGGGAGGGCCGGATACACCTGCTGGGCGGCGTCGGCTTGCGCCCGGCGCAGCTCGGCCCGACGCCGCTGCGCCGCACGGCCGTCTTCTCCCCATCCCACGCGCGCTGGAGCAACGGGCCCGCCCTGCCCCATCCCCGCTTCGACTCCGTGGCGGTGACGACGCATTCCCGCATCCACCTGCTCGGCGGCGAGGGCGAGAGCAATCGCCGCGCCCACGCGGAGATGCTCGACCCGGTTGCGCTCGCCTGGCTGGAGCATCCCCAGCCGTCCTTGTCGGGACGGCTCGCCGCGGCGGTGGCGAACGGGGGCGTCCACCTGCTGTCCACGGCCCCCGACGCCCTCGATACATCGCTTGAGCTCTGCCAAGTCGATGACGTCCTCTACATCCACACCCGTGCCTGACCCTCCGGCTCGACCACCGCAGCGAGTGCGACCACAAGGGCGAGCGAACGACCGGATCAGAAGCTGGAAGAAGAGCCGCGCATGGGTAGACGCCAGTCACGCGCCGGAGCGGCTGACGACCGTCGCCATTCATGGTAGACGGCTCTGCGCGGGTTCAGGGTCGGCTGCGGTCCGTTTCACCCGGAGGCGCTCGTGACCCGCGTGCACGTCAGAAGACCCGCGCCTCCGCCCGCCTCGCTCCGTCGGGCGCTGGATCCGGCGTCAGCGCCATCGTCCAGCGCTCCCACGAGCGCGCCCCCGATCTACCGCTGGCGGGCGATCCCGACGTCCCGCGGCTCCGGCTCGCCCCTGCCGCAGTCAATCAAGGCGCGGCTGGAGGCCTACTCCGGGCAGACGATGGATGAGGTCAGGGTCCACGCCGACTCGGATCAACCCGGCCCGTATGGCGCGCGGGCCTTCGCTCAGGGACGCGACATCCACCTCGCGCCGGGCGAGCGCGCCCTACTGGCCCACGAGGCCTGGCATGTGGCGCAGCAGAAGGCGGGACGCGTGCCTGTGACCGGCCGGGTTGCGGATCGGGCCCTCAACGCCGACACGGGCCTCGAAGCGGAAGCGGAACGCATGGCGCCGCTGCTGGAACGCGGCGGCGACCAGATGGAGGCGGCTGCGGTCCCGAGTCCGGGCCCGCTTCACTTCGGCGCTCCGCCCATGCAGCGGGTGATCGTGAGCTGGCAGCCCGACGACGCCGTCGTCGCCAGGGCGGCGAAAAATCTCGCGAGCAGCGTCGCGGGGCCGGTCCTGTCGGTGAAGGCGTTCCAAAGCTACAAGCTCGGGGTGACCGAAAACCTCCACCTGGTGGGCCACGGTGGCGGCATCGCAAGGGATCAGCACGGCGGCAGCGTAGGTTCGGCCACGACCTTCGCAGGCCTTCCGGCCGCGACCCTGGCGAAGAAGATCGCCGCGCGGCTGCCTGACGACTATTCCGGTCGCGTCTTCCTCGTCCAGTGCAGCGCCGCCGGTCAGAACCCCGACGGCGCGCCCACCTTCGCGCAGGACTTCACCGACCTCGTCCACAAGAACATGCAGGCGTCTGGAATACTCGGCTTCGGGAAACGCAGGCTGGGTCCAGACTTCGAGGTGCACGCTCCGGCGGGAAACGCGGTGGTCGGCGCGGACAGCGGCAGACCCGGACGCCTGCCGCAAGGGCAAATCGGCTACAGGTCTCAGGACGTGCAGACCTCATTTCTTCTGAAGAAGGTGGACGAGGCTCAGGACGTCGTCATCGCGCTAAGCGAGAGCATCGTCGAGCAGCACAACAAAGCGCAGAACCTAAGCTCAGAGCTGACAGATAGACTTGCCCTGCAGAACAACCAGTTGGTTCCACTGATGGCGGAACTCCGCGACACGGAAGAAAGCGCTCTGCGGTGGGGCCTGACCGTGCATCGCCCTCTTCAGGCGCCCGCTTCCTCCAGTGTCGAACCGTCTCGCCTCGACGTGCTCACCGAGTACAAGGCCGCCCTCTCCGGCCTGGAGGCCGCGATCGACAAGGCTGACGAGATCGACGCCACCGCTGCTCAGTTCAGGGCCGGCGCCGCGCTCCCCGGCCTGATGGACAGCTTGAAGCAGGCCGCTCGCGACGTCTTATCCAAGCTGGACTGACTTCAAGGAGCTCCCCAGCATGAGGCGGCACGGTTGCGGGTGAGTGCGACAGGATGGTCAGCGGCCAGCCCCACTGCGTGTGATCAGCCGGCATCGGATCGCCTCCAGAAAACACGGCATGCGAAGGTGGCCAGCGAGAGTTGGTCTGGGGCGTGACGCTGAGGGCCACTGCTCAACCCGCGGGAGCCTCATTGCTCCGTCGCTCATCGGCGCTTGGGGAGCAGCCGCATCTGTAGGCTGGAAAAGTTTGGGCGAAGGCTCGCGGCAGAAGGATGTCGGATCATCGCGGAACGGACAACGGCCTTCGCTTAAACGTGGCCGGGAGATTCGAACGAGAAGTCGGAGCGAGCCTGGCGCGGGTCTGGGAGAACGTCTTCGACTAGGCGCACCTGCCGGCCCTCCACTCCGAAAGCTTCGCCGCCATGAAACTTGTGGAGTAAAGGCTGGACGGCCGGCGCGTTCGGCTGCTGAACCGGCCGTCCGAGCAGTTCGCGCCCCAGGTGTTGGAACTCGCCGCCGACCGACCGGGGGGACGCTTCGTCGTAACCACGCTGGAAGGTCCCGGCGCGGGCTCGCAACTCCATACCCGGCTCGCGTCGCTCGGGCCGCATCGCACCTCCGCCGAGGTGGAGTTCCACGTTCGCGAGCCGCGACCCGAGCGGCTGGCGGCGATCGGCGCCTGGTACGCCGACATCTACGCCCGGCTCTGGGATGAAGACGAGGCGATGATGGCGACCTGGACGGGGCGGTGGTGGTGCGTGGGGCGGTGTGCCGCACTGGCTGGCTCCGCTCGACGACGCCTCCGTGGTCGACAGGGTCGGCGGCTGTCCGCGGCATGGCTACCGCTTCGACGCGCGCTCCGGCTGCAGCGTCGATGGGCGCGGCCTCCGCTTGGCGGAGCCGCCGCGGCTTGTGATCGAAGCCGAGGTGGCGAGCCTCGTCGCGAGCCGATGATGGCCGCAGCGGCGCTCCCGGACGAGCTTGAGGCCGGAAGGATCGATCTTCGCGCTCACTTTGACGTCGTGCGGCGTAGTTTCTGGCTTCGATTTGCGGCGCAATGGACAATCATGAATGCGATCGTCTCCTGGGCGAAGATCAACATCCTGGACACCCATTTCGACTTCACGTCTACAAGCTACCTCGTCTTTTTGCGGCGCTGGCGCTCGCTTTCATCCCTTTGCGATGAACGTAGGTTTGTGGCTTTCGGTGCGTTCATTCTGCTCTATGCTACAGTCTCCTTCAGCCGGACTCTGACCTGAATCGCTGCTCCAAGAACCTGCAAGCGTCACACCAGTCACCAGCATCGCTCCAGAAGGCGGGCGTTCGCTAAGAGTTCTTGAAGTCTTCCATCTGTTGCTCATCCGCCTTGCCGGTCATCACTGGAGCGCTGTAGGACTGGCAGCCCGATCGTGAAGCCCAACGTGTCAGCTCGCGCCTTGAAACGCGCATGCCTGCTCCAGAGCCGCACCCTAGCCCGCCCAGCTG
>CAXTBN010000014.1:31042-49709 GCA_964242895.1 uncultured Caulobacteraceae bacterium | reverse complement strand
CGAAGGCGCCGTCACGCGCGCCCAGGTCGACGGCGAGCGGGAAGTCCCGCAGGATGTCGCTGAGGCGCTCGGCGGCGTCGGCGGCGGCGCGGGCCTTGAGGAAGCCGGCGTAGCCTCCCCGCGCCGCGCGCTCGAGCCGCCGCCGGTGCAGGGCGCGGTCGAACAGGAGGGGAGGGGCGTCTGACATCTCGGCTGGGAGATAGGGCTGCGGAGACGCTGAGGGAATTCGGGGGTGGAGCCGTTCGCGCCTCACGGCCTCGCCTCGTCGCCGCCGGCCGCCGCACGCTCGACCTCCTGATGCCGCCGCACGCTCTGGACGGCGGAGGCGAACGGCCGTTCGCGCCCGGCCTCTCCCCCGACGCCTGGAGCCGCATCGTCTGGGTGGACGGCCCGGCGTGCGACGGCTGCGGCGCACCCTTCGCCTATGACCTGCGCTCGCGCTGCGCCGCCTGCACCGCCCGCCCCCGCGCCTTCGACCGGGCGCGCTGCGCCTGCCTCTACGACGACGACTCGCGTGGGCTGATCCTGAAGCTGAAGCACGGCGACCGCACGGATCTCGCCGCCCTGTTCGCGCGCTGGCTCCACCGGGCCGCCGCGGAACTGGTGGAGGACTGCGACGCCATATCCCCCACGCCCATGCACCGGGCGCGCCTGTTCAAGCGCCGCTACAACCAGGCGGCCGAGATCGCGCGGCCGCTCGCCCGCCTGGCGCACCGCCGCTACCTGCCGGACGCCCTGGTGCGCGGGCGCGATACGGGCGGGCAGGGCGGCCGCAGCCGGCGCGGGCGGCGGGAAGCGGTCCGCGGCGCCTTCGCCGTGCCCGACCCGCGGCGCGTGGAGGGCCGGCGCATCCTGCTGGTGGACGACGTGCTCACCACCGGGGCCACGGCCGAGGCCTGCGCGCGGGCGCTCAAGAAGGCGGGCGCGGCGGCCGTGCACCTGGCGGTGGTGGCGCGGGTGCAGGAGGCCGAGGCGCTCTCTATATGACGCGATCCGCCGCTCCGGAGACGCCCGTGCCCGCTCCCGCCCCGAACGTCGAGATCTATACCCGCCCCTTCTGCCCCTACTGCTCGCGCGCCCTCCAGCTCCTGAAGTCCAAGGGCGTGGCCTTCCGCGAGATCGACGACGCCTACGCCGACGCCGCCCGCAAGCGCGCCATGGTGGAGCGGGCCGGCGGCGGCTCGACCTTCCCTCAGATCTTCGTCGGCGAGCGCCACATCGGCGGCTGCGACGACATGATGGCGCTGGAGCGCTCGGGCGAGCTGGACCGCCTGCTCGCCGCGTGACCACGCCCGCGCCGGTCCGCGTCGGCCTCGTCCAGCTCCGCACGCCCGCGACGCACGCCGAGGCGCTGGCGCACGCGACGCCCCTGGTGCGCGAGGCCGCTGCGCAGGGCGCGCGCTTGGTGCTGACGCCGGAGGGGACCAACCTGCTCCAGCGCGACCGCACGACCCTCCTGCCGCAGTTGGTCGAGCTCGACCGCGACCCGGTGGTGCTCGGCCTGCGCGAGCTCGCGGCGGAGCTCGGCGTCGAGCTCCTGATCGGCTCGGCCCTGGTGCGGGACGGCGGGGCCTTCGCAAACCGCTCGGTGCTCGTGCGCGCGGACGGCTCGGTGGCCGCCACCTACGACAAGATCCACATGTTCGACGTCGACCTGCCCACGGGTGAGACGGCGCGCGAGAGCGCCGTCTACGCGCCCGGCGCCCGCGCCGTGGTGGCCGACACTGTCGCCGGCCGCCTCGGCCTGACCGTGTGCTACGACCTGCGCTTCCCGCACCTGCACCGCGCGCTCGCCCAAGGGGGAGACGGGGCGGGCGCGGAGGTGATCGCCGTGCCGTCCGCCTTCACCCGCCCCACGGGCGAGGCGCACTGGGAGGTGCTGCTGCGCGCCCGCGCCATCGAGACGGGGAGCTTCGTGCTCGCCCCCGCCCAGGGCGGCCGCCACGCCGACGGCCGCGGCACCTGGGGGCGGACGATGGCGGTCGGTCCCTGGGGCGAGGTGCTGGGCGTGCTCGACCACGACGCGCCTGGCGTGCTGGCGGTCGACCTCGACCTCGCCGCGGTGGAGCGGGCGCGCCGCGCCGTTCCCGCGCTCGCCAACGCGCGGGAGTTCGCCGGCCCCGACGGCGCCGCATGATCCGCTACGCCCTGCAGTGCGCCGGCGGCCACGGCTTCGAGGCGTGGTTCGCCTCGTCGACCGCCTACGACGAGCAGGCCGCGCGCGGGCTCGTGGAGTGCCCGATCTGCGGCACCGTCCGCGTCGGCAAGGCGATCATGTCCCCCGCCGTCGCGGGCACGAGGCGCTCGGACGAGCCGCAGGTCGCGCCCGCCAAGATGCGCGAGATGTTCCGCCACGCCGCGCGCGAGGTGCGCCGCCACGTGCTGAGCGAGTTCGACGACGTCGGCCCCAAGTTCGCCGCCGAGGCCCGCGCCATCCACGAAGGCGAGGCGGAGGACCGCGGCATCTACGGCCAGGCCACCTCGGAGGAGGTCAAGGCGCTGCACGAGGACGGCGTCACCGTGGCCCCGTTGCCCCCGGAGCCTGTGGACGACACCAAGCTGAACTGAGGGCCAGACCCGTCGTGCGGACGTTCGGTCGCCAGATGACGACGACGCGAAGATCCGATCAGCAAGCACACGGAGGCGTCGGCTGATCCAGCCTAGCGGTTCCTGAACCAGTCCCAGGTCATATAAGCGGGCCAAGGGATCATGATCGCGAAGAATATCCAATCGAATGTTGGGTGGTGGGGCACGGTGAAGCTCCTCGCGCGCGCTGACGCGGAGGCACAACACGCGGATCATCAAGCAAGTTCCTGATCAGGGCCGCTCGACCAGCGTTCAGAGACACACCTGAAAGGCTTATCTGACCAAGGTACGTAGCGGGCCTCCCGCAAGGCGGCCCGAGACGACGGCCCGGCGGCTGGGCGGCTCAGCGCCCGTCCAGCCACCCCAGCATGGCGCGGACGCCGGCGTCCGCGCCGGGGCCGCCCAGGGTCCAGTGGCTGACGCCCGGCAGCACCACCGACGCCGCGCCCAGGCGGCGGGCGGTGAGCGCGGTCGACTCGGGCGTGTGCACCCGGTCGAGCTCGCCCGTCAGCACCAGCGCGGGCACGTTCAGCGGCGGGACCGACGCGGCCATGCCGACGTCGGCCCACCAGCTCAGCACCTCGAACAGCGCGCGGCCGCTCTCCGGGCGCATCTTCGCGTGCAGCGCGCGCGCCTCGGCGGCGGGCAGGCGGTCGAGCGTGTACTCGCGCACGACGCTCCAGTCGGGCTCCACCGTCCCCAGCCAGTACGGCCCCTGCAGGGCCGCCAGGGTCGAGCCGGAGGCCATCTCCATGGCGCTGGCCACAGGCTGGCCCCAGGCGGGCGAGGGCGCCAGCAGCACCAGCCCGGCGACGCGCGCGCGGGCGGCGGCGAGCTGCGCCACCAGTCCGCCCATGGAGTGGCCGACCAGCACCGGCGGCTCCGCGCAGCGCCGCACGGCCTCGACCACCGTGGCCGTGTAGTCCCTCAGCGAGCGCCAAGCGACGGCGCGACCTTCCGCCAGGTCCACCGTCGCGCAGGCGCGGCCGCCGGCCTCCAGCGCCGGCCGCAGGGCGTCGAACGCCCACGGTCCGCAGAACGCGCCCGGGATCAGGAGCAGCGGCGCGCTCACTCCGGTGCGGCGGAGGGCGCGGCGGCGCGCGCCAGCTCGGCGGCGAGCGGGGCGAAGGCGTCGATCACGCGGCGGTAGGCCTCGCGCTTGAAGGCGGCCACCCGGTCCAGCGCCTCGTGCAGCTCGGCCCAGCGCCAGCGATCGAACTCCACCTCGTGGTGGCCCTCAAGGTCGACCTCGGCGTCCTCGCCCTCGAAGCGGAAGGCGAACCAGGCCTGGCTCTGGCCCTTGAAGCCGCGCGCCGCCTTGGAGCCGCCCATGCCCGGCGGGAAGTCGTAGGCGATCCAGCCCTCGGCGCGGCCCAGGAGAGTGGCCGAGGTCACGCCCGTCTCCTCCTCGAGCTCGCGTCGGGCGGCGTCGAGCAGGTCCTCGCCCCCGTCGACGCCGCCCTGCGGGAACTGCCAGTTGTCCGGCCCGGGCGCGCCCGCGCGGCGGCCCAGCCACACGCGGCCGCGCCGGTTGAACAGCACCACGCCCACGTTGGGGCGGTAGCCGGGATGAGGGTTGTCGTCGGGGACGGAGGAGAGGCGCGAGGGGCCGGCGGTCATCGCCGCGTGATAGCGGAGGCGGGGGCGAGCTGGTAGCCGCGCGCCTCCACCCGGTCGGCCCAGCGGGCCACGGTCTCCACCGTCACCGGGTAGGCGAAGCCCGCGCCGAACGCCTGGCCCCGAGTGGTGGCCTGAGCCTCCAGGGCGGTGAGCTGGCGGTCGATGGCGTCCGCAGAGAGGTCCTGGTCGATGACGCTGTCGGCCGAGGCGCGGGGCGCCCCTGCGCCGCGGCCCTTGGCCGAGCCGTCGTCGAGGAAGCCCAGTCCGTGCGCCTTCACCTGCGCCATGAAGCCGTCCACCGCCGCACCCGAGGCGAGGAAGCGGCCGCCCAGGTAGTTGGTCAGGGCGAAGTAGCCCGTGGCGCGCGACATCACCCAGCTCAGCCGCCGCGCCGTCTCGGCGGGCGCGGACGAGGCCATCAGCGTGTAGGGGCCGGGGTCGTTGTTGGGGAAGTCGTTGGGCTCCATGGGCGTCTCGAGCACCACTTCGTGGCCGTGCGCGCGCGCCTGGTCGATCCACGCCTGCAGGCCGTCGGCATAGGCGACGAAGGAGAGCGTCACCTCGGCCGGCAGGCGCTCGATGGCGGCGCGCGTGGTGGCGCCGTTCAGACCGAGGCCGCCCATCATCAGGGAGATGCGCGGCTTGCCGTTGGGCGTGAAGGGGCGGCTGTACGCGCTGAACGCCGTGCGGCCGTCCTTGGCGATGACGGGGGTCGGGCCGCCCGGCCCCATCTGGTGCAGCCCGGCGAGGGGCGCGGCCGGGAGGGGGCTGGAGGCGCGCACGGGCGCGGCGATCGGGGCGGGGCCGCTCGACACGGCGCCGACGCCCGAGACGCGCGCGCCCTGGGGCAGGGTGATCACGGCCTGTCCGCCCGCGACGTCCGGCGCGAGGGCGGTCGGGTCGGCGACGGCCAAGTCGGGCGTGGCGGCCGGGTCGGCGGCGGCGCGCAGCACGGGCGCCGGCAGCTTGCCCGGATCGGCGAGGCGCACGCGCACGTGCGGAGCGCCCGCGTGGGGGTCGCCCCATGTCAGCACCGCCGCCAGCGTCGCGGCTACGAGGACGGCGGCCGCGCCGGCGCCCACGGCGGGGTGGCGCAGGCGGTCGGCCCAGGTCGCATCGGCGCCGCCGGCGCGCACGTCGGCTGCGGAGAGCGCGGAGGAGGGAGGTCGGGCGAACATGGGGCGGTGCGGCCGGGCGGAAGTCGACGGCCAGGGTGGTCCGGCGTGGTTAAGGCGCGGTCAACGCGCCGCCCCGCTCAGAACCGCTGCGACACGCCCAGGTAGGCGTTGGCGCCCGGCGTGGACCGGTTGAGCCCGAGGTTCACGCCGGCGTCGAACTGCAGCGTCTTGTGCAGGATCTTGGCCACGGCGAAGTCCAGCGTGGACTGGGTGGCCCCGTGCCGCTCGAAGTCCCACTGCGCGTACACGTCGGCGTAGAGCGACCAGTCGTCGGGCAGGCTGCGCGTGACGCTGACCACCTGCGAGTGCTGGATGTGGCGGCCGTCGCCGACGTCGTCCTTCAGGATGTCGAGCTCGGGCGTGAGCGACAACTGCCACAGCTTGCCCAGCTTGAAGGTGATCGGGACGTAGCCGCCGCCCTCCCATGCGCCGTCGCCGCCGACGAGGCGCGAGGCCGTGGGGGCCTTCACGTAGGGTACGAGCGCCACCTGCACGTCGCCGTCGCTGCCGCCGAACACGTTCTGCTTCAGGCGGAAGGTCAGGTCGCTCGGACCGACGGCGGTGCGATCCTTGCCGCCGTCCACGTGGACGCGCTGAACCACCACCGGGTCGAACTGCAGCTCCACGTCCGTGCGGGGCCCGACGCCGTACTTCAGCGCGGGGTTGAGCACGAACCAGCTGTCGGTGGTCACGCCGTGCTGGCGGTCGAAAGTGCCGTTGACGAGGTCGGCCTCGTACTGGAACGACCCCGTCGGCACGGTGCACGCGCCGGAGGCGCGGCTCGGCCGATCGGTGCAGATCTCGTCGGCGTCCTGCGCCCTTGCCGCCCCCGCCGCGAGCAGGACGGTGAGTGCGACGGCGGCTGCGGCGAATCGCTGGCGCATGGAGGCCTCCCCAGCAGAGCTTAGCCCGCGCGGCGCTCCAGGCGCGAAAAACCCCGCGCCGTCGCCGACGCGGGGTCTCCGAGAGATCGGGGGAGGAACCGGCGGGGGGCGATTGCCGGCGCCTCGCGACCTCAAGCTCTGTGGGTCAGTAGCGGTAGCCGTACCGGCGGCCGTAGTAGCCGTACCCGTAGGGGCGCCCGTAGTACCCGTAGCCGTAGGGGCGCCCGTAGTACCCGTAGTAGCCGGGGTAGTAGCCCCCGCCGTAGTACGGGTAGCCGCCCGCGATCGCGCTGCCGACGGCGAGGCCCGCCAGGCCGGCCACCACCGCGCCGCCGTAGCCGTAACCGCCGCGATAGCCGTAGCCGCCGCGGTATCCGCCGTAGCCGCCGCGGTATCCGCCGTAGCGCTGGGCGGCCGCAGGCGTCGCGGTCGCCGCCGCCAGGGCGCCGCCGAGGGTCAGGGCCGCGAGCGCGCCGGTCGCGACCTTCTTCAGGTTGGTCATGAGGTCCTCCATCCGGGTCCGGCGCCCGGTCCGCCGGGGGGAGGCGGGTCGTGCGCTCACGCAAACAACGTGATGAAGAAGGGTTTAGGTCCCGGCGGCTGAACCGCACCTGAACGGAAACAGCGCCTTGGCGCGGCTCCGCGTCAGCCCGCGTGGGGCGCGCCCGCGGGCGTCGCGCGCGCCAGCCGCACGGCGGACGCCTGGGCGAGGAGGCCGTCCACCCGCGCCTTCTGGGCGTCGAACGCGGCGAGCGCGGCCCGGCCCAGGCCGCGCTCGGCGGTCGCGGCGCCCGCGGCGGCGGGATCGAGCTTCACCCCGTCGTGCATGATCTCGAAGTGCAGGTGCGGACCGGTCGACAGACCGGTCGAGCCGACGAAGGCCACCACCTGCCCCTGCGCCACGCGCGCGCCCGGCCGCACGCCCGGCGCGTAGCGCAGCAGGTGGCCGTAGCCGGTCTCGTAGCCCTCGGCGTGGCCCAGCTTCAACCAGTGGCCGTAGCCGCCCGTCCACTGCGCCTCCTCCACCACGCCGTCGCCCGCGGCCCGCACCGGGGACCCCACCGGCGCGCCGAAGTCGACGCCCGGATGCAGGCGGTTGAAGCCGAGGATCGGATGCAGCCGCATGCCGAAGCCGGAGGTCACCCGCGCCCCGTCCACCGGCGTGCGCAGGAGCAGCGGCCGGCCCTCGCGGCCCTCGCCGTCCAGGTAGTCGGCCTGTCCGTCGTGCTCGAAGCGGTAGAAGCGAACGGTGCACCCGCCGGCCGCGATCTCCGCGTAGACCAGTGCGCCCGTGCTCACCGTGCGACCCGCGGCGTCGGCGGTGCGGTCGAACA
This sequence comes from uncultured Caulobacteraceae bacterium, assembly GCA_964242895.1. Classification (GTDB taxonomy): domain Bacteria; phylum Pseudomonadota; class Alphaproteobacteria; order Caulobacterales; family Caulobacteraceae; genus JASLDZ01. Next base: position 42,107 of record CAXTBN010000014.1, on the reverse strand, counting down.
CCAGGCGGAAGCCGTCACCCGGCTTCAGGTCGCGTGCGAAGTCCAGCTTGCGGGCGAACAGGCGCACGGCGTCGGACACCACTTTGGGCGATGCGCCAGCCGCGACCGCGCTGTCGTACAACGACCCGCCCACGCCGCCGGCCGCCACCGCCGTCGCGTCGTGAAGGCGCGGAGCGGGGGTGGGAGCCGGAGCGGGAGCGGGGCGGACAGCGCGGACGGGCGCTGCGGCGTGGAGGCGATCGAGCACGTGCGCGTCCGGTCCTCGGCCTGCGCTGCTCTGCGCCGCCGCCAGACCTGCAGCCGCCGCCGCCAGCACGGCGGCGCAGCCCAGGATGGCGGGCGCATGGCGCGCGGGGGACAGGGCGAATTCGGAGTGCGACACGGGTCCGGGGAGCTGATCGCGGGTCGCGGGCCGCAGTGGAGCGGCCAGGGCGAGCGGCGAAAGGGGCGGGACGTCGGCGGGGGAGCGCCGGAGCCGGAGGACGGCGCTGGGCCTGCCCTCGGGTGTCGCAGGTCTTAACAGATCGTTGACGGCGAGCCAACCGCGGCCGCCGAACCGTCGCGCGCGGCGGCCGACGCATGGCATAAGCGCCGGGACCCTCCGCGCCGGACCGCCATGACCGACCTGCCCGACCCCGCCATCGCCCAAGAGGCCGATCCCGACGCGGACGATTCCGCCCCAGCCGGCGGCGCCTCGGCGGAACTCGCCGCCAGCCTGGCCGCGCGCCTCTGCCACGACCTCATCAGCCCCGCCTCGGCCATCGTCTCGGGCGTGGACCTGCTGGAGGATCCCTCCGCGGCCGACATGCGGGACGACGCGCTGAACCTGATCAGCGCCTCAGCGCGCAAGCTGGTGGCCGTGCTCGCCTTCGCGCGGATCGCGTTCGGCTCCTCGGCCGCCGCGGAGAGCTTCAAGAGCGATGAGTTGCGCAAGCTGACGGAGGGCGTGTTCGCCCCCCTGCGCCCCACGCTCGACTGGGCGGTGGAGCCCCCCGCGATCGGCAAGGCGGCGGCGCGCGCGCTGCTGAACCTGGCGCAGCTCGGCGCGGGAGCCGTGGCCACCGGCGGGCAGGTGCGGTTGGCGGCCCAGGAGAAGGACGGCGAGGTGCTGATCGCGGCCGAGTGCACGGGAGCGCGGCCTCGGCTGCGGCCGGAGGTGGCGCAGGGCCTCCGCGGCGAGCCGTTGGGCGAGGGGCTGCTGCACGGCAACTGGGTTCAGGCCTACTACCTGCACGCCTTGCTCACCGCTGCGGGCGGGCGCGTGGAGGCGTCCGTCGCCGACGACCGGGTGGTGCTGCGCGCGCGCGCGCCGGCCTGAGCCGCGGGTGCGGCGGCGCGTTTCAGCCCCGCGCTGCACGGCTCCTTAACCCAGCAGGGGCAAGGTCGGCCGGTACGTGAGCCCCCGGCCCTCGATGTCCCGTCCCTCCCGATCCTCGGCCCCCGCCGCGGCGCGAGTCCACGCATGAAGACGTGCCTCGTGGTCGACGACAGCAAGGTCGTGCGCAAGGTGGCCTCGCGCATCCTGGAGGCCCTCGCCTTCGACCCGCTGGAGGCGGGCGACGGGCTGGAGGCGCTGGCCGTCTGCCGCGCTCAAATGCCCGACGTGGTGCTCCTGGACTGGGCCATGCCGGTGATGGACGGCCGCGAGTTCCTGCGCGCGCTGCGCGCCGAGCCCGGCGGCGACGCGCCCGTGGTGATCTTCTGCAGCGCCCGCGACGCGCCCGACGAAATCTCCGCGGCCCTGGCCGACGGCGCGGACGAGTACATCATGAAGCCGTTCGACAGCGACATCATCGCCGCCAAGTTCGCGGAGGCGGGGGTGCTGTGACCTCCGACGACGCCGAACTCCTGACGGCGCTGGCGCGCGACGAGGCGGGGCTGCGGCTGCGCCCCGACCGGCTGCCCCTGGCCGACGCCAAGCTGCAGCCCGTGGCGCGACGCCTGGGCGAGGCCTCGGTCGACGCGCTCCTGGCGCGCCTGCGCCGCGGCGGCGAGCCGGAAGTGAAGCGCGCGACGGCGGAGGCGCTGGCCGCCTCGGACACCAGCTTCTTCCGCGACCGCCCCGTGTTCGACCGGCTGTTCAACGAGGTGCTGCCGCAACTGGCGGCGCGCCGCGGCGGCCGGCCGCTCCGCGTGTGGTCGGCGGGCTGCGGAACGGGGCAGGAGATCTACTCGGTGGCGCTGCTCGCCGCCTCGCGGCCGGACGCGCCGGCGCTGGAGCTGTTCGCCTCCGACCTGTCGGAGCGGGCGCTGCAGAAGGCGCGGGCGGGGCTGTTCAGCCACTTCGAGGTGCAGCGCGGCCTGCCCATCCGCCTGCTGCTGCCGCACTTCGAGAAGACCGACGACATGTGGCGCGCCAGCGCGAAGCTGCGCGGGATGGTGCGCTGGGCGCAGGTGAACCTGATCGGCGACCTGTCGCGGATCGGCCCGTTCGACGTGGTGCTGTGCCGCCACGTGCTGGGCGCGTTCACGGCGGAGGCGGCGCAGACGACGCTGGACAAGCTGGAGGGGGCCCTGGCCCCGGACGGCTGCCTGGTGCTGGGCCCGCAGGAGCGGCTCACCCCACCGCCCGCCTTCTCCGGCGAGGGCGGCGTGCTGCTGCGCAACCCGGGCTTCCGGCGCGAGGCGGCCTAGAACGAGAAGCGGCCCGGGACAGGGTCCCGGGCCGCGAAGTCTCAGACGTGTCGCAGGTTCAGCGGCGGCCGCCGAACAGCGACAGCAGGATCTGGAACATGTTGATGAAGGCCAGGTAGAGGTTCAGCGCGCCGAAGTTCGTCGCCGCGGCCATGCCCGCCGCGTCGCCGCGGACCTGGTGGTAGGTCATCTTCAGCGCCTGCGTCTGGAAGGCGATCAGCCCGGCGAACAGCGCCAGGAAGACGAGCTGGATGACGAACTGCATCGCGGCCAGGTGCAGGAAGAACACGTTGACCATCGACAGGGCGAACATGCTCCACACGCCCATGATCAGGAACGAGCCGACGCCCGACAGATCACGCTTGGTCGTGTAGCCGACGAGGCTGAGCACGCCGAACGCCGTGGCCGTCACCAGGAAGGCGGTGGCGATCGAGGTCTGAGTGTAGATCAGCACGTCGACGCCCAGGCCGGCGCCCAGGAGGCTCACCACCAGCCAGTAGTAGGCGCCCGAGTTGCGTGCCGTGACGCCGCGGGCGACGAAGCTGCCCAGCATCACCACCGCCACCGGCGCCCACATCAGCGCCGTGCCGAGGGCGGTGGGCGCGAGCCGCCCGTCCACCGTCCGCGCGAACAGGTAGTTCACGACGGGCGCGTGCGACGTCAGCCACGCCAGGGCGGCCGAGAGCGCCAGGCCCAGAGCCATCTTGTGGTACACGCCCAGCATGAAGCTGCGCAGGCCGGCGTCGACCGACATGTCGGTCTTCGCCTGCGGGAAGGTCCCGCCGAAGCCCCGGTTGAAGTCGCTCATGGCGATCTGGTTTCCTCGCTCGACGCGCCCCGGAGGGGACGGCCTCGGCTGTGAATATCGGTCGCCGCAGGCCGTGACGCAAGGTCCCGCCCGGCCACGTAAACCCTGTGTGCGTTGAGGTTCGCCGGATTTGCGCTACAGGGCGGCGTGCTCGTGAGCCTCCTCGCCCTGGCCCTCGCGGCGGCCGCTCCGCCCCCGGCCGCTCCGCCGCCCGCGCCGACGGTGCTGGTGCTGGGCGATTCGCTGACGGCGGGCTTCGGCCTCGCGCCCGCGCAGTCGATGCCGGCCCGGCTGCAGGCGCGGCTGGCGTCGGCGGGACGGCCGGTGGCCGTCCTGGCCGCCGGCGTGTTCGGCGACACCGCCGAGGGCGGGCTCGCGCGGATCGACACGCTTCCGGCGACGCCCGTCGCCGTGGTGGCCCTCGGGGCCAACGACCTGCTGATGGGCGTGGAGCCCCGGCGGACGGAGGCGGCGCTGCACGCGGTGGTGGTCCGGCTCAAGGCGCGCGGGTCGCGCGTGGTGCTGGCCGGCGGCCGTTCGCCCTTCGTCGCCCCGGCCGGTTTCGACGCCCTGTTCGCCCGCGTGGCGCGCGAGGAGGGCGCGGTGCTCGTGCCCGACATCCTGGCCGGCGTGAGCGCGCGTGCGGGCACCACGCAGGCCGACGGCCTCCACCCCGACGCGCGCGGGGCCGAGCTGATTGCGTCGCGCCTCGCGCCCGCGGTGCTGGCCGCGCTGCCCGCCGCCGGGAGCCCGCCGCGGTGATCCGCCTGTTCGCCGCCGTCGCCGTCCCGGAGGAGATCGCCGACGAGCTGGCGCACCGCCAGAGGGGCCTCGCCGGCGCGCGCTGGCGGCCGGCCGACGCCCTGCACGTGACGCTGCGCTTCTTCGGCGAGCTGCGGGAGACCACGGCGGCCGAACTCGACGACCTTCTGGCGGCGATCGACGCGCCCGGCTTCGACCTGCACCTGCAGGGCGTGGGCCGCTTCGGCGAGGGCGACCACATGCGCGCGGTCTGGGCCGGCGTGTCGGAGACGCCCGGGCTGCGCCACCTCGCCGCCAAGTGCGAGACCGCCGCCAAGCGGGCCGGGCTCAAGCCCGAGGCGCGCACCTACCGGCCCCACGTCACCCTGGCCTACCTCAAGCGGTCCGATCCGGTGAAGACCGCCGCGTGGGAGGCGGACCACAACCTGCTGCACACGCGCGCCTGGCGGGCGACGACGTTCGGCCTCTACTCCTCCTGGTCGGGGCCGGACGGGTCGCGCTACGACCTCGAGCGCACCTACCGCCTGCGCTGACGCCGCGCCTTCCGGAGCCCCCATGACCCCCGCCGCCCGCCCGCGCCGCTCGGTGCTCTACATGCCCGCGTCCAACGCCAAGGCCATGGCCAAGGCGCGCGAGCTGCCCTGCGACGCGGTGATCCTCGACCTGGAGGACGCCGTCGCGCCCGAGGCCAAGGCGGCGGCGCGCGACGCGGCCTGCGCCGCAGTGGGCGAGGGCGGCTGGGACGGGCGCGAGCTGGTGATCCGTGTCAATGGGCTGGACACCGAGTGGGGCGCCGCCGACCTCGCCGCCGTCTCGCGCGCAGGCCCGGACGCCGTGCTCGTCCCCAAGGTCGACGGCCCCGACGACGTGCGCCGCTACGGCGACGCCCTCGCCGACGCGCCGGAGCGCACCGCGCTGTGGGCCATGGTGGAGACCGCGCGCTGCCTGTTCGCCCTGGAGCCCACGGCCGCGGCGGCCCGCGACACGCGGCTGGCCGGCTTCGTGCTGGGGACCAACGACCTCGCCAAGGAGATGGGCTGGCGCCTCGCGCCCGGCCGCGCGCCGTTCCTGTGGGCCCTGTCGGCCGCCACCGCCGCCGCCCGCGCGCACGGCCTCGTGGTCCTCGACGGCGTCTACAACGGGCTGGAGGACGAAGCCGGCCTCTCCGCCGAGTGCGCGCAAGGGGTGGAGTGGGGCTTCGACGGCAAGACCCTGATCCATCCCCGCCAGGTCGAGCCCTGCAACCGCGCCTTCTCGCCCTCCGACGCCGAGGTGGCGCACGCCCGCGCGGTCATCGCCGCCTTCGACCAGCCGGAGAACGCCGCGAAGGGCGCCGTGCGTGTGGACGGGCGCATGGCCGAGCGGCTGCACCTCGCCCAGGCGCGCAAGACGGTGGCCAACGCGCGCGCCTAGGCGCGCCCCGCGACGCCCGTTAAGCCGGCGCCTGCGCCCGCAGGAAGCCGCCATGCCCGACAGCGCCAGCGACGTCTCCACCACGCGCAGCGTGCGCCAGAACATGCGCCTGCTCTCCGCGGTGCTCGACGACGCGATCCGCGAGCTGGAGGGCGCCGACGCCGCCGGCCGGGTGCTGGCCGCGCGCGCGACGGCGCTCGACGCGCACGCGAGCCGCGATCCCGCGCCGCTGCAGGAGCTGGCCGCGGGCCTCGGGCCGGACGACGCCGTGTTCCTGGCCCGCGCTTTCGCGCTCGACGCCGCCCTGGCCGACATCGCCGAGGATGTCACAGGTCGCAGGCGCTTCGCCGAGACGGAGGCACGACCCGGCGCCGACGGCGGCGCGCCGCACACGCTCCCCGACGCCGTGCGCGCGCTCGGTGGCGGCGCGGCGGCGGCGCTGGACCGCCTGCACGTCGTCCCGGTGCTCACCGCCCACCCCACCGAGATGCGCCGCCGCTCCGTGGCCGACCGCGAGGTGGAGCTCACCCGGCTGATGGCGCTGCGCCGCCACCACCTGCCGCGCGACCTCGACCGGCGCCTGCGCGACGAGCTGCACCGTGAGATCGCGCTCCTGTGGCTGACGCGCCTGAACCGCCCCGACCGCATCACCGTCGCCGACGAGGTGCGCAACATGCTGGAGGTGGTTCGCCGCGCGCTGCTGCCCGCGCTGGAGGAGCTCTTCGACGGCTGGGCCGACGCGCTGGCTGCGCCCGTTCCGCCCACCGCCCTGACGCTCGGCACCTGGATCGGCGGCGACCGCGACGGCCATCCCGGCGTGGACGGCGCCACCCTGCGCGCGGCGCTGGAGGCGCAGAGCTCGCTGATCCTCGGCCGCTACGTGGGCCTGGCCGCGCAGCTGCGCGATGACCTGGGCCTGTCGACCACCCTGATCGCGGTGACACCGGAGGTGGAGGCGCTGGCCGCGCGGGCGCGCGAGGGCTCCGTCCACCGCGCCGACGAGCCCTACCGCGCCGCGCTGATCGGCGTACACGGCCGCCTCCTGGCCACGCTGCACAAGCTGGCCGCCGGCCCGCCCGCGCCCGGCGAGGCCTACGCCGGCCCCGACGCGCTCCTGTCCGACCTGGAGACGCTGCGCGCATCGCTGCTGGCGCACGGCGGGGAGCGGCTGGTCGGCCGCCGGCTGCCGCTGTTCATCGCGCTGGTCCGCGCCTGCGGCTTCCACCTGCTGGCTCTGGACCTGCGCCAGAACTCGGACGTCCACGCGCGCACGCTCCACGAGCTGTTCGCCGCCGTGTCGCCCGACGTCGACTACCTCGCCCTCGACGAGGACGCGCGCGTGCGCCTGCTGCTCCAGGAGCTCGCCGACCGCCGCCCGCTCCGCACGCCCTTCGCCGAGTACGGCGAGGAGACGCGGCGCGAGCTGGGCGTGGTCGACGCGGCCGCCCGGGCGCTCGCCGACTACGGTCCCGCAGCCCTCGGCCGCTACGTGGTGAGCAAGACCGACAGCGTCTCCGACATGCTGGAGCCGCTGGTGCTGATGAAACAGGCGGGGCTGGTGGAAGGCGGTCCCCAGCCCGTGGCCCGCGTGCCCGTCTCGCCCCTGTTCGAGACCATCGCCGACCTGGAGCACGCGCCCGACATCATGCGCCGCTGGCTCGCGCTTCCGCCCGTGCGCTCGCTGCTGCGCGACGGAGTGCAGGAGGCGATGCTGGGTTACAGCGACTCCTCCAAGGACGGCGGCTTCCTGCCCTCGCGGCGCGGCGCGGCGGAGGCGGCGGCGGCCCTCGCGCAGGTGACGCGCGAGGCGGGCGTCGGCCTGCAGCTGTTCCACGGGCGCGGCGGCTCCATCGGCCGCGGCGGCGGGCCGACGGCGGAGACCGTGCTCGCCCAGCCGCCCGGCACCGTGCAGGGCCGCATCCGCCTGACCGAGCAGGGCGAGATGATCCAGCGCCTCTACGGTGACACGGCCGTGGCGCGCCGGAACCTCGACGCCCTGGCGGCCGCCGCCCTCGCCGCCGGCGCCCGAGACGCCACGGGGCCGGCGGCCGCCGCGTCGGACCCCGCCGCCGAGCGCGCGCTCTCGCGCCTCTCGACCGAGGCCTTCGCCGCCTTCCGCGCCCTGGTCTACGACGACCCGGCGTTCGAGGACTTCTTCTGGTCCGCCACGCCCGTGGCCGAGATCGCCGACCTGAAGATCGGCAGCCGCCCCGCCTCGCGCACGGCAAGCCGGCGCATCGAGGACCTGCGCGCCATCCCGTGGGTGTTCAGCTGGAGCCAGGCGCGCATCTTCCTGCCCGGCTGGTACGGCGTCGCGTCCGGCGCGCGCGCCGCGGGCCTGACGCCCGCGGACGTGGCCGGCCTGGCCGCCGCCGCGCCGTTCCTGCAGCCCGCGTTGGCCGGCATGGAGCTGATGCTCGCGCAGAGCGACATGGCCATCGCCGCCCGCTACGCCGCCCTGGCGAGCGACCCGGCGGCCGGCGCGCGCATCTTCGACGCCATCCGCCGCGAGCGCGACGCCGCCGTGGAGCTGGTGCTGGCGGCGCGCGGGGGGACGTCGCTGCTCGACGACCGGCCGGAGCTGCGCGAGAGCGTCGCCTTCGCCGCCCCGGTGATCGACGCGCTCAATCACCTGCAAGTCGAGCTCCTCGGCCGCAAGCGCCGCGGCGACGCCGACCCGCGCACCACCCTGGCGCTGCAGCTGACGGTGAACGGCGTCGCGGCGGGCCTGCGCAACACGGGCTGAGCGGAGGAGGCGGTCGGAGAGAAGCTGAGCCGGAGGAACGGCTTGCGTCGGCGGTCGCTCTCCCCGCCATGGATGCTCCCGCCCGTGTGGCCCGCTCGGAAGACCTCGGCCGCGCCGGGCGGCCGGTCGATCTCGTGCTCGGCTGGTCGGCGGTGGTCCCCGTCGCGATCCTGGCGTGGGCCGCGTGGGCTTTCCCGCAGGACGAAGGCCCGGCCTGGGTGCGCACGCTGGCGGCGATATGGTCCGGCGCGCTGCTGGCCTTCTTCAGCGGCGTGCGGCGCGGCCTGAGCTTCTCGGAGGCGCGGGGCGCGCGCCCGGCGGAGATCGCCACCCTGCTCGGCCTGTTCGCCGCGGGCGTGCTGACCCTCCTGTTCCGCAGCCCGGCCCTGGGCGCGGCGGGGCTGGCGCTGACGGCGGTGCTCGACGCCCTGGCCGCCCGCCGGCGCGAGGCGCCCGTCTACTTCGGCGTGTTCCGGCCGGTGCAGCTGGGCCTCGCCGCCGTCGGCCTCGCCTGGATCGCCCTGCGCACCGCGGGCGCCTGACGGCACAGCCGTTCAGCTGTGGCCGTTGCGCTCCGCCAGCGCGAAGGCGCCTGCGGAGCCGCGGCGAACGGGTAGGGGGCGGGCGCCGCCGGTCCGGGTCGAGGCGTCCTCATCCCGTCGACCCAAATCCAGGCCGCCTCCGCCCCTCCGGCGCGGCCGCGTCAGTAAAGGCCGATCGCGCCCTTCAGGCCGTCGAAGATGACCTGGGTCCGGTAGCCGACCCCCGCCTTGAACACGAGCGGCATGCGCTCGACCGCAGTCGCGTCGGCGGCGGGGTCGCCCTCCACCACGGCGATGTCGGCGCGCTTGCCGACCTCCAGCGAACCGATCTCGCGCTCGCGGCCGAGGTACTTCGCCCCGTTCAGCGTGGCTATGCGCAGCGCCTGCGGGAAGCTCCAGCCCTCCTCGACCAGCAGCTCCACCTGCCGCTTGCCGCTGAAGCCCGGGATCACGCCGCCGTACCCGGTCGGGTCGGTGCCCGCGACCAGCAGGCCGCCCATCTCGGCGAAGCGCTTCTCCATGCGCGTCCCGTGCCCGTAGGTGGTGCGCGCGAAGGCCGCGGCGTCGGCGGGGGCGGACTGCACCCGCGCCCAGCGCTGCTCGTAGGTCTCGCGCCACTGCGGGGCGAGCAGCGCCAGCGCCGCCTCCGGCGCCTTGGGCCGGCCGGGGACGGTGGTCTCGAACACCGTCAGGGTGGAGGTCAGGGCCACGTGGTGGTCGATCAGGTCGCGGATCAGCCGCGTCGCCTCCGGCCCTTCCGGGTCGATCTTGGCGAGGCCGCCGGCGCCCGCGTCGCGGGGGCAGGCGTCCTCCGCCTTCCCCGGCTCGAAGTCGGTGGCGACCATGAAGGCGTGCTCCAGGTCGTCGATGCCGAGCGCGGCGGCCTCCTCGAAGGTGACGGAGCACAGGTGGCCGGTGACCTTGATCCCGTGCGCGTGCGCCGCCTGGATCGCCGCGCCCAGCACGTCGCGCGGGATGTTCATGTAGGCCTTGAAGGAGGTCACGCCCTCCGCCGCCCAGTAGTCGACGGTGCGGCGCGCGTCGGCGGCGTCCCGCAGCGCCTGCATCTTCACCGTGTAGATCCCGGCGCCGTCGAGGTAGGGGCCGGTGACGTCGATGTCCGGCCCGATGGCGAGGCCCTTGGCGATGCGGTCGCGCGTGTTCAGGTCGCCCAGCACCGCCATGGTTCCGGCCGTGCGCACCGTGGTCTCGCCGCCGGCGAGGTACAGGCGCGAGAAGCTGTAGGGATACTCGCCGTACTGCGCCCGCCCGGGCGACGGGTAGAACATGTGCTCGTGCAGCATGACGAAGCCGGGCAGCAGCGTCTTGCCCGCCGCGTCGATCACCACGGCGTCCGCGGGCGGGGTCCCCCGCGCGGACGGCCCGAGCGCCGCGATCCGCCCGTCCCGCACCACCAGCGTCATGTCCCGCCGGGGCGCGGCGCCCGTGCCGTCCACCACCTCCGCGTGGGTGAAGACGATCACCGGTTGGGCGTAGGCGACGGCCGCCTTGTCGAGCGGGTCGGTGAGGGCGAGCTGGGCGGCGACGAGGATCGGGAGCATGGGCGGAGGCTAACGCGCGCTGCGCCGCACGGCGAGAGGGTCCATCCGCGACCCTCGATGGGCTTCTGAGATGTTCTTCCACACCTGTTCGTCTAAGATAGGCCTATGTCCTATCTGATCCGCGCACCCCTCCGTTCAGGAGAACTGGCGGCGTTCAACCCGGCCCACGTGGATGTGATCATCTCGGCGGAGACGGGCGCCGACCTCTTCGTCAAGGGTCGACGCCTGGAGTGCGAGCATGACCTGCACCATCTGCGCCTAATCCTCGAGCGCGCCGGGCGGTTCTTCGTAGTCGTTACCGCACCGAAGTCGGTGATGGCGTTCTCTCGAGACCAGATTGCTTCTGTGGAGCAGACGGGGCAAGGGCTGATGTTCCACCTGGCCAATGGGCAGAAGGTGTCTGCGCCTGGCGACTTGGTCGACTTCTTAGCGCAGATGGCCGCTCAGACGGGAGCGCCCGAAATTCATTTCGGCTGAACGCTGCAGGCTAGAACTCCCCCCGCAGCTTCGCCAAGTCCGGGAACACCGGCGCGCGTTTCTGGGCGCGGGCCCCCATCGCCTCCGCCATGTGCTCCGGCGACAGCATCGACGCGTTCCA
>CAXTBN010000014.1:29261-30942 GCA_964242895.1 uncultured Caulobacteraceae bacterium | reverse complement strand
CGCGGGCCCCCATCGCCTCCGCCATGTGCTCCGGCGACAGCATCGACGCGTTCCAAACGCCAACGTAGTCCAGCGCGTCGGCGGTGGAGTGGTCGCGGGCGTAGGTGATCATGACCTTGCTGCCCGTCACCGCCACCGGCGGCTTGGTGGCGATCTCGCGGGCGACCTCCAGCGCGTGCGCCGTGCAGGCGGCGGCGTCGGGGAGGACGGCGTTGACCAGGCCCAGGCGCAGGGCCTCGTCGGCGGCGAAGCGGCGGCCGGTGTAGGCCAGCTCGCGCACCACGCCCTCGGGCAGGAGCTTGCACAGGCGCGGGAAGGTGCCGACGTCGGCGGTCATGCCGATGTTGATCTCCTGGATCTGGAAGAAGGCGTCGGCCGCGGCGTAGCGGATGTCGCAGGCGCTGGTCAGGTCCACCGCCCCGCCGATCACGCCGCCCTGCACCGCCGCGATCACCGGGAAGCGCGCCTGCTCCAGGCAGGAGAAGCTGTGCTGCAGCCGCCGCACGTCCAGCCGGAACTTCTCGGCCGCGGTTGCGCGGTCGACGGCGCGGGGCGCGACGCCCTCACCCTGCGTGAACACCGACAGGTCCATGCCGGCGCTGAAGTGCTTGCCGGTGGAGGAGATCACCAGGCACCGCGTGGCGCCCTCGGCGTTGAGCTCGTCCACGATCGCGGGCAGCTCGTTCCAGAAGGCGCGCACCATGCTGTTGAAGCTGTCGGGCCGGCTCAGCACCAGGTGCGCCACCGCGCCGTCGCGGGAGAGGTCGAAGCAGGTCGGGGTCATGCCGGCGACGCTACTCCGCCGGCGCGGCGCGAGGTAGGGGAGGGCGCATGGACGACGGCGCCGCGCGCGAGCACCCCAGCGAGCCAGGGCGACGCACGCTGCGCCTGCCCGACGGCGAGATGTCGGTGCTCGACTTCGGCGACCCCGCGCGGCCGGTGGACGCCGTCTTCGTCCACGCCAACGGCTTCAACGCGCAGACCTATCGCAGCGTGCTGCAGCCCCTCGCCGGAGCCCTGCGCATCTGGGCGCCGGACCTGCGGGGCCATGGCGAGAGCCGGCTGCCCGCAGACCCCGACACGCACGTGTCGTGGGACGTCTACGCCGACGACCTCACGCGGCTGCTGGCCGAGATCGACGGGCCGCCGCCGGTGCTCTCCGGCCACTCCATGGGCGCGTCCGCGGGCCTGCTCACGGCCGCGAGGACGCCCGAGCGGGTGCGGGCGCTGGTGCTGTTCGAGCCCGTGATCCTCAGCCGGCGGCGCAGCTGGGGCGCCCGCATGCCGTGGGCGCGGGCGCAGCTGCTGCGGCACATGCCGCTGGCCCGCGGCGCCCTGGCGCGACGGGCGGCCTTCCCCGACCGGGCGGCGGCGCTGGCCGCCTATCGCGGGCGCGGCGCGTTCAAGACCTGGCCCGAGGCGTCGCTGGCCGACTACGTCGCGGGCGGCTTCCGCGAGACGGCGGGCGGCGGCGTGGAGCTCGCCTGCGCGCCGGCATGGGAGGCGGCGAACTACGCCGCGCAGCGCGCCGACGTGCGCGGGGCGCTGCGCCGGGTGCAGATGCCGGTGCGCCTGTTCAAGGGCGACCACGGCTCCACCTGCGCCGTCCGCCGTTCCCATCCGGGCCTGGAGGTCGAGACGGTGGCCGGCGCCGGCCACTTCCTGCCGCTGGAGCGTCCGG
>CAXTBN010000014.1:0-29161 GCA_964242895.1 uncultured Caulobacteraceae bacterium | reverse complement strand
CTGGAGGTCGAGACGGTGGCCGGCGCCGGCCACTTCCTGCCGCTGGAGCGTCCGGAGCTGGTGCGCGGAGCGCTGCTGGCGGCGGCCGGCGGCTGGGCGGCCGACCGCGTCAGAGCGCCAGCCCGGGCTTGAGCAGGCTCGCCAGCGCCTCGCGCCCGGCGGGCGGGACGGGCAGCACGCGCCGGGCGTCCAGGTCGAAGCAGACCACCACCGCCTCCGAGGTCACCCAGGCGCGGCCGCCCGCCGGGTCCAGGCACCAGTGCACCACGCGGCTGACGCGCTCGCCCACCTCGGCCAGCCCCGAGCGGATCTCCAGGTGGTCGCCGGCCCCCGCGCGGTCGAGCATGAGCAGGCGGTACTCCACCACGGCGCCTCCGACGCGCGCGCCCGGCGCGGCGATCGACGCGGCCTCGCGGACCGGGCGCATGATCGCCGCGGCCCCGTCGGAGACGCGGCCCATGAACTCGTCCGGCCGGAAGGCGCCGTGCACGTCGCAGCCGGCCGGCGCGATCACGCCCCGGGAGATGCAGAGCAGGTCCAGCGCCTCGGCGCGATCGAGGGAGGCGGTCGTCGCCGGTGCGTCGCCGAAGCCGAGGCTGCGTGGGGCCGCCGCCGCCGGCGTCTCGGCCGCGAGCGCCTCGGCCGCGGCGCGGGCGCGTGACGGCCACGGGAAGCCCCGCCCGTCGGGCGCGGCGTGCTCGACGCGCACGCGGAAGGTGGAGGCGGGCGCGCCGTCGGCGTGACGCAGCAGCAGGCACAGGTCTGCGTCCGCCTCGCCCCAGCGCGTCACGGCGCCCGTCATGGAGAGCGGCGCGCCCGCGTGCGCCTCGCGCAGGAAGCGCACGTGCATCTCGCGCACCGCGAGCGTGCTGGAGGCCGCCGGGCGGAAGGCGTGCGGCAGGGCGAGGAGGCGCGCCAGGCCGGCCATCCCCTCCAGCGCGCGGGCGATGTGGAAGCGCACGTTCATGTGCCCCATCTCGTCGCACTCCCAGGTGTTGACGCCGCCGCGCCACACCTCGGGCCAGCGGTCCGGGCCGTCGGGGCTCACGCCGCCCTCCGCGCGTCGGTTCGTCGCGCCGCCCGCGGCCCCGTTTGGCTTCGACCCCCCGATCCGTTAGGACGCCCGCCTCGCGCGCGCCCCGCGCCGCCCGTCCTCACAGAGCCCGCTCCATGCAGCCCCCCCGCTCCGCTCCGCCCCAGCTGTCCGGCAACGTCGTCATGTACAGCAAGCCCGAGCCGCTGAACCCGCAGCAGCACGGCGACCTCGGCATGGTGTCGACCGACGCGCCGTTCGCCTTCGCCTTCGCGGCCAACGCGGTGCCCGTGCAGGTGACCGAGTTCGGCCCCGCCTCGCTGAGCTACCCGGTGATCTTCGCGGGCCCCGAGCGCGCGCCGCTGGCGATCATGAGCATCCGGCCCAACGAGAACCTGTTCGTCACCGAGGGCCGCTTCGATCCGGAGGCGTACATCCCGGCCTTCATCCGCCGCTACCCCTTCGTGGTCGCCTCCAACCCGGGCGAGGACCGGGTGATCGTGTGCATCGACGTGGACGCCCACTTCATCACCAAGGGCGGCGGCGACGTGAAGCTGTTCGAGAACGGCCAGCCGACCGACTACACCAAGAACGCCATCCAGTTCTGCGAAAACTTCGAGATGGAGCGTCAGAAGACCGAGAGCTTCGTCCAGGTGCTCAAGGACCTGGACCTGCTGGTCGAGCGCAAGCACATGGTCCAGCCCAACAACGACGACGGCACGCCGGGCGAGCCGATCGAGCTGTCCGACTATTTCGCCGTGTCCGAGGACAAGCTGAAGGAGCTGCCGGCCGAGAAGCTGGTCGAGCTGCGCGACACGGGCGCGCTGCAGCAGATCTACGCGCACCTGAACTCGCTCCTGAACTGGGACCGGCTGGTGACGCGCACCCTCGTGCGCGCGCCGCAGGAAATCACCGCCAACGCCTGACCCTCGGGTCAAGCCCGAGGGCGACGCGCCAAGGGCCGTCAGCGCGCGAACACGGAGCGGGTGAGGCAGGAGAAGACCAGCCGGCCCGCCTCGTCCAGGAGGTCGTGCTGGGCGATCACCACGCCCTTGTCCTCGCCGACCGGGTCGAGCGCCAGCACCGTCATGCGCCCGCGCAGCAGCTCGCCCGCGGGTGGGTTGCGCATCCAGCGGAGCGCGTCGACGCCCAGCCGCTTGGTCTGCGGCCAGCCGTGCGCGGCCTCGGCGTCGAGCTTGGACCAGATGGCGTAGACCATGGCGTCGGGCGCGCCGCCGTCCTCGTCCCAGCGCGGGGCGTAGGCGGCGCGGAAGCGGCCGAGGCCTTCGGCGTCGACGGCGGCCACGCCCAGCGAGACGACCTGACCGACGGTGAGCTGGTCGAACGGGGCGGGCACGGGACCTCCTGGGCTGCCGCGGCCTTATCGGGCGGCGGAGGGGCGGGCAAGCTTGCGCGCGGGCGGCCCCGCGCCGATGTTCCCGCGCGTGCGCACCCTCCTGACCCTGATCGCGGCCCTGGCCGGCCTCGTCCTGCTCACCGCGGCCGGAGCGGTGCAGAAGAACGGTCACGTGGAAGTGGCGCTGGAGAGCCAGACGAGCGCCGTCGCGCCGGGCTCGACCGCCTACCTCGCGATCCGCGAAACCATCCAGCCGCACTGGCACACCTACTGGCGCAACGCGGGCGACAGCGGCGAGCCCACGTCGATCAAGTGGACGCTGCCGGCGGCGTGGCGCGCGGGCGAGATCGTCTGGCCCGCGCCGCACCGTCAGGCGACCGGCCCGCTGGTCAACTACGTGTTCGACGACACTGTCCGCCTGCCCGTGCCCGTGGAGATCCCCGCCGACGCCAAGCCGGGCTCGACCGCCGCGATCAAGGCGCATGTCGACTATCTGGTGTGCGCCGACGTGTGCGTGCCGGAGAGCGCCGACCTCGCCCTCGACCTGCCGGTCACCGCCGGCTCGCCCGCGCCCGACCCGGACCACGGCCGCGCCATCGCCGACACGCTGGCCGCCGCGCCCAAACCGGCGGGGCTGGAGGCGCGCTGGTCCAAGGCGGCCGACGGCGCGCTGAAGCTCGCCGTGACGGGCGCCCCGCTGAAGGGCGCGGCCGTCGGCGGCGCCTGGTTCTACCCCTACGACGGCACGGTCATCGACCACGGCAAGCCGGAGCTGGTGGAGCGCGGGGCCGACGGCCTGACGCTGACGCTCGCCCCCGGCTACGCCGTCGCCAAGGGCGCGCCGCCTGCGGCCATCGCCGGCGTGCTGGCGCTCGGCCCCGGGCAGGCGTGGGAGGTCTCGGCCACGCAGGGGCCGGCGCCGGCGGGCGCCGCCGGCCTGTCCGCCCCCGCGCCGTCCGGTTCGGCGGGCGCGGGCGGCGGCGCGGGCGCGGGCGCGGGCTCCACCACCAAGGGGGCCGGAGGCGTCGTGGCGCTGCTCGGCTTCGCGGGCGCCGCCTTCCTCGGCGGGCTGATCCTGAACCTGATGCCGTGCGTCTTCCCCGTGCTGTCCATCAAGGCGGCGCAGCTGGTGCGGCACGGCGAGCATCCGGCCCACGCGCGGGCGGAGGGCGTAGCCTTTCTCGTGGGCGTGGTCGCCACCTTTCTGGCGTTGGCCGCGGCCCTGCTGCTGGCGCGCGCGGGAGGCGAGGCGGTGGGCTGGGGCTTCCAGCTGCAGAACCCGGCGGTGACCGCCGTGCTCGCCCTGGTGCTGCTGGCCGCCGCGCTGAACCTGTCGGGCGTGTTCGAGTTCGGGACCTCCGTCCAGGGCGCGGGGGGCGGGCTGGCCGGGCGCGGCGGGCTGGCGGGCGCCTTCTTCACGGGCGCTCTGGCCGTGGTCGTCGCCGCGCCGTGCACTGCGCCGTTCATGGCGGGGGCCATCGGCTGGGCGGTGACGCAGCCGCCCGCGGCCGCGCTGCTGGTGTTCGCCGCCCTGGGCCTCGGCCTCGCCGCGCCGTTCACCCTGCTGGCGTTCTCGCCGGCGCTGCTGCGGCTCCTGCCCCGGCCGGGGGCGTGGATGGTGACGGTGCGCCAGGTGCTCGCCTTCCCGATGTACGCCGCGGCCGCCTGGCTGGCGTGGGTGTTCGCAACGCAGGCCGGGATCGAAGGCCTGCCGCTGCTGTTCGCCGCCGCGGTGGTGCTGGCCTTCGCCGGCTGGCTGTGGGGGCTGGCGCAGCAGCGCGAGGCGTCCGGCGCGGGCGCGCGGCCGGTGCAGGCGGGGGCGGTCCTCGCCGCCGCCACCGCCCTGGCCGTGGTGCTGCTCGGCGCGCACGAGGCCGCGCCCGCGCAGGCCGCCGTCCCCGCCGCCGGCCGTCCTGCGAGCGGGGGCCTCGCCACCGAGCCCTGGAGTCCCGATCGCGTGGAGGCGCTGCGCGCGGAGGGCCGGCCGGTGTTCGTGGACTTCACCGCCGCCTGGTGCGTCACCTGCCAGGTGAACGAGCGCACCGCGCTGGCGGGCCGCGGCGTCGCCGACGCCTTCGCCCGCCACAACGCCGTCTACCTCAAGGCGGACTGGACGCGCCGCGACGCGACCATCGCCAAGGCGTTGGAGGCGCACGGCCGCTCGGGCGTGCCGCTCTACCTCGTCTACGGCCGCGCGGGCGAGCCGGCGGTGCTGCCGCAGCTCCTGACGGAGGGCGCCGTCGTCCAGGCGCTCGACACCGCCGCCAAGCCCGCCGCCTGATCTTCCGGAGAGCCTGTGCGCGAGGCGCTGACGAGGCGAAGACGGACAGGCCGGTGGCGACGCCCATCACCAAGCCCCAAGGCTGCTCGGTGAAGTACGGGGGCGCCTAGCCCGCGATCGCCGCCGCGTCGCGCTCGCCGGTTCGGATGCGCAGCGCCTGCTCCAGGTCGAGCACGAAGACCTTGCCGTCGCCGATCTTGCCCGTGTTGGCGGCGGCGCGGATGGCCTCGCACACGGCCTCGACGATGTCGTCCTCGACGGCGGCCTCGAGCTTCACCTTGGGCAGCAGGCGCACCTCGTACTCGGCCCCGCGGTAGACCTCCGTCTTGCCGCGCTGGCGGCCGTAGCCGCGCACCTCCGTCACGGTGAGCCCGCTGGCGCCCGCCTCGGTGACCGCGTCCAGCACCGCGTCGAGGCGGCTGGGCTTGATGACGGCGGTGATCAGCTTCACGGCGTGCGTCTCGCTCCCGGGGCGGCCTCGTCTATGACCGAAGCCGTCCGAGCCGCCAAGGCGGCGGGCGCGGGCGCAGGCGCGAGCACCGGCCGCCGCACCCGGGAGCGCATCCGCACCGGCGCCGACGGCGACTGGGCCGCGGGCGGGCGCTTCACCGCCTCCAGCAGCACCAGCCCGCCCAGCGCCGGCCAGAGGCGACGGCCCACCTCCTCCCAAACGCCCGCCGCGGGCGTGAGGAGGCCCAGGGGCGGCGCGTAGAGCGTGCGCGACCAGGCGGCCGGCTGCAGCCCCGCCGCGCGCACCTCGCGCTCGAGCTGGCCGCGGCTGTAGGGGCGGCCGTGGCCGAAGGGGGTGGACTCCGCACGGCTCCACACGCCGGCGCGCGCGGCGGCGACGATCACCACGCGGCCGGAGGGCCGAAGCACGCGCGCGGCCTCCGCCAGGGCCGCGCCCGGGGCGTCGCTCTCCTCCAAGAGGTGCGCCAGCAGCACGCGGTCGAACAGGGCGGCGGGGAAGGGCAGGGCGTCCTCCGGCGCGAGGCAGGCGAGGTTGCGCGCGCCCGCGGGCCACGCCTCCACCCCCTGCGCCGCCGGCATGGCGGCCAGCGTGCGCCGCGCCGCCGGCAGGGCGGCGGCGAACGGCGTGGCGTAGCCCCACAGCAGGACGTCGAGCCCCGCCGCGTCGCCCCACGCGCCGCGCAGGTGACGGCCCACGGCGTCGCGCACCACGCGGCCGAGCTCGGTGGCGTAGAAGCCGCGCAGCTCCGTCACCTCGCACCGCATCGAAGACTCCCCGCCGCCGGATCGCCCGGTGGCGCATTATAGCCCACGACAGGTGGAGGAGCTCCCATGCCGCTTCAGGTGCGCATCTT
This sequence comes from uncultured Caulobacteraceae bacterium, assembly GCA_964242895.1. Taxonomy (GTDB): domain Bacteria; phylum Pseudomonadota; class Alphaproteobacteria; order Caulobacterales; family Caulobacteraceae; genus JASLDZ01. The sequence goes on along the minus strand of CAXTBN010000014.1, from coordinate 23,165 downwards.
TCCGGCGCTGCAGGACAACTACGGCTTCCTGGTGCGCGACGCCGCCACGGGCGCGGTCGCCGCGGTCGACACGCCGGACGCCGAGGCGGTGCTGGCCGCGGCGCGCGAGGCGGGCTGGGACATCTCGGTGATCCTCAACACGCACTGGCACGCCGACCACACGCAGGGGAACGCTGCGGTGAAGGCGGCGACGGGCGCGGAGATCGTCGGCCCCGAGGAGGTGCGCCGCGCCGCGCCGCTCGACCGCGCGATCGCGCCTGGCGAGACGGTGATGCTCGGCGACACGCGCTTCGACGTGATCGAGACGGGCGGCCACACGCTCGGCCACGTCAGCCTGCACGCGCCGGACGCGGCCACGGTGTTCACCGGCGACGCCCTGTTCTCCATGGGCTGCGGCCGCATGTTCGAGGGCACGCCCGAGCAGATGTGGGCGGGGCTGGAGCGGCTGGCCGCCCTGCCGGACGACACGGTGGTGTGGTCCGCGCACGAGTACACGGCCGCCAACGCCCGCTTCGCCCTGTCCGTGGACCCCGACCCCGCCGTGAAGCGGCGGGCGGAGGAGGTGTTCGCCGCCCGTGAGCGGGGCGAGGCCACCGTGCCCTCCACCCTCGGCCTGGAGCGGGCGACCAACCCGATGCTGCGGGCGCCCCTGCTGCATCCTGAGCTCGCGCCGGCGGAAGCCTTCGCGCGAGTGCGCAAGGGCAAGGACGACTTCAAGGGCTGAGTCGGCTGGCTAGCGTCGCGCGACCACCGTCTGGATGCGCCGGCTGGACGGCCGGCCGGCGACGCCGCGGTCGGGAGCGACGGTGATCAGCACCACCGCGCCGATGGCCACGACGGCCGGCGCGCGGCCGGGGGCGAGGTGCACCTCGGTGTAGCGGGCGATCAGGGTGCGGCGGCCGTCCTGCGCCGCGCGCACGAAGGCGTCGGCGGCCAGCTCGGCGGCGTCGGCGAACAGCCAGTCGAAGGGGGCGGGCACGCCCTGCGCCTCGAACGCCACCAGGTGGCCGGCGGCCCGCCCCGCCCGCGCGCTGGACTGGGTGACGATCGCCGCCAGCGCCTGCGGCCCGATCGGCGAGGCGGCGCGCAGCGCCACCGCCCCGCCCTCCAGCGCGGCGGGCATGCCCTCCGGCCGCAGCGGCGTGAACAGGGTCACGCCGCCCCAGCGCGTGGCGCGCAGCACCGACTCGCCGACGTCGTTCTTGAACACCATGTCGCCGTGCGCGGCGCTGACGCCTTTGAGCGCCCACACCTCGTCGCCCCGGTCGAACTTGAGCAGCGCTTCGTCGCGGCCCAGCCGGTCGACGACGAAGCTCTCGCCGACGTCCAGCCTGTAGCGGGCCACGGGCGGCGGCGGCGGCATGCCGCCCGGAGAGGGCCGTCCCAGCCCGGACTGGTCCGGCGGGAACAGGGCGTCCCGCAGGGACTGCGGCGGGCCGGCGGCGAAGGCGGGCAGGGCGAGACTCGCGGCGAGCAACGTCCCCGCCACCCCGCTCACCGCCGCCTTCCACATGCCCCGGAGAAACGGGCCAAGTCGGGCGAATTTCGGGCGCGGGCGCGGTCGGTCGGAGGCCTTGCGGCGCCGAGGTCGCGGCCTGTGGCCGGCGCGCCGCAGTCACTTCCGCAACGTCACCCCGCGTAGAACTGCCCGCCGTTGGCCGTGATGGTCGCTCCGGTGATGAAGGCCGAGTCGTCGCGCGCCAGGAAGGCGACGCAGGCGGCGATCTCGCTGGCCGCTCCCAGGCGCCCCACGGGGATCTGGCCGACGATGGAGGCCAGCACCTTCTCCGGGATGCCGCTCATCATGTCGGTGTCGATGTAGCCGGGCGCGACCGCGTTGACGGTGATGCCCTTGGCGGCCGTCTCCTGCGCCAGGGCCTTGGTGAAGCCGATCACGCCGGCCTTGGCGGCAGAGTAGTTGGTCTGCCCCATCTGCCCCTTCTGGCCGTTGATGGAGCTGATGTTGATGATCCGTCCGAACGCGCGCTCGCGCATGCCCTCGATCACGTTGCGGCTCATGTTGAAGAGGGAGGCGAGGTTGACGAAGATCACCTCGTTCCACTGCTCGGCCGTCATCTTGTGCAGCATGGCGTCGCGGGTGATGCCGGCGTTGTTGACCAGGACCTCGATGGGTCCGAGCTTGGCCTCGACCTCCTGCACCGCTCGGGTGGCGTCGGCGAACTCGCCGACGTTGCCCTTCACCAGCGCGACGCCCAGGTCGCGCGCGCAGGCCTGCGCCGCCTCCTCGTTGCCGCTGTAGCCGGCCGCGACGGTGAAGCCGTCGGCCACCAGCCGTTCCACGATCGCGCGACCTATGCCCCGCGTGCCCCCGGTGACGAGTGCGACCCTGCCCATGCGTCCGTCCTCCTTCGCCCGGACTTCGGCCGAGCTTGCCGAGCGCTAACGCACGACCGCGCCGTCAGTCGCGCTCGACGCACAGCGCCACGCCCATGCCGCCGCCGACGCACAGGGTGGCGAGGCCCTTCTTGGCGTCACGCCGGCCCATCTCGTGCAGGAGCGTGGTGAGGATGCGCGCGCCCGAGGCGCCGATGGGGTGGCCGATGGCGATGGCCCCGCCGTTGACGTTCACCTTGGCGGGGTCGAGGCCGAGCTCCTTGAGGACGCAGAGACTCTGGGCGGCGAAGGCTTCGTTGGACTCCACGAGGTCGAGGTCGGAGACGCTCCAGCCAGCCTTCTCCAGCGCCTTCTTGGACGCGGGGATCGGGCCGGTGCCCATGATCTCGGGCGGCACGCCGGCGTTGGCCCAGCCGGCGATGCGCGCCAGCGGCTTGATCCCGCGTCGCTCGGCCTCGGCCGCGGTCATCAACACCAGCGCGGCGGCGCCGTCGTTGAGCCCGCTGGCGTTGGCGGCGGTCACCGAGCCCGTCTTGCTGAACGCGGGCTTCAGCCCCGCCATGGCCTCGTAGGTCGAGCCGGCGCGGATGTACTCGTCGGTGTCGACGACGGTGTCGCCTTTGCGGCCCTTGATGGTGACCGGCGCGATCTCGTCCTTGAAGCGGCCGGACTTGGAGGCCTCCTCCGCCCGGTTCTGCGAGCCCACGGCGAAGCGGTCCTGGTCCTCGCGGGTGATCTGCCACTGCTCGGCGATGTTCTCGGCGGTCTGGCCCATGTGGTAGCCGTGGAAGGCGTCCCACAGCCCGTCCTTGATCATCGTGTCGACGAAGGCGAGGTCGCCCATCTTCTTGCCGTCGCGCAGGTGCGCGGCGTGCGGCGCGCGGCTCATGCTCTCCTGGCCGCCCGCGACCACGATGTCCGCCGAGCCCTCTTTGATCTGCTGGTAGGCGAGCGCCACGGCGCGCAGGCCCGAGCCGCACAGCTGGTTCAGGCTCCAGGCCGGGGCGCTGTCGGGCACGCCCGCCTTGATGGAGGCCTGCCGTGCGGGTCCCTGGCCCTCGCCGGCCTGCAGCACCTGGCCGAGCACGACTTCGTCCACGTCCGCGGGGCTGACGCCCGCGCGCTCCAGCGCCGCGGTGATGGCGATGGCGCCCAGCTCGTGCGCGGCCAGCGAGGCGAGCGCCCCGTTGAAGCTGCCCACCGGCGTGCGGGCGGCGGAGGCGATGACGACGTCGTCGGGCGAGGCGGGCATGTCGGCGTTCCCTGCGGTCGGCGCTCTGATGGCCGAGGGGGCCGGGCGCTCTCGCGGACGACCCTAGTCCCGCGGCGGCGCAGGGTTAAGAGGCCGCTGGCGCTTTCGCAGGTGCGAGCTAGAGTGCGGGTGCGAACGGGCGCGCATCTCCCGGCGAGACCTCACCGTGCCCGAAGACATGGCCCGCCCTGACGCCGCCGAGGCCCAGCGCCCGGTGGTGATCAAGAAGTACGCCAACCGGCGGCTCTACAACACCGGCTCCTCCACCTACGTCACGCTGGACCACTTGGCGGCGATGGTGCGCACGGGGCAGGACTTCGTCGTCTACGACGCGCGGACCAACGACGACATCACCCGCCAGGTGCTGGCGCAGATCATCTTCGAGGAGGAGCAGCGCGGCGAGACGCTTCTGCCGATCCAGTTCCTGCGCCAGCTGATCCGCATGTACGGCGACCAGATGCAGGGGCTTGTCCCATCCTATCTGGAGATGAGCCTCGACGCCTTCGCCAAGGGCCAGGAGGGCTTCCGCGAGCAGGCGACCAAGGCCGTGACCGTGGCGGCGGGCGCGAACCCGGCGGTCAAGCTGTTCGAGGAGCAGGTGAAGACCAACATGGCGCTGTTCAGCGACGCCATGCGCCTGTGGGCCCCGACCGTAGCAGCGGCCATGCCGGCCGCCGCGCCCGCCAAGCCGGCCGCAGCGGCGCCGGAGCCCGCCGCCAAGCCGGACGAGCTCTCCGACCTCAAGCGGCAGATGGAGACGATGCAGGCCCAGCTGGCGCGCCTGGCGGAGAAGGGCTGAGCGTCTGCATCCTCGTTGCGGGTGGCGTGAAGGTTGCTGGCGTCTTCACCACGCCGCCGAAGGACGCCCGCCATGTCCCGTTCCGAACCGCTCCGCCTTCCCGGTCCCGCCGCGGCGCCCCGCAACACCGCCGCAGCGCCGGCCGGCATGGCCGAAGCGCAGCTGATCGGCCAGGCGAACGCCCGCCGCGGCCTGCGCGAGGGCGAGCCGGCGCTGCGCCGCGCCCGCACCGCCTATCTCACGACCGAGTGGTCGGGCGCCGACGACCGCCGTCCCGAGGCGGGCCTCCTGATCCGAGGCCGCCTGTGAGCCCGCGCACGGCGCTGCGGCTGCTGGACCTCGCGCTCGCGGTCGCCGTCTTCACCGTCCTCGCCTGACGAAAAAAAGGCCGCACCATGAAGGTGCGGCCCGGAAGTTTAGGGAGGAAACGCCCAAGAAGGGCTGCCGCGCCGAAGCGCGACATCGACTACCTATGCTGCACTGCGGCAAAAGGCAAGGTCGACGTCTGTCAGAAGCCGTAGAGTCGGGCGTAGCTTTCATCGCGCGCGGCGATGGCGCGGGCGGTGTCGACCAGCACGGTGGCCTGCTTCCACGTGGCGTCGTCCTGCATCTTGCCGTCGAGCATGGCCACGCCTGCGCCGTCCGGCATCGCCTCCAGGATGCGTCGCGCGAAGGCCACCTCGCCGGGCTCGGGGCTGAACACGCGCTTGGCCACGGGCACCTGGCCGGGATGCAGCGTCCACGCTCCAGCGCAGCCCAGCAGGAAGGCGTTCCTGAACTGCTGCTCGCAGGCGTCCAGGTCGGAGATGTCGCCGAACGGGCCGTAGAAGGCCTTGATCCCGTGCGCGGCGCAGGCGTCCACCATGCGCGCGATCGTGTAGTGCCACAGGTCCTGCTGCACCGACGCGCGCTCCGCGCCGGGCTCGCCAGGGTCGGAGAGCACGCGGTAGCCGGGGTGGCCTCCGCCCACGCGCGTGGTCTTCATGGCGCGGCTGGCGGCGAGGTCGGCGGGGCCGAGGCTGATGCCCTGCATGCGAGGCGAGGCTCCGGCGATCGCCTCCACGTTGTTCACGCCCTCGGCGGTCTCCAGGATGGCGTGCAGGCCGATGGGTCGCGTGAGGCCGTGCTTAGCCTCCAGCCCGGCGAGCAGCTGGTCCATGTAGTGGATGTCCCACGGCCCCTCGATCTTGGGCACCATCATCACGTCGAGCTTCGCGCCCGCGCGGCCGACGATCTCCGTCACGTCGTCGAGGTGCCAGGGGCTGTTGAGGGCGTTGATGCGCGTCCACAGGCCGACGCCCGCGCCGGCGTAGTCGTGCTCCGCGGCCATGACGATGAACCCCTCGCGCGCGGCCACCTTCGCGTCGGCGGGGATGGCGTCCTCCAGGTTGCCGAGCACCACGTCGACCTGCCGCAGCGTCTCGCCGAGCTTGGCGCGCACCTTCTCCAGGTGCGGTGGGATGAAGTGGATGCACCGCTCCACCCGCGCCGGCGGCTCGCGCCAGGGCTGCGGCGCGCCGAGGGCGAGGGGCTTGAAGAAGGCGCGGGGAGTCTTGAGCATGCCCGCGATGTCGCCGCCGCCCCCGCGGCGGTCAAGTCGCGAACGGTGCGGAGAACGGACTGATGGCCGACACAGGCGACCCGCTGATCGATGCGCTCTACGCCCGCTTCAACGCGCGCGACATCGACGGCGTGCTCACGCTGCTCGCGCCCGACGTCCTCTGGGCGAACGCCATGGAGGGCGGTCACGCCGAAGGCCACGCGGGCGTGCGCGATTACTGGACGCGCCAGTGGGCCGTCGCCGATCCCACCGTCACGCCAACCGCCGTGACGCGCCCGACGCCGGACCAGCGCCGCGTGCGGGTGCGCCAGGTGATCCGCGATTTGGCGGGCGAGCTCCTCGCCGACGACGAGGTCGTCCACCTGTTCACCCTTCGCGGCGAAGAGGTCGTCCGCTTCGACGTCCTCGAGTCGCACGGCTGGAGCTGACGGCCGCCTCAGCGGCGCGCCAGCGGGTGCGCGCGCTCCACGGTGTCGCGCAGGCGGTCCTGGGCGACGTGGGTGTAGATCTGCGTCGTGGCGATGTCGGCGTGGCCGAGGAAGGTCTGCACGACGCGCAGGTCGGCCCCGCCTTCCAGCAGGTGCGTCGCGAAGGCGTGGCGGAGCACGTGCGGGCTGACGCGCGTGGGGTCGAGGCCCGCGTCGGCGGCGGTCTCGTCCAGCAGCTGGGCGAAGCGGCGCGGCGTCAGCCGGCCGGAGGCGCCGCGCGAGGGGAATAGCCACGGGCTCTCCCTACGCCCCTTCGGCGTCAGCGCCGCGCGGGCCGGCAGCCAGGCGCGCACCGCCTCGCGCGCCGCGCCGTTCAGGGGCGCCAGCCGCTCCTTGCCGCCCTTCCCGCGCACGATCAGGTAGGCCGGGTCGCGCGCCACCGACGCGACGGTGAGCGCCGTCAGCTCCGACACGCGCAGCCCCGCCGCGTAGAGCAGCTCCAGCGCGCAGGCCAGGCGCAGGCCCTCGGCGGACGGAGCGGCGCCCGGCTCCGCTCCGCGGGCGAGGGCGGCGGCCAGCAACCGTTCCACCTCCGCGCGCGACACGATCTTGGGCAGCGGCCGGCCGCGCCCGGGCGCCTCCAGCCGGCGCGAGGCGTCGCCCGCCGTCCAGCCCTCCGCCAGGGCGAAGCGCGAGAACTGGCGCAGCGCCGCGCGCCTCCGCGCCGCCGTGGCGGGCGACAGCCCGCGCCGGCCCAGCTCGGCCATGTAGGCCTCCAGCTGCTCGGGCGCGGCGTCCAGAAGGTCGGCGCCGCGCGACCGAAGAAAGGCGCGCGCGTCGGCGAGGTCGCGGCCGTAGGCCTTGAGCGTGTGCGGCGAGGCGGCGCGTTCGGCCGCCATCATCTCCAGGAAGGCCTCGACCTGCGCGCCGCTCATGCCCGTCAGGGTGGGGCAGGGGGGTGAAGACGGGGTTGAGCGCGCGCCGTCGCCCCCCCGCGCGATCTCGCCTACAAGCGGGGGCATGTCCCCGGCGCCCGCCGCTCCAGACCGCACGATCGCCCTCGTGGGCCTGATGGGCTCCGGCAAGTCCACCGTCGGCCGCCGGCTGGCCTCGGCGCTCGGCCGCCCCTTCGCCGACTCCGACGCGGAGATCGAGGTCGCCGCCGGCCGCAGCGTGTCCGACATCTTCGCCGAGCTGGGCGAGCCCGCCTTCCGCGACGGCGAGCGCCGCGTGATCGCGCGCCTGCTCGCCGGGCCGCCGCAGGTGCTGGCCACGGGCGGCGGCGCCTTCGCCCAGGCCGACACGCGCGCGCTCCTGCTCGAGCAGGCCGTGGTGGTCTGGCTCAAGTGCGACCTGCCGGTGCTGGCCCGGCGCGTGGCGCGCAAGGACACGCGGCCCCTGCTGCGCGGCCGCGACCCGCTGGAGGTGCTGACCGCCCAGGCCGAGGCGCGCCACCCCGCCTACGCCGAGGCCCACCACGTGGTGGAGACGGGCGAGATCCCCCACGCCGCCGCGGTCGAGGCGGTGCTCAAGGCGCTCGCCGGCGCGCGCGAGGCGGCGTGAACGTGCGCACCGTCGAGGTCGCCCTGGGCGAGCGCGCCTACGAGGTGCGGATCGGGCCGGGCCTCCTGGCCGGGGCCGGCGAGGCGGTGCGCGCCCTTTTCGCCCGTCCGCCGCGCCTGGGCGTGGTGGCCGACGCCACCGTGGCCGCCTTGCACGGCCCCGCGCTCCTGGCCTCCCTGCGCGCGGCGGGGCTGGACGCCGCGCTGATCGAGGTGCCGCCGGGCGAGGGCTCCAAGAGCTTCGCGGGGTTGGAGCGCGTCCTCGACGCCCTGCTGGCGCTGGAGCTCGACCGGGGCGATGCGGTGGTGGCGCTGGGCGGCGGCGTCACGGGCGATCTCGCGGGCTTCGCGGCGGCGGTGTTCAAGCGCGGGATCGACTATGTGCAGGTCCCGACCACGCTCCTGGCGCAGGTCGACAGCTCGGTGGGCGGCAAGACCGCCATCGACACGCCGCGCGGCAAGAACCTGGTCGGGGCCTTCCACCAGCCGCGCCTGGTGCTGGCCGACACCGACACTTTGATGACGCTGCCCGAGCGCGAAGTGCGCGCCGGCTACGCCGAGGTGCTCAAGCACGGCCTCCTGGGCGACCGCGCCTACTTCGAGCGGCTGGAGCGCGAGGGCGCCCGCGTGCTGGCGCGCGAGCCGGAGGCGCTGGCCTGGGCGGTGGAGCGCTCGGTGGAGATCAAGGCCGGCGTGGTGGCGCGCGACGAGCGCGAGGGCGGCGTGCGCGCGCTGCTCAACCTCGGCCACACCTTCGCGCACGCGTTCGAGACGGAGACGGGCCCGGAGACGCGCTGGGGGGGCGAGCTGATCCACGGCGAGGCCGTGGGCCTGGGCTGCGCCCTGGCGTTCCGCTTCAGCGCCGCGCTCGGCCTGTGCGCGCCGAGGGAGGCGGACCGGGCGGAGCGCGCCATCGCCGCGGCGGGCCTGCCCGTGCGTATGGCCGAGGTCGCGGGCGCGCCGTTCGACGCCGAACGCCTGCTGACGCACATGGCGCAGGACAAGAAGGCGGAGGGTGGCCGGCTCACCTTCGTGCTGGCCCGCGCGGTCGGCGAGGCGTTCGTGGCGAAGGACGTGGATCGGGAGGTAGTGCGGGCGTTCCTGCGGGCGGAAGGCGCGGTGTAGGAATGTCATGTCGCCGATGCTGTGCGCGGATGGGATGCCACCGTGCTCGGCCGCGTCGAGGCGACCTGCCTGCGGCAGGCTCCGCTTCGCTCCGGCCTTGACTCGCCCTGCGCGCGGCGGCCCACGCGTGGGCGTCGGGACGCGGGGCGTCCCTCAAAGTTCAACGCCCTGCGGGGCGTCGAACACAGGGCTGACGCGTGCCCGTGGGCGGGATGGCAGTCGCGCTCTCCGCCCAGGCCGCTCGGCTGCTTCTTCCCTGTTTTGTCTTCTCTCGTGCCCACAGCCCTGTGTTCGACGCGCCGCAGGCCGTCGAACTTGTTGATCTTGGGACGCCCCGCGTCCCGACGCTCAGGCGTCAGCCGTCGCGCGCAGGACGGGTCAAGGGCGGCGAAGCCGAGCGGAGCGGTCCCTTGACGCGGCCGAGCACGGTGGCCCCACCGCTCGCGGCTCAAACACCCTGTGGGCCTATGCTTGAGCCCGCCGTTCCCATCCGCCGCCTCACGCGTTAGACCCGCGCCGACCCACACCGGAGCCGCTCATGGCCGCCCTCCTACCCATCGTCATCTTCGTCATCGTCGTCGGCGCGGCGAACTTCTTCGAGTTCGGCCGGGTCGACTGACGGCCTTGACGCCCTCGGGGGCGCGGCCGGCGGCGCTCGTCACCGGGGCGGCCGGGCGGATCGGCGCGGCCTTCGTCGAGGCCCTGGCCGCCGACGGCCACGACGTCGCCCTTCACTTCCGCGCTTCGCGCGAGGCCGCCGAGCGCACCGCCGCGGCCGCCCGGGTCCACGGCGGGCGGGTGGAATTGGTCGAGGCCGACCTCGCCGACCCCGCCGCCCGGGGCCGTCTCGTCGCCGAAGCCCGCGGGTGGTTCGGCCGGCTGGACGTGCTGGTCAACAACGCCTCCCTGTTCGCCTACGACGACCTCGCCACCCTGGAGGAGGCGCGCTGGCGCGAGCACCTGGAGGTGAACCTGACCGCGCCCGTGTTCCTGATCCGCGACTTCGCCCGCGCGTCGGCCGCGGACGGGGAGGGCGCGTCGGGCGTGGTGGTCAACCTGCTCGACCAGAAGATCTCGCGGCCCAACCCGGACTTCCTGTCCTACACGGCCACGCGCATGGGCCTCGCCGGCCTGACCGCCCCGCTCGCCCTGGCTCTGGCGCCGCACATCCGCCTCGCCGGCATCGCGCCGGGGCTCACCCTGCCGAGCCAGGTCCATCCCGACGCCGACTTCGCCCGGGCCCAGGCTTCCGCCCCCCTGCGGCGCGGGCCGACGCCCGATGACCTGGTCTCCGCCCTGCGCTTCATCCTGCGCACGCCGTCCTTCACCGGCCAGGTGATCACGGTGGATGGGGGCGAGAGCCTGGTCGGCCGGCCCCGCGACGTCGCCTTCGACCAGGGGCGCTATGACTGACGTTTCCGGGGGGGTCCGGCCGACGGCGGCGGCGCGCTGGCGCGTGATGGTGCGCGGGCTGCGCGTGGAGGCGGAGATCGGCCTCCTGCCGCAGGAGCAGGGCGTGACCCAGCCGCTGGAGGTCGACGTGGAGGTCGAGCTCGACTCGGCCGCCGTCACCACCCTGGCCGACAGCGTCGACTACGGCGGCGTGGCGGAAGACGTGCGCGCCCTGGCCGGCTCTGGCCCGTGGCGGCTGGTGGAGCACCTCGCCCAGCGGATCGCCGCGCGCGTGCTCATGCGTCCCAACGCCGCCGCGGTGACCGTGCGCGTGCTCAAAACCGCCCGCCTGCCCGACGCGGCCGCCGCGGGCTGCGAGGTGCGGCTGAGCCGGCCGGCCGCAAGCGCGGGCTGACGCGGGCCCGCGCCCGCCCTATCTGTGCGCGCCATGCCCACGCTCGAGTTCACCCGGCGCTTCGCCATGGCGCACCGCCTGCTCGCCGACCCGGCCGGCAAGTGCGCCACCCCGCACGGCCACAACGAGCTGGTCACCGTCACCCTGGCCACCGACGCCCGGCCCGACTGGGGCGGCTCCAACATGGCGGCCAGCTTCGAGCGGCTGAAGACCCGCTGGCACGGCTGGATCGACGGCGCCGTGGACCACGCCCTGCAGCTGAACCGCGACGACCCGCTGGTGGGCTTCTTCCGCGCGCACGAGCCCGAGCGCCTGCCGCGCCTGATGCTGTTCGACGGCGACCCGACCACCGAGGCCGCCGCCGTCGGCTTCCGCCGCAAGCTCTCCGCCTTCCTGGCGGCGGAGGCGCCCGGCTGGCGCTGCGTCCGCCTGCGGCTGGAGGAGACGCCCACCAACGCCGTGGTGCTCGAGGGCGAGGCCGAGCAGGCGGGCGGCTGGGCCCCGGGCGCCTGGTGCGACCGGGCCGACCAAAGCATAAACGACGTTTAACGTGATCCCGCTCTGGATCGGCGCGAGAGTTCCCTACATACGGCGCTGAGCCGCTGGGGAGCTGCACCGATGACCGAGTTCCAGTCCACCGCCTACGACCCGCGCTTCGCCCCGCGTTCCACGCGCGAAGAGCTGGTCATGCCGATCCTGATCTACGTGGGCCTGCTGCTCACGCTGCCCACGGCGGGCCTGAGCCTCTTCGCGGCGCTGATCGCCGCCTACGTGCTCAAGGCCGACGCCGCCCCGGCGGCGCGGAGCCACTACGTCTACGCCATCCGCACCTGCTGGGGCTTCCTCGGCTGGGTGGCCTTGGGGGTCGTGCTGATGATCGTGGGCGCGCCGCTGCTGATCGTGCTGATCGGCGTGCCGATCATGCTGCTGGGCGTCGCGATCGCGGGTCTAGCCAAGGTGTGGTTCGTGATCCGCGCCATCGTCGGCATCGTCCGCGCCGCCGACGGCCGCGCCCAGCCCAATCCGCGCGCCCTGCTGGTGTGAGACCGGCTCGTCAGCCCGCCCCTGTCAACTTGGCACGTGCGGGCTGACGAGCCCCAGGGGCACGGCCGTGGTGCGCTTCACCGAACGGATGACGATGCGCGTCTCCACGTTGGAGACCACGCCCAGGGCCAACAGCTTCTCGCGCTGGAACAGGTCGAAGGCGTGGATGTCGCGGGTGACGATGCGCAGCACGTAGTCCATGGCGCCCGTCACCGTCGCGCAGCTCACCACCTCCGGCCAGCCGGCCACGGCCGTATCGAACAGTTCAAGGTTGTCCTTGGTGGGCAGGGTGAGCTTCACCTCGGCGTAGACCTCGAAGTCGAGCCCCAGCTTCTCGCCGTTCAGGATGGTGACGCGGCGCTGGATCACGCCCGTGTCCTCCAGCCGCTTGATGCGCCGCCAGCAGGGGGAGGACGACAGGCCCACGCGCTCGGCGATCTCCGCCACCGACAGTCCGGCGTCGTGCTGGATCAGGTCCAGGATGCGGGCGTCCACGGCGTCGAGCAGGTCGGACACGTTCTCTCCCCAGGCAAGCGCTTGCGGGGACGAACTTTGCGCCCGCGGCCTCGATGCGCTTAGCACCGGGCGCCGGCTTGCGCGAGGGCCCTACTTGATGTCGCGCGTGCGCGGCAGGTCCTCATCTGTCCAGCCGCCGCCGAGCGCCTGGATCAGGAGCGCGCTCGCCTGCAGGCGCGCGGCCTGCACCTGCCGCGCGGAGAGCTGGGCGGTGAGCGACTGCGCCTGCGCGGTGATCACCGTGGTGAAGGCCACGATGCCCGCGCGGTACTGGTTCAGCGAGATCGCCTCCGCCTGACGGGCGCTGGTCTCCGCCTGGTCGCGCACGACCTGCTCCTGCTCCAGTTGGCGCAGGGCGGCGAGCTCGTCCTCCACGTTCTGGAAGGCGGTGAGCACGGTCTGGCGGTAGACGCCCACCGCGTTGTCGTACCGGGCCCGCGCCTGGCGCACCTGGGCGCGCCGCGCGCCGAAGTCGATCAGCGTGTCGGCCAGCCGCGGCCCGTAGGACCACACCACGTTGGAGGCGTTGAACAGTTGGCTGATCGCCGAGTTGGACGAGGTCACCGAGCCCGACAGGGAGATGTCCGGGTAGTAGGCGGCGATCGCCACGCCCACCTGCGCGTTGGCCGACGCCACGGCGCGCTCGGCCGAGGCGATGTCCGGCCGCCGCTGGAGGAGCGTGGAGGGCAGGCCGGTCGGCGCGGTGGGCGCGCGCAGCGGCAGCTTGGCCTCCGCGATGGTCAGCTGCGACGGCGCCTTGCCCATCAGCACGGCGATGGCGTGCTCGTAGGCGGCGCGCTGCACGCCCAGGTCGACGAGCTGCGCTTGGCTGTTGAGCACCTGCAGCTGCGCGGAGATCACGTCGCCACGCGCCACGGTGCCGGCGCGGTACTGGTTCTCCGTCACCTGCACCGTGCGCTGGTAGGCGGCCACGGTGGCGGTCAGGATCGCCTTCTGCTCGTCGAGGGAGCGCATGTTGACGTAGTCGGTGGCCAGCGTGCCCTGCGCCGACAGGGTGGCGTTGGCGAGGTCGGCGGCGCTGGCCTGCACGTTCTCGCGGTCCGCCTCGATCTGGCGGCGGATGCCGCCCCACACGTCCAGCGCCCAGGTGGCGGTGAGGCCGAGGGAGTAGCGCGTCGTGGAGCCGCCGTTGGTGACGAAGCTCGTGCCGCCGCTGGAGGTGCTGGTGCTCGAGCCCGTGCTCCCGGTGGTGCCCGTCGTGCCCGTGGTGGTGGTGCCGCCGGTGGTGGTCGTCCCGGTCGTGCCCGTGCCGCCGCTGGAGGTGAGCGTGCCGCCGCCCGTGTCGATCAGCGTGCCGCTCGACGAGGAGCCGCCGCCCGCGCGCGTGATCGAGCCGGTGCCGCTGAGCGTCGGGAACAGGCCGGCGCGCGCTTGCTCGACGATGCCGACGGCCTGGCGGTAGTTGGCCTCGGCCTGCACCACGTTCTGGTTGGTGACGGCGACCTGGCGCTCCAGCCCGTCGAGCACGGGATCGCCGAAGGCGCTCCACCACGCGCCGCGGTCGATGGTGTCCAGCGGCTGCGCGGGCGTCCAGCCCTCCAGCTCCTTGAAGGCGGGCGGCGTCGGCTGCGCCGCGGGCAGGGCGCCGGGCCGGTGGTAGGTCGGGCCGACGGTGCAGCCGGCCAGGATCAGCGCCAGGACGGACGGGACCGGGGCGGCGCACGCGCAGAGGGCGCGGCGGAGGGGCGACGGCGTTCGCATCGGGGTCGAGGTCATGTTCCCTGGGGTGCGGGCAGCCCCGTCCCGCGCGGCACGAGCGCGGGATCGGGCGAGCGGCGGGGGTCCTCGGGCGAGGGCGCCCAGCGCTCGGGTCCGCGGCGCTTGCGCGACGGGCGGCGCAGCTTGTCCATGTAGAGGTAGACCACCGGCGTGGTGATCAGCGTCAGGATCTGGCTCGCGATCAGCCCGCCGATGATGGCGATGCCCAGCGGCTGGCGAAACTGGCCCCCCGCGCCGAGCCCCAGCGCCAGCGGCAAGGCGCCGAGGATGGCGGCCATGGTGGTCATCATGATCGGGCGGAAGCGCAGCAGGCTCGCCTGGTGGATCGCCTCGCGCGAGGAGAGGCCCTGGTCGCGCTCGGCCACCAGGGCGAAGTCGATGATCAGGATGGCGTTCTTCTTCACGATGCCGATCAAGAGGATCACGCCGATCAGCGCGATCAGGTCGAACTCCACGTGGAAGGCCATCAGCGCCAGCAGCGCGCCGATGCCGGCCGACGGCAGGGTGGAGAGCACCGTGATCGGGTGGATGTAGCTCTCGTACAGGATGCCGAGCACGAGGTAGACCGCCACCAGCGCCGCCAAGATCAGGAGCGGCTGGTTCTTCAGCGTGTCGTTGAACTGCTGGGCGGTGCCGGCGAAGGCTCCCACCACCGTGGGCGGCACGCCGAGCTGCTGCGAGGTCTCCTCGATGGCGCGCTGCGCCTGCGAGAGCGTCTCTCCCGTGGGCAGGTTGAACGAGATGGTGGAGGCCACGGCCTGGCCCTGGTGGTTCACCGACACGGAGGTCGAGTTCAGGGCGTAGGTGGCCACCGACGCCAGCGGGATCGATCGCGAGGCGGTGGTCGAGACGGCGTTGCCCGTCTGCGCCGCGATGGAGCCGCCGGTGGTGGAGCGCGCCGTCCCCGCGCCGCTGAGGCTGCCTGCGAGGCCGGAGCCGGCGGCGGAGGCGGGCGACACGCCGGCGGGCGTGCGCGGCCCCGACGGGCCGGCCACCACGCCCAGGTCGCCGTTCTGCGACGCCTGGCCTGTGACCGAGACGACGGAGGCGGGTCGCTCCGCCCCCTGCCGCACACCCACGTTGGCCGTCTGCGCCGCGGTGGAGGTGCGCTGCGCCGACGCCGCCGCGCCGACCGGCGTGGCCGTCGACGAGTAGGCGGCGTTGGCCCCGGGGGCCACGTACAGATCCTGTAGCGCCGCGGGGGTCTGCTGCCACTCGGGCGCGACCTCCATCACCACGCGGTACTGGTTCAGCTCGTTGTAGATGTTGCTGATGATCCGCTGGCCGTAGCTGTCGTTCAGCGTGCTCGTCACCTGCGCGTTGGTCAGCCCCAGCTTGGCCGTCGTGTTGCGGTCGATGTTGATGAACGTCTCGAGACCGTGCTCCTGCAGGTCGTTGTTGACGTCGGTCAGCTCAGGCCGCCGCTTGAGGGCGTCCGTGAGCTTCTGCGACCAGTTCTTCAGCCCGTCCAGATCGTCCGACTGCAGGGTGTACTGGTAGGTGGCGTTGCTCTGGCGGCCGCCGACGCGGAAGTCGCTCGCGCCGTTCAGGAAGAGCTGCGCCCCCTCCACGGCGAAGGCGTGCGGCCGGATGCGCGCGATCACCTCGTCGGTGGAGAGCCCGCCTCGCTGCTTGAGCGGCTTCAGCGAGACGAAGATGAAGCCGCCGGAGCCGAACTGGAAGGCGGTGACCTTGTCCACCGCGCGGTCGTGCTGGACGATGGCGACGAGCTTCTTGAACTTGTCGCGGTTGGAGACGAACGAGCTGGCCTGGTCGGTCTGAATCCCGCCGAACATCACCCCGGTGTCCTGGCTCGGCAGGAAGCCCTTGGGCACGATGCCGTACAGGAAGACGTTGAAGACGACGGTCGCGGCCAGCGTCAGCAGCACCAGCCGCCCATGGTCCAGCGCCCAGGTGAGCGAGCCGTCGTAGGTCTCGACCATCCAGGTGAAACCGCGCTCCATGCGTTCGCCGATCTTGGCGAGCGCGCCCTTGATGCCGCCCTGGCGTGCGCGGCGCTCCTCCTCCTCGGGCGTCGGGCGCTCGTCGACGAGGCGCGAGGCCATCATGGGCGTGGTGGTCAGCGACACCACCAGGCTGATGACGATGGCCGCCGAGAGGGTGACCGCGAACTCGCGGAACAGGCGCCCCACCACGCCGCCCATCATCAGGATCGGCAGGAACACCGCGATCAGCGAGATGGACATGGAGACCACGGTGAACCCGACCTCGCCCGCGCCCGTCATCGCGGCCTCGAAGCGGGGCATGCCCTCCTCGACGTGGCGCGTGATGTTCTCCAGCACCACGATGGCGTCGTCGACCACGAAGCCCGTGGCGACGGTCAGGGCCATCAGGCTCAGGTTGTCGAGGCTGAAGTGGAACAGCCACATCACCGCGAGCGTGCCCAGGAGCGAGGTGATCACCGCCACCGCCGGGATCAGCGTCGCGCGGCCGTTCCTCAGGAACAGCAGCACCACGATGACGACGAGCACGACGGAGAGCAGCAGCGTGCGCTCCACGTCCACCAGGCTCTCGCGGATGTCGATGGTTCGGTCGAGGGACGTGTCGAGCACGATCTGCTTGGGCAGCGCGGCCTGCAGCTGCGGCATGACCGCCTTGATGCGGTCGACGGTGGCGACGATGTTGGCGCCCGGCGCGGCCTGGATGCGGACGGTGATGGCGTTCTTGCCGTTGAACAGGCCGAGGTTCTTCTCGCTCTGCGACCCGTCGTAGACGGTGGCCACGTCCGACAGGCGCACGGGCGCGCCGTCCCGCGTGGCGATGATCAGCGGCGCGTAGTCCGCCGCCTTCTGCGCTTGGTCGTTGGCGTAGAGCTGGTAGCGCTGGCCGTTGGCGCTGAAGAGGCCCTTGGGCTGGTTGGCGTTGGTGCCGGCCACGGCGGCGCGAACGTCCTCCGTGCCGATGCCGTAGGCGTTGAGCGCGCGCGGGTTCAGCTCGATGCGCACGGCGGGGGCGGAGCCGCCCTGGATGTCGGCGAGCCCCACGCCCTGTATCTGCGACAGCTTCTGCTGCAGGATCAGCGCGGCGGCGTCGTACATCTGCGGGCGGCTGAGCGTGTCGCTGGTCAGGTTCAGGATGAAGATCGGCGCGTTGGCCGGATTCTGCTTGGAGTAGCTGGGGTTCGACGGCAGGTTCGGGGGCAGGTTGGCGTAGGCGGCGTTGATGGCGGCCTGCACGTCGCGCGCGGCCCCGTCGATGTTGCGCGACAGGCCGAACTGGATGGTGATGTTGGTGCTGCCGAGCGAGGAGCTGGAGGTCAGCTCGCTCACGTCGGCGATCTGGCCCAGCCGGCGCTCGAGAGGCGTGGCCACGGTGGAGGCCATCACGAGGGGCGAGGCGCCCGGCAGCTGCGCGCGCACCTGGATGGTCGGGAAGTCGACCGCGGGCAGCGAGGCCACCGGCAGGGCGAAGTAGGCCGCGATTCCCACGAGCGCGATGGCCAGCGTCAGCAGCACCGTGGCCACGGGGCGACGGATGAAGAGGGCGGAGGGGTTCACGCCGCGGCCGTCCTCACGCCGGAGACGGTTCGGGGCCGGCGCCGCCCGGCGCATTCCGGGGCGAGCCGGCCGGCGCGCGGCCGGGCGCCTCGTCGGGGCCGCGCGGCGCGGGATCCTCGGGCTCGTCGCGCGCGGGGCTCTCGGGGTCGCGGCGGCTGAAGCGCGTCGCTAGCTTGTCGAACGCCAGGTAGATCACCGGCGTGGTGAACAGGGTCAGCAGCTGGCTGGCGATCAGGCCGCCGACGATGGCGATGCCCAGCGGCCGCCGCAGCTCCGCCCCGTAGCCCGTGGCGAACATCAGCGGCAGGGCGCCGAGCAGCGCGGCCATGGTGGTCATCAGGATGGGACGGAAGCGCAGCAGGGCGGCGCGGTGGATCGCCTCCTCGGGCGGCAGGTGCTGGTTGCGCTCCGCGTCGAGCGCGAAGTCGATCATCATGATCGCGTTCTTGTTGACGATGCCGATCAGCAGGATGATGCCGATGATCCCGACCACCCCCAGGTCCTGACCGGACAGCATCAGCGCCAGCAACGCCCCCACCGCCGCCGACGGCAACGTCGACAGGATGGTGATCGGGTGGATGAAGCTCTCGTAGAGCACGCCCAGCACGATGTAGATCGTCACGATCGCCGCCAACACGAGCCACAGGGTCGAGCCGAGCGAGTTCTGGAACGCCGCCGCCGCGCCGGTGAAGGTGGTGTCCACCGTAGCGGGCATGCCGATCTCCTTCTCCGCGGCCTTGATGGCGTCCACCGCCCCGCCCAGCGCCTCGCCCTTTGCGAGGTTGAAGCTGAGGGTGGCGGCCGGGAACTGGCTGGAGTGGCTGATGGACAGCGGCTTGGACTGCGTCTCGAACTTCGCCACGGCCGAGAGCGGCACGGGCGCGCCGGCGGTCGACTGCAGGTAGATGGCGTTCAGCGCGTCGGGCGATGACTGCGTCTCGGGCGTCGCCTCTAGGATCACCCGGTACTGGTTGGACTGAGTGTAGATGGTCGTGACGATGCGCTGGCCGAAGGCGTCGTAGAGGGCGTTGTCGATGGAGGCGATCGACACGCCCAGGCGCCCGGCCGTGTCGCGGTCCACGTTGACGAACACCGCCAAGCCCTGGCTCTGCACGTCGGAGCTGACGTCCTCGAACGAGCGCAGGGTGCGCAGCTTGTCGACCAGCTTGCCCGACCACTCGTTGAGCGCCGCCTGGCTGACGCTGCCCAGCACCACCGAGTACTGCGTGCGCGTGGTGGCCGCATCGATGGTCAGGTCCTGCACGGGCTGCAGGTAGAGCTTCACGCCCGGCACGGCGTCGCCGACCTCGCGCTGCAGCCGGCGGATGACCTCGCTGGCGTTGGCGCGGCCCTTCTCCAGATTGGTCAGCTCGATCGATAGGCGCGAGCTGTTGAGCGTGGTGTTCTGCGCGTCGACGCCCGCGAAGGCGGAGATGCTCTCCACCGCGGGGTCGCGAAGGACGGCGGCGGTGATCTGGCGCTGCACGTCGCTGATGCGGCCGTAGCTGACCGATTGCGGCGCCTCGATGAAGCCCTGCAGCGCGCCCGTGTCCTGCGTCGGGAACAGGCCCTTGGGAATGGCCAGGTAGAGCAGCGCGGTCAGCACGAAGGTGGCCACGGCGACCAGCAGCGTCAGCGGCTGGTGGCGCAGCACCCAGGTCAGGCCCGCGTCGTAGCGGTGGATGATCCAGTCGACGCCCTTCTCCAGGCGCTCGCCGATCCCGCCCGGCTTGGGCTCGGGCGGCCGGCGCAGCCACAGGCCGCAGAGCGTGGGCACCAGCGTCAGCGAGATCACCGCGGACAGCACGATGGTCACCGCCAGCGTCACGGCGAACTCGCGGAACAGCCGGCCCACCACGTCGCCGAGGAACAGCAGCGGGATCAGCACCGCCAGCAGCGACAGGGTCAGCGAGATGATCGTGAAGCCGATCTCGCCCGAGCCGCGGAGCGCCGCGGTGCGCCCGTCCTCGCCCTCCTCGATGTGGCGGCTGATGTTCTCGATCATGACGATGGCGTCGTCGACCACGAACCCGGTCGCGATCGTCAGCGCCATCAGCGTCAGGTTGTTGAGCGAGAAGCCCAGCAGGTACATGACGCCGAAGGAGCCCACGAGGCTGAGCGGCACCGCCAGCCCCGAGATCACCGTCGCGCGCACGTTGCGCAGGAAGACGAAGATCACGAGCACCACGAGGCCCACGGCCAGGACCAGCTCCACCTCCGTATCGCCGACGGAGGCGCGGATGGTGGTGGTGCGGTCGCTCAGCACCTGCAGCTGCACGCCGGCGGGCAGCTGCTGCTGCAGCTGGGGCAGGAGCTCCTTGATCCGGTCCACCACGCCGATGACGTTGGCGCCCGGCTGGCGCTGGATGTTGAGCAGCACGGCGGGCTGGATGTCCTGCCGGCCGGTGGCCGCGTCCTTGGTCGCCTTGAGCGCGCCGAGCTGGGTGTTCTCCGCGCCGTTGATCACCTGGCCCACGTCCTTGAGCCGCACGGGCGCGCCGTTGCGGAAGGCGACCACCAGGTCCGAATAGTCCTGCGGCGTGGAGAGCTGGTCGTTGGCGTTGATGGTGTAGGCGCGGCTCGGCCCGTCGAAAGAGCCCTTCGACCCGTTGACGTTGGCGTTCATCACCGCCGTGCGCAGGCTCTCCATCGACAGGCCGTAGGAGGCGAGCTGGCGCGGGTCGGCCTGGATGCGCACCGCCGGCCGCTCGCCGCCCGAGAGCGTGACGAGGCCCACGCCGGCGACCTGGCTGATCTTCTGGCCCATCCGCGTGTCGGCGAAGTCCTCCACCTGCGTCAGCGGCAGGGTGGGGGAGGTGAGCGCCAGCACCAGCACGGGCGCGTCGGCCGGGTTCACCTTGGCGTAGACGGGTGGCGCGGGCAGGTCGCTGGGCAGGAAGGTGCCCGCCGCGTTGATGGCCGCCTGCACCTCCTGCTCGGCCACGTCCAGGGTCAGGTCGAGGCTGAACTGCATGGTCACGACCGAAGCGCCGGCCGAGGAGATCGAGCTGATGCGCGACAGGCCGGGCATCTGCCCGAACTGGCGCTCCAGCGGCACGGTGACGTTGGTGGTCATCACCTCCGGCGAGGCGCCGGGGTAGGAGGTCTGCACTTGGATGGTCGGGTAGTCGACCTGCGGCAGGGCCGAGAGCGGCAGGAACTGGAAGCCGATGATCCCCGTCAGCAGGATCGCCAGCATCAAGAGCGAGGTCGCGATCGGCCGCAGGATGAACAGCCGCGACGGGCTGTAGAGCCCGCGGCGGTCGGCGTCGGCGGTGCGCTGGTCCGCCGCCGGGCGCGCGGGTCCGGCGCCGGCCGCCTCCTCGCGGTGCGAGGGCGGCGGCGTGCCCTCGGGAGGCTCTCCGGAGGGGAGACGGGTCTCCGTCTCGCTCACGGCGTCAGATCCCGCCGGGAGGGCCGCCGCCCCCGCCGCCGCCCCCCTGGGCGCGCATGCGGGCGCGGGCGGCCTCGAATTTGGCGCGCTGGGCGGGCGTCATCACCGCCTCCATCTTGGCGCCCATCTCGCGACGGACGGCGCCCGCGGCGGCCATGTCGCCGCCCTCGTAGGCCGCGCGCATCTTGGGACCGTACTCGGCGCGGACGGCGTCGATCTTGGCCTGCTGGTCGGGGGACAGGCCGAGTTCGGCGAACATCGCCGCGCCGCGCCCGCCGCCTCCGCCCTGCGCGCCTCCGCCTTGGGAGGCTCCGCGTCCGCCGGGGGCCGCGGGAACGGACGGGGGCGCGTCGGTGGGCGGGGCCGCCGGGTTGCGGCGACCGCCGGAGCCGAGGGCGCCCCCGTGCGAGCCGGGCGTGGCCGCCGGGGGCATGGCCGGCGCGCCGGTCCCCCGCGTCGCCTGCGGCGCGGCGCCCGCGGAGGCCGGAGGCGCCGCGTAGGTGCGGTCGCTCGGGCTGGGCGTCCCCGGTGCGGGCGGGGCGGGCGCGACCGACCCCGGCTGCATCCCGCCGCCGCCTGCGCCGCCGCCCGCCGCGTAGCGGGCGCGCTGAGCAGCCTGCAGCTGGCGGAACTTGGCGACCTGGTCGGGGCGCAGCACGGCCTCGATCTGCTTGTTGGTCGCGTCGCGCAGGGTGCGCAGCCCCTCGAAGTCGCCGCTCTCGCGCAGCGCGGCCGACTGGCCGCGCGCGGCGTCGGTGATGGTCTTCACCTTGGCCGCCTGTCCCGGGTCGAGGTCGAGCTGCGCCATGATCTGCGCCGTGCCGCCCTGCCCCCCGGCCGCACCGCCGCCCGCGAAGTTCACGGGCCGGCAGCGCTGGCCGTCCGCGGTCATGCCCGGGTGCGGCGCGGGGGCCGGCGGCTTCTTGCCGAGCAGCTTGTCCCACCAGCTGAGCTTGGGCTCGGCCCCGGCCGCGCCATAGCCGCCCGCGCCACCGCGTCCGCCGGCGCCGCCACGTCCCCCCGCACCGCCGCGGCCGCCGCCCATCGCGGGCGGGCAGTCGCCGGGCAGGAGCACCTTGGCGCCCTCGCGCAGGCGGTCGGAGCCGTCGGTCACCACTGTCTCGCCGGCGTTCAGCCCGGCGGTGACGGCCGTGACGTCGCCGGACACGGGACCGGTCGTCACGTTGCGGATGTGGACGGTGCGCGTGCCGTCGACCACGTAGACGAACAGCCCGTCCTGCCCGCGCAGCACCGCCGCGGTCGGCGCGGTCACCACGTGCTGCAGCGTGTCGACGAGCACGCGGATGTTGACGAACTGGTTGGGGTAGAGCGCGCCGTCGCCGTTGGCGAAGCGCGCCTTGGCCTTCACCGTGCCGGTGGTGGTGTCGATCTGGTTGTCGAGCGTCGACAGGGCGCCGTTGGCGAGCTGCGTCTGGCCCGAGCGGTCGAAGGCGGTCACGTCGAGCCGCGCGCCCGTGTTCATGCGCTTGTTTACGGTGAAGACCTGGTCCTCGGGGATGGTGAAGACCACGTCGATCGGCGACACCTGCGTGATGGTGACGATGCCGTTGACGTCCGAGTTGGCGACGTAGTTGCCGGGGTCGACCTGGCGCAGGCCCACCTTGCCGCCCACCGGCGCGACGATGCGCGTGTAGTCGAGATTCAGCTTGGCGGTGGCCACGGCCGCCTGATCGGTCTTCACCACCGCCTCGTCCTGGCGGACGGTGGCGGCCTGGGTGTCCACCTGCTGCTTGGCGATCGAGTCCTGCGACAGCAGCGTCTGATAGCGCTGCAGGTCGATGCGCACGTTGGCCAGCAGCGCCTGGTCGCGCGCCAGCGTGCCCTGCGCGGACTGGAGGGCCGCCTGGTAGGGCCGCGGGTCCACCTGCGCGAGGAGCTGGCCCTTGCCGACGGTCTGGCCCTCGCGGAAGGCCACGGAGAACAGCTGGCCCGCGAGCTGGGTGCGCACGGTCACGGTGGCGGCCGGCGTCACCGTGCCGAGCGCCGACAGGTACACGGGCACGTCGCCCGTGACGGCCTGCGCCGCGCCGACGGCGGTGATTC
>CAXTBN010000013.1:0-49755 GCA_964242895.1 uncultured Caulobacteraceae bacterium | reverse complement strand
GGCGACCTGCTGCGCAGGCTCGGCTGCGCCTCGGCCTTGACCCGCCCTGCGCGCGACGGCTGACGCTTGGGCGTCGGGACGCGGGGCGTCCCCCATCAACAAGTTCGACGGCCTGCGGCGCGTCGAACACAGGGCTATGGGCAAACAAGAGCAGGACGCTCGCGCCTCCCCGGTGAGCGTCGAAGCCTTGACAGCCCTGTGTTCGACGCCCCGCAGGGCGTTGAACTTTGGAGGGACGCCCCGCGTCCCGACGCCCAAGCGTCAGCCACCGTGCGCAGGGCGGGTCAAGGCCGGAGAGCGCAGCGCAGCGGAGCGTGCCTTGACGCGCCCGAGCACGGTGGCGCGCCCGCTTGCCGGAGAAGCTCCGAGTTCCGCTTCCGAACCAAGTCGGACCTAGTCTGCTGGAAGGCGGCCTAGCAGCCACGTCAGCAGCAGACTCTCTCCGATGGCGAGCAGCAAGGCGATCGCAAGAGCGGGTTGGAAGCGAGCTGGGTTGGGAAGAAGGGCAATCAGGAGTGCGTTCCCGAGGCCGAAAGCACCGATGGTGAGCCAAAAACCTCGTCTGGTTCGCGCTTGCCACTTTTCCGAGACAGCGATCCAGATCGCCCCAACTACCGTTGCCACGAGCAGACCTTTTTCCGCCGTCGACATCCAAGTCGCCAGAACGAAAGCGGGCGTCGCTATAGAGATCATGACGAGCAGATCGCGCCCGCGAGAGATCGAAGCCATGCACGTCTCATAAGCACGAGGGGCTAAACGGTCGAGCTAGGGTCGACCTTCCACTCTCAGCAGCCGCCCAGCACGTCCCGATTACGGGCGTGACCGCTGTCCACCCTCAACCGACCTGTGCAAAGTTTGCTATCGAGCGGTCGCTCCACCGGGGCACCGTCAGCTTGGTGGCGCAGACAATTTCCCGTTGCACGGGTCGGCGTCAGAGGACAAGTATCTGGCACCGGCGGGAGGCGAGCCAGTGATCACCTTACGACTAAGCCGACTGAAGACAGCGGGAGGCCTGCTCTTCTTCGCATTGTGTCTGGGCGTTTTCGTCTGGATGCGTCCCAGCCAATCAGGCGCCTTCGCCGCGCTCTGGTCGCCTTCCCTCTTGCCGGTCCGGTTCGCTCTCATCCTCGCCTCGTCCGCTTTGTCACTCTTCTATGTCGTCGCCTTCATCCGCGCTCTGCTGTCTCTGCCCGCAGCGCGCATCACTCAGGACGAGATTACTTGGTTCACCGTGGTGAAGTGTAGGGCGATCCTGGGCGACATCAAGACAGTCAGGAGAGAAGTTCGGTACATATCCCTAACGCTCACGGACGGTAGAACGCGGCGAATCCCAACAGTTCTATTCCGAGATGATGGGGATGCTGAGAGGCTTCTGTCCCACTTACAGAGACACCAAGCTTGAGCGGCGACCCCACTTCGTCTGCCTTGCCAGCCGACTTGTTCGACAGCGACGCCACTTAGTCAGACGTTGGTTCGTGTTCCGGCCCGGTCCCTTGTGCTCGCTTTTCCAGCCACAGACCAAGTAAGCACAGCCCGGTTCCTGCCCACATCATACCCCCTGAGTGGTGCGCCAGCCACCCGACCTTATGTGGAAACCCACGCCAGTCTTTGGACAACAGGAGACCTGAAGAGCCGATGACAAGGCCTACAATGGGAAGCTCGTGATATCGTCGGGGCGTGCGTGGTTCCTGTCGGCTGACCTTGTCACGCTACAGGCGTGCACGAGCGCTTTCCACCCTAAGCGGACACCGACGGGGTCCGCTTCCGGGCTCACCCCACCAGCTCGCGGTACAGCTGCAGGTACCGGTCCGCCATGCGCTCCACGCTGAAGCGCTCGGCCACCCGCGCGCGGCAGGCGCGGCGGTCGATCTCGGGCAGGCGCTCCACGGCGGCGACCGCCTCCTCGACGGAGTCGACCAGGAAGCCGGTGACGCCGTGCGCGATCAGCTCGGGCATGGAGCCGCGGCGGGTGGCGATCACGGGCGTGCCGCAGGCCATGGCCTCCACCACCGACAGGCCGAACGGCTCGTCGAAGTTGATCAGGTGCAGCAGCGCGGAGGCGTTCCCCAGGGCGTCGGTCCGCGCGACGCCGCCCACGGGGCCGACGTAGCGGACGCGGTCGCCGTCGATGGCGGGCTCGACCTCGCGGGCGAAGTAACCCTCGTCCTGCACGATGCCGCACATGAGCAGGCGCCGGTCCGCCGCGCGGGCGCACGCGATCGCTTCGGCGGCTCCCTTGTCGGGGTGCATGCGGCCGAAGAACAGCAGGTCCGGACCCGGCTCGCCGACGAACGGGAAGTCGTCGAGCGGGACGCCGTGGTGGATCGTGGCCGCGTAGCGCAGGCCGGGCGCGCGGTCGGCGTCGCTAATGGCCACGTAGGCGACGCGGTCCTGGTACGCGCGGAAGATCGGCAGGATGCGCGGGCTGGAGAAGCCGTGGATGGTGGTCACCACCGGCGTGTCCACCAGCCGCGAGAAGGCCAGCGGCACGAAGTCGGCCTGGTTGTGGATGATGTCGAACTCGCCCGCGCGCTCGAAGACGTAGGCGACGTGCATGGCCTCCCACACCTTGGCGTCGACGGTCGGGTCCTCGGAGTAGGCGCGCGCGACGACGCCGGCGAGCGTGCCCGACGTGTGCGAGTCCTGCGTGGCGAACAGGGTGACCTCGACGCCGCGGGCGACCAGCGCCTCGGTCAGGAGCGAGGTGACCAGCTCCCACGGGCCGTAGGTGCGCGGCGGGGTGCGCCAGCTGATCGGCGCGAGCATGGCGACCTTGAGCGCGCTCACAGCGGGGACGCCGCGAGCACCACGGCCTCGTCGGGCCGCAGGTGGAGCTCGGGGCCGGCGCGCGACGGGTCGCCCGCGACGGTGGACAGGCGCACGGGCAGCGCGCGCGCCCAGGCCGGCAGGGCGAGCGCGACGGGCGCCGCCGTGAGGTTCAGCGCCACGAAGGCGTGGTCGTCGCCGTGGCGGCGACCGTAGGCGAGCACGGCGTCCTGCGCGGGCAGGAGCTCGAGGTCGCCGAGGCTGAGCGCCGGGTGCGCGCGGCGCAGGCGCAGGAGCGCGCGGTGGAGGTTGAGCATGGAGCGGGGGTCGCCCTCCTGAGCCGCGACGTTGCGCGTGCGCCAGTCGGCGTTCAGCGGCAGCCAGGGTTCGCCGGTGGTGAAGCCGGCGTTCGGGGCGGCGCCCGTCCACGGCAGCGGCGTGCGGACCGGATCGCGGCCGACGCCCTCGCCCGGCTGGCGCAATTCGGCGGGATCGCGCGCGCGGTCGGGCGGGATGGAGACGTCGGCGAGGCCGAGCTCGTCGCCGTAGTACAGCGTCGGCGTGCCGCGCAGCGTCAGCAGCAGCACGGCGGCGACGCGGGCCTGCGCCTCGCCGACGCGCGTGGCGATCCGGGGGCGGTCGTGGTTGCCCAGCACCCAGCTCGGCCAGGCGCCGGGCGGGAGCGCCGCCTCGTACTCGGCGATCAGGGCGTGGAGGGTGCGGGCGTCCCAGTCGGCGTTGATCAGGGCGAAGTTGAAGGGCAGCACCTCCGGCCGCTCGGGCGGCCCGTACCAGGTCACCAGTTCTTGGACGGGCAGGTAGATCTCGCCGATCAGCACGCGGTCGCCGGGGTAGCTGTCGGCCACCGCGCGCAGCTCGGCGGCGACCTCGTGCGCCTCGGGCTGGCTCGTGTTGTGCAGCTGCACCTGATCGAACAGCTCGCCCATGCGGCGGACGTGGCCGGGCTTGGGCGGGTTGTCGCGGAACTGCGCGTCCTTGATCACGTGCCACAGGACGTCGATGCGGAAGCCGTCCACGCCGCGGTCGAACCAGAAGCGCAGCACGTCCAGCATGGCGGCGCGCAGCTCGGGGTTGCGCCAGTTCAGGTCGGGCTGCTCGGGCAGGAAGGCGTGGAGGTAGAACTGGCCGGTGGCGGCGTCCCACTCCCAGGAGGAGCCGCCGAAGTCGCTCATCCAATTGTTGGGCGGTGAGCCGTCCGGCTTGGGGTCGCGCCAGATGTACCAGTCGCGCTTCGGGTTGGTGCGGGAGGCGCGGCTCTCCTGGAACCAGGGGTGCTCGGCGGAGGTGTGGTTGGGCACGAGGTCGAGAAGCACCTTCAGGCCGTGGGCGCGGGCCGAGGCGAGCAGGCGGTCGAAGTCGGCCAGCGTGCCGAAGCACGGGTCGATCCCGCAGTAGTCGGCCACGTCGTAGCCGAAGTCGGCCATGGGCGAGGGGAACACCGGGCTGATCCAGACAGCGTCCACGCCGAGGTCCGCCAGGTAGGGCAGCCGCCGCTCGATCCCCGCGAGGTCGCCGACGCCGTCGCCGTCCGTGTCCTGGAAGGAGCGCGGGTACACCTGGTGGATCACGCCCGCCTTCCACCAGGGCTCGCGGTCGCGGCTCATGCAAAGCGCGCCTTGGGGATCAGGGTCATGCGGCAGGCGAGGTCGGCCTCCCCCGAGGCCGTGATCCAGTGGTCGCCGCCGTCCACCAGGCCCGTCGTGAACACCACCGGCGTCGGCAGGTACATGAGGTGGCCCAGCGGGTCGGTGAGCAGGGACCGCGCCTCCAGCACCGGCGTCTCGTCCTCGTGGCGGAGCACGCGGGTGGGGTCGTCGCGGTCCAGCAGCGACCAGTAGGTGCGGTAGACGCCCACGCGCTCGCGAGGCTCCACGCCGTGCCACAGGGTGAGCCAGCCCTCGGGCGTGAGCACGGGCGGCGTGCCGCCGCCCATCTTGGCGACCGCGGTGGCCGCCTTGCGTGGGCGCAGGCCCGGCGCGTCGGTCGGCTTCCAGTGCAGGGCGTCGGGCGAGGTGGCGAAGTTGATCGACGGGCCGCCCGCGTAAGGGCTGTCGGGTGGCGGGGCGAACCACACCTCGCCCAACGGTCGGGTCAGCGCCCAGTAGCGCCCGCCGATGCGGCCCTCGAACAGCAGCATGTCCTTGTTCAGGTGGTCGAGGACGAGCCCCTCCGGCCGCCAGTCCAGGGCGTCGGCCGAGCTGTACAGCGCCGTGCCGAGCCGCTCGGCGGAGACGGCGCAGGTGGTCATCCACCAGCGGCCGTCGATGCGCGAGATGCGCGCGTCCTCCACCCCGCACGCCTGGAACGAGGCCGCTGGCGTGACCGCCCGGTCGTACATCACCTCGCGCACGGCGCACCCGTCGGGCGAGAGCCGCACGGGCAGGAGCCACGACAGGGAGGTCAGGCCCAGGAGCCGCGGCAGGTTCGGCCGGTGGAGCAGCTCGAATTGACGCGGGTCGCCCCCGTCGACCGTCTCCAGCGGGAAGGCGTCGAGCGCGTAGCCCTCCGGCGTCCAGCGGATCGAGCGCACGGCGCCGTCGCGCACGGGCTCGCGCAGCGCCTCGGCCACGCGCACCATCAGCAGCAGGTCGCCGTCGGGCAGGCGCGTCAGGCCCGGGTTGAACGCACCGAGCACGTAGGTCGGCTCGTCGGGCGGAAGCCCGCCGGGCCCGCGCAGGGGCGAGCGGGCGAGGTCCACGTCGTCGGGGCGGAAGATCAGGAAGTCGTCCGCCACCGCTCCCTCGTACCCGCCAAGCTCGGGCCGAACGCGGGCGCGGTCCGGCCCGTTCCGCACTGAACGCCCGCCCGCGCCGCGCGTTTGCGAGCTGCCGCGCCCTCGGAGACCCGTCCATGATCCCCTCCACCGTACGCCCGCGGGGGCCGTCCGTCGGCCTCTTCCTCCTCCTCGGCGCGGTGGTCGTCGGTCTCGCCGGCTGCGGCGAAGGCAAGGCGAACAAGGCGGAGGACAAGCGCATCCAAAGCCTGGGCGAGCAGGTGGCGCAGCTCTCCGCCAAGGTGAAGGCGCAGGACGAGCGCATCGCCGGCCTGGGCACGACCGACAAGACCTCACCCCTGGCCGCCTCCACGCAGAGCGGGCCGGACAACACGGTGGTGGCGCAGTGCGCGCCCGGTTCGTTCCTGTTCCGCCTGCCGCGCACCCCCGGCCAGGGCGGGGAGGCCCTGTGCCGACCAGTCGCGGCGCCCACCGGGAACGAGATCAAGGGGCATTAACCCTCGACGGCTAGGGTGGCGACATGCCCGCCCAGGCCGCCGCCCTCGCCCCGCTGCCCGCCTCCGTCCTGGACCGCAGGATATCGCCGCGCGCCGCGGTGATGCGCGACGGACAGGCGTTCCGTCCCGACGGCTTGGCCGCCACCGTGCTGATCCTCAACCTGTCGGACGGCGGGGCCCGGCTGCGCGTGCGTGGCGGCCAGACCCTGCCGGACGACTTCGTGCTCGCCGACCCGCTGAACTGGATCGGCCACCGGGCGCACGTGGTCTGGCGCAAGGACGCCGAGGTGGGCGTGCGCCTGCTCAAGTCGCAGAGCCTGCGCGGCGTCGTGCCCGGCGCACTGCAGCCGGCCAAGGCCTTCTGCGAGCGCGCGGGACGCTGACGTCGGCTAGTTCAGCCGGCGCGCCTTGAGGAGCTTGCGCCGGTCAGCGGAGGTGATGGTCACGCCGAACACGTCGCCCTCGCGCTGCAGCACCAGGGGCACGTCGACGCCGGGAGGGCCGAGCGCCCAGACCCGACGGTAGAAGTCGCCCAGGTCGGTCACCACCTCGCCCGCCACGGCGTGCACGATGTCGCCCCGGGCGAGCTCGGCCTTGCGCGCCGGCGCGTTGGGCGAGGTGCCGATCACCACCACGTGCCCGTCGATCTCCTGGCAGAACACGCCCAGCCACGGGCGGGGCTCGTGCGCCAGGCGGCCGGAGGCGACGTCGTCCAGGATCGGCGGCAGGAGCTCGATCGGCACGAACATGTTCTGCTGCTTGGTTTCGGCGTCCTCGCCGCGCTTCTTGCCGCCGCCCTCGTCGCGCCCTTCGACGTGCAGCGAGCCGATGCCCAGGAGCTCGCCCGCCTCGCCGATCAGCGCCGCCCCGCTCCAGTGCGGGTGCGCAGGCGCGGAGAACAGCGCGGCGTCGAGCGCGTACTCCCAGTAGCCGGCGAAGGGCTCGCGCGCGGTCACGGCGGCGGCGAGCGCGTGGCTGGTCCCGCCGGCGCCCGCCACGATCACGGGCGCGCCGCGCTTCAGCCGGCGGCTGTCGCCGAGCGGCAGGGCGGGCAGGTCCAGGGGCTCCAGCGCGTGGAGCAGGCCGAAGCCGGTGTCGGTGTCCACGCCCAGCACGTGGGCGGACACGTCGCGGCCGTCGCGCGTGGTGAGCGTCACCTCCTCGGCCTCGGTGACGAGGTAGCCGATGGTGAGCACGCGGTCGGGGCCGATCACCACGGCGTTGCCGACCCGCTCGGTGCCCAGCACCTCCGCCGTGAAGGCGTCGGAGGGCACGCGCGCCTGCAGGGCCACGACCGAGCGCAGCACCTGATCGACGTCGAAGGCGTAGGCGCCGTGGCGGGGACGGAAGGCGCCGGGCACCTCCAGGCCGTCGAAGATCTCGGGCAAACTCAACTCTCCTTGATGGGTCGAATGTCGGGGGAGGCGCGCGCTCCCGCAAGGGTGGGGAGGCGGCCGCCAAGTTGACGGCGTTCAGGAAAGCGGGCCTGTTCGATCCATCACGCCAGGGCGCGCAGACGCCCGGTCCCGGAGGAGACCCGACTTGATCCGCACGTCCGCCCTCGGCGCCGCCGCGCTCGCGCTCGCCCTGTCCGCCGCCGCGTCCGCGCAGTCGCCGCAGCCGCAGGGCGCCGCACCCGGCCCCACGCCCTCCCCGCCCGACTACCGGAGCGGCGCGAACTGGCTCTGCCGTCCGGGCCGCGCCGACGCCTGCGGCGCGGCCGACCTGACGGCCACCCGCGTCACGGCCAAGGGCCAGCTCTCGCCCGTCGCCTACAAGGCGGCCGCGGCGCCGTCGGTGGACTGCTTCTACGTCTATCCGACGGTCAGCCATGACACGACGCCCAACAGCGACCTGACGCCCGGGCCCGAGGAGCGCGGCGTGGTGCAGCAGCAGTTCGCCCGCTTCGGCTCGGTGTGCCGCACCTACGCGCCCATGTACCGGCAGGTGACGTTGACGGCGCTGCAGGCCGCCATGCAGGGCCGGCCCGTCGCCGCCGACCGCGAGCTGCCCTATCAGGACGTCAAGGCGGCCTGGAACGACTACCTGGCCCACGACAACGGCGGCCGCGGCTTCGTGCTGATCGGCCACAGCCAGGGCTCGGGCGTGCTGACGCGCCTGATCAAGGAGGAGATCGACGGCAAGCCGGTGCAGAAGCGCCTGGTCTCCGCCATCCTCGGCGGCACCAGCCTGGCGCTGCCGGCGGGCGCGGACGTGGGGGGCGCGTTCAAGGCCACGCCCCTGTGCCGCAAGGCCGGGCAGACCGGGTGCGTGGTGGCGTTCGCCAGCTTCCGCGCCACCTCGCCGCCGCCCGCCAACTCGCGCTTCGGCCGCATCGCCGCCCTGCCCGGCGGCCCGCCCGTGGCGCCCGGCCAGGTGGCCGCCTGCGTGAACCCCGCGGCCCTGGGCGGCGGCCGCGCCGAGCTGCACCCGTTCATGACCGCCAGCAGCGACAACATCACCGGCGTGCCCGGCGAGGCGCCGCGCTGGGTCGCCGGCCAGCCGCCGCTGAAGACCGCCTTCGCCTCGACCCCCGGCCTGTACTCGGCCGAGTGCGTGAACGCCGGCGGCTTCAGCTACCTGTCGGTGACGGTGGACCCCGACCCGGCGGACGTGCGGCGCGACGCGGCGGAGCGCACGGGCGACGTCAACGTGGGCGGGACCATCCTGAAGGACTGGGGCCTGCACCTGATCGACATGAACCTGACCATGGGCGACATGACCAGGCTCGTGAGCGAGCAGGCCGCCGCCTACGCCAAGGGACGCTGAGCGGATGGGTCAGGGGAAGAGCGCGCGCAAGGCGGGCATGCGCGCCGAGCGCCTGGAGCGCATCGGCGAGTTCCTGGAGCGCAGCTACGTCGCGCCGGGCAAGATCGCCGGCTGCCAGGTGCTGGTGGCCCGCCACGGCCACGTGGCCTACCGCCGCTCGATCGGGCTCATGGACGTGGAGCGGTCCAAGCCCATGGGCGACGATGCGGTGCTGCGCATCTACTCCATGACCAAGCCGATCGCGTCGGTGGCGCTGATGACGCTGTGGGAGCGCGGCGCCTTCCAGCTCGACGACCCGATCTCCAAGGCCTTCCCGGAGTTCCGCGAGTCCAAGGTGTGGGTCGAGGGCGAAGGCGAGGCCATGCGAACCGAGCCCGCCGCCTCGCCGATCACCTACCGCCAGGTGCTGAGCCACACCGCCGGCCTGACCTACGGCGGCCTCTTGGAGCAGGTGGGCGCGCCCGGCTCGGGCGACCCGGTGGACGCCGCCTACAAGGCGCTGCGCATCCGTCGCGACCCGGCGGAGGACCTGGAGGCGTTCATGGGCAAGCTCGCCCAGGCGCCCCTCAAGTACCAGCCCGGCACGAAGTGGATGTACTCGCTCGCCACCGACGTGGTGGGCGCCCTGGTCGAGCGCCTCTCCGGCCGCAAGCTGGACGCCTTCCTGCGCGAGGAGATCTTCGAGCCGCTGGGCATGCACGACACCGGCTTCTCCGTGCCGGAGGGCGCGCGCGACCGCTTCGCCGCCTGCTACTCGCGCGGCGCGGACAAGTCGCTGAAGCTGGTCGACGACCCGGAGAAGAGCCCCTTCCTGCAGCCGCCGACCTTCCTCTCCGGCGGCGGCGGCCTGGTCTCCACGCTCGAGGACTACGGCCGGTTCTGCGAGATGCTCCGCTGCGGCGGCGCGGCCGACGGCGAGCGCATCATCGGCCCGCGAACCCTGGACCTGATGACCGCCAACCACCTGCCCGGCGGCGGCGACCTCTCCACCCTGGCGCTCGACAGCTTCAGCGAGACCCTGCCCGTGGGCGTCGGCTTCGGCCTGGGCTTCGCCTCGACCATGGACGGGGTCGCCGCCGGCTACGCCTGCGAGGACGAGTACTACTGGGGCGGCGCCGCCTCGACCGCCTTCTGGGTGGACCCGATCGAGGACCTGTACGTCGTGTTCCTGACACAGCTGATGCCGTCGACCACCTACAACTTCCGCGCCCAGCTCCGCAGCCTGGTGTACGCGGCGATCGAGGACTGACCCGACGCGGCGGGCTTCCTATCTGAAAGCCATGACCCCGTTCTCCGTCCTCGACCTGTGCCCCGTCCCCGAAGGGAGCGACGTCTCCCAGGCGCTGCGCAACACGGTGGAGCTGGCGCGCGCCGCCGAGGCGGCGGGCTTCGGCCGCTACTGGCTGGCCGAGCACCACAACATGCCGGGCATCGCCAGCTCGGCCACCGCCGTGGTGATCGGCCAGGTGGCGGCGGCGACCTCGCACATCCGCGTCGGCGCGGGCGGGATCATGCTGCCCAACCACGCGCCGCTGGTGATCGCCGAGCAGTTCGGCACGCTCGACGCCCTGTTCCCCGGCCGCATCGACCTGGGCCTCGGCCGCGCGCCGGGCTCGGACCAGCTGACCGCCCAGGCGCTGCGCCGCACGCTGCAGTCGGACGTGGACGGCTTCCCGCAGGACGTGATGGAGCTGCAGGCCTGGTTCCGCCCCGCCCAGCCGGGCCAGGCGGTCCGCGCCATCCCCGGCGAGGGGCGCAAGGTGCCGATCTGGATCCTGGGCTCCTCCACCTACGGGGCGCAGCTCGCGGCGGCGCTGGGGCTGCCCTACGCCTTCGCCAGCCACTTCGCGCCGGCCGAGATGGAGCGCGCCGTGGCGCTGTACCGCGCGCAGTTCCGCCCCTCGGATCAGCTTGCGCGCCCTCACGTGATGCTCGGCCTCAACGTGTTCGCGGCGGAGACGGACGGGGAGGCCGAGGTGCTGTTCACCTCGCTCCAGCAGGCGTTCGTGAACCTGCGCAGCGGACGTCCCGGCAAGCTCCCCCGTCCGCAGGCCGGCTATGCCGAGGGGCTCGATCCCATGGCCCGGCGGATGCTGGACGGAGCGCTGAGCTGCTCGGTGGTGGGCGGGCCGGAGACGGTGCGCGCGGGCGTGGCCGCATTCGTCGCGCGCACGGGCGCGGACGAGGTGATGGTCACCGGCCAGATCCACGACCCCGCCGCCCGCATCCGCTCCTTCGAGCTCGCGGCGGAGGCGTTCCGTGCCCTCGCTCCGCGGGCGTCAGCGGCCCAGGCGGCGTAGCCGCTCGATCGGCGCGCGACGCCTCCGCCGCGCCTCGTTCGCCGCGCCCACCGCGCCGGCCAGCGCCGCGCCGGCGCCCAAGGCCGCCGCCGCCGCCAGGGCCGGATGGAGCGTCGCCGCAGTGTAGATGCTGAAGTTGCGTCCGGGCGCGGCGCGGCGGGTGGCCGTCTCGCCGCCGGTGGTGGGGTGGTCCAGGTCGGAGTCGGGCCCCTGCGGCCGCGTCTTATCGGTCAGCACGGGCGTGAGGCCGCCGGCGAGGCGGGCGTACAGGCCGGGGAAGTGGGTCGCGAACAGGATCTGCGCCTCGCCCACCCCGCCCACCGTGATCTCGCGGAACGGGTGCACGGCGGCGCGCAGCAGGGCGGCGGCCACCACCTCGGGCGCGTAGGTCGGCGGCGGGATGCGCGCCGCGCCGCCCATGTAGGTCTCCACATGTTCGTCGAGCGGGGTGGCGATGCCGGCCGGCTTCACCAGGGTGAGGCGCACGGGCATCCGGTCGCGGTTCAGCTCGATCCGCAGCGAGTCCACGTAGCCCTTCACCGCGTGCTTGGTCGCGGCATAGGCGCCCATCACCGGCGAACCCATGTCGGAGGCGATGGAGCCGACGATCAGGAGCGCTCCGCCGCCGCCGGCCCGCAGGCGCGGCACAGCCAGCTCGGCGGTGTTCACAGCGCCCCAGTAGTTGGTTCGGAACATGCGTTCGTGCGCGTCGCGCGGCATGGTGAGGAGGTCGGCGTAGACCGCCGCGCCGGCGTCGCCCACCACCGTGTCGATCCGGCCGAAGCGCGCGACCGCCGCGTCGAAGGCGCGCTCCAGGGCGTCGCGGTCGCCCACGTCGGCCTCGGCGTGGTCGGCCTCGCCGCCCGCCGCGGTGATGCCGGCGACGACCTCGGCCAAGGCCTCCGCGTTGCGGGCGATCAGGAACACGCGGGCGCCGCGCTCGGCGGCCATGCGCGCGGTGGCCAGCCCGATGCCGGAGCTCGCCCCGGTGACGACCACCACCTGATCGGTCAGGGGCTTGGACGTGAAGCGGGGCATGCGAGCGGTTCCGGTCGGCGGGGGGGACCTGCCAACGCGGTGTCGACGGGAAGGGTCCGCGGCGTCCCGCGACGACCGGGGCCGGGGAGGCTAGGCCTCCTCGACCTCCGGCGCGGCGGCGGGCGCCTCGCCGTCCTCGCGGGGCCGGCGGCGGCGCGGGCGACGGGCGCGCTCGCCCTCCTCGCCGGACACCGCCGTCGGCGGGACGGCGGTGGACTGCAGGAAGCCGGGCAGCTGGCTGACGCCGCCGTCCTCGCTGCGCAGCACGGGCTCGGCGCGCGGCTCGGTGCGGGCGGCCTCGGGCGCGGCGTTCTCGGCCGAGGCGGCGGCCGGAGCGGCCTCGCCCTCGCGCGGCTCGAAGCGGCGCCCGTCTGTGGAACGGTCGTCGCGGTCGCGGAAGCGCGGACGGTCGCCGCGGGGCTCGAAGGGGCGGTCGTCACGGACCGGGCGATCGCCGGCGGTCTCAGGGCGCGGCTCGCGCCCGTCGCGGAAGCGGTCGTCCCGGTCGCGGAAGCGCGGGCGATCGCCGCGGTACTCGCCCTGGCCCTGACGGTCCTGGCCCTGGCGCTCCTGGCCCTGACCCTGCCCCTGACGGTCGCTGCGGAATTCGCCCTGCGGACGATCCTGGCGCTCGCCCTGGGGACGGTCCTGGCGGTC
Source organism: uncultured Caulobacteraceae bacterium (assembly GCA_964242895.1). Lineage (GTDB taxonomy): Bacteria > Pseudomonadota > Alphaproteobacteria > Caulobacterales > Caulobacteraceae > JASLDZ01. The sequence goes on along the minus strand of CAXTBN010000013.1, from coordinate 36,973 downwards.
GCCGCGGTCGTTGAAGTTGCGGTCGCGGAACTCGCCCTGCGGACGGTCCTGGCGCTCGGGGCGGTCGCGCCACTCGCGGCGCGGCTGCTGGTCGCCCTGGCCGCGGTCGAAGCGGGGCTGGTCGCCGCCGCCGCCCGAAGCGGTCTCACCCTCGGCCGGGGCGGAGGCGGCTTGGTTCAGCGCCTCGGCGGTGCGGGCGGCGGCCTGGGCGTCGGCCTCCTCCATGGCGGTCTCGACGGCTTCGTCCTCGAAGTCGATGTCGTAGTTGGAGCTCAGGCTGTCGCGGCTGACGATCTCGCTCGCGGCCCGGTTGGGCTGGATGGCGCGCAGCGTGCGGAAGTAGTGCTCGGCGTGCTGCAGGTGGTTCTCGGCCAGCACGCGGTCGCCGGCCAGCGTCGCGTCGCGCGCGAGCCCCTGGTACTTCTCGTACACGGTCTGGGCGTTGCCGCGGACGCGGATGTTGTCCGGCCCCTGGCTGTCGAAGGCGCGGTTGATGTTGTGCTGCGGCTTGCCGCCGCCCCCGCCGCCGCCCTGGCCTCCGCCGCCGCCGCGGTTGCGCCCGCGCTGCCGCTTCATGCCCTTGAAATCCCGCATCGGTTCTGCGCCGTGAGCGCCGCTCCCCCGCGCCGGAGGCGACGGCGGGCGACTGGTTCTTGGATGTGCGCGGCTTGAGCCTGGTTCTAGGTGCTCGGCGAGCCGGAAGACCGGTCCCGCGTTCAGGTTGGAGCCGCTGGTTCAGCGTTCCCGGATTCGGCCCGCGTGCGAAGTCTTCCGCCGCCCGTCCGAACCCCCCGCCGCCTTCGCGCGGCCGGTGGAACACGGCAGGTGTAGCGGGCTAGGCGGCGTTCTCCAAGGGTTTTCTCGCGCCCGCGACCACTCGGGGCCGGTCGGAGAGGTCCTTCACCGTCCGCACCTCCTCCGCTCCGGCCGCCCGCATCAGCGCCTCCACCTCCGCGGACTGGTCATGCCCGATCTCCAGCAGGAAGCGCCCGCCGGGCCGCAGCACGCGCATCACCTCGGGCGCGAGGCGGCGGTAGTGGTCCAGCCCGTCCGCCCCGCCGCTCAGGGCCAGGTGCGGGTCGTGGTCGCGCACCTCGGGGTCGAGGCCGGGGATGTCGCCCTCGGGGATGTAGGGCGGGTTGGAGACCACGAGGTCGAACGAGGCGTCGGCCATGCCCTCCGTCCAGTCGCCGCGCATCAGCGCCATCCGGCCCTCCAGCCCCAGGTGCGCGGCGTTGTCGCGCGCCACCGCCAGGGCGTCGTCGGACACGTCCGTGCCGAGGCCCCGCGCCAGCGGCCGTTCGGCCAGGATGGCCAGGAGGATGGCGCCCGAGCCGACGCCCAGGTCCAGCACGTCGAAGCGGCGGTGTTCGTCGAAGGACGCCAGCGCCTCCTGCACCACCGTCTCCGTGTCAGGGCGCGGGGACAGCACGTCGGGCGTCACCTGGAGCATGATCTTCCAGAACCCCTTGCGGCCCAGGATGCGGCTGACCGGCTCGCGGCGGCTGCGGCGCTCCAGGTAGCCGTCGAGGGTCGCCAGCGCCTCGGGCGGCACCTCGCGGTACGGGTCGGTGACGATATCGGTGCGCGAGGCGCCCGTGGCGGCCTCCACCAGCAGGCGCGCATCGATCACCGGGCTGTCCACCTTGGCCGCCTTGAGCCGGTCGCGGGCGCCGGTCCACGCCTTCACGAGGTTGGTCATGCGCGCTGCTCCTCTCCGATCGCCACGGCGTCGCCCTCGGCCACGCGTCCGCCGCGCTCCACCGTCAGGTACACGCCGCAGAACATGTGGCCGTAGTGCGTGCGCAACGCGGAGACCACGTCCAGGTCGCGCACGCCCGTCGCCGGATCGACGTGCGTGGCCGCGCAGCGCCGGATGGGCTTGAGCATCCGCAGGCGCGCGCCGCCGATCGTGAAGGCGACGCCCTCCGCCGGCTCCATCTCCGCCCAGGCGGGCCAGCCCTCCACGTGCAGGTTGCAGCGGAAGCGCTCGGGGTCGAGGCGCTCGCCCACGCGCTCGCCCAGCTCGCGCACGGTGGCGAGGTTGAGCAGCGAGATCTGGCCGCGCGGGTCGTCGGTGAAGCTGTGGCCCGGGGCGCTCACCACCTGCAGCGGGCCGCGCACGGACTCCGGCTCGGCGGCTTGGAGGAAGGCGTCGAGCCAGCGGGCGAAGGCGGCGCGGCCGACGGGCTCCGTCAGCCGGCCGAGGAAAGGCTCGCGGCCCTCGACCTCCGCGGTGAGCACGCCGGTGGACTCATCGTAGGCGGTGCGGGCGCGGGCCACGGCCGCCACGTGCGCCAGGGCGGTGAAGCGCGCCTTCGACACATGCGCCGGCGCGGCGGGATCGAAGCCGGACGGCCCGTTCTCCACGGCGAACAGGCGGTCGCAGGGGAAGGGGCGGCCGGTCTCCAGCGCCACGGCTGCCAGGCGCTCGGGCGTGAAGCCCTTCACAGGGTGGCGGCGGATCGCCTGCAGACGGCCGGGGGCGGTCATGGCGGGGGCATGTGCGCGAGGCGGCTCGCAGCGGCAACCGCGCTGCGCGGAACGGCCGCGCCCGCTGCCGCCTTAAGCGTGGCGGGAGTGGGCGCGAGGCGCCCGCGGGCTGTCCGGGACCGACATGACGCTGCGCCGCTTCGTCCGCCAGGCCTTCCGAGGGGTCGCCGACGGCGTCGATCGCGGGGCGGCCACGGTCGGACGGACGGCGAAGAGGTCCGCGCCGGCGCGCAAGGCGAAGCGGGGCGCCGCGGGCCTGTTCCCGCCCAAGCTCCTGAAGGCGAAGCCGGCGAAGACGGCGGCCAAGCCGCCGCGCAAGGCGGATCGGCGCGGCCGCAAGCCGAAGCCTCGCCCTGCGCCGCGCACGGGCGTGCTGGACGCGCTGGGCTTCTTCATCGCGGCGGGGCTGATCGTGGCGCTCGCTCCCGGGCGGCCCACCCATGCGGCCGTCGCGGAGACGGTCGCGGCCGCCGAGCCCGGGCGAGGGCGGCGGGCGGAGCATCCGCTGGCGATCCCTCCGCGCGGCTGGCGCGACATCCTCAAGCGCACCTGGACCAACTTCAACAACGACCAGATCATGGCCACCGCGGGCGGCGTCACCTTCTTCAGCCTGCTGGCCGTGTTCCCTGCGCTGGCCGCGTTCGTCTCCCTGTATGGCCTGTTCTTCGACCGGCACGACGTGGCCAAGCAGCTGTCCCTGCTGTCCGGTTTCGTGCCGCGCGACATCGTCACCTTCTTCGGCGGCGAGCTGACGCGCATCGCCTCCAGCGGCAGCGGCAAGCTGGGGGCCGCCTTCGGCGTGTCGCTGCTGCTGTCGCTGTGGAGCGGCAACGGGGCGGTGAAGGCGCTCTTCAACGGCCTGAACGTCGCCTACGAGGAGCGCGAGACGCGCGGCTTCGTCCACCTGACGCTGCTGACGCTCGGCTTCACCTTCGGCGGGATCGTGTTCGCCCTGGTGGCGATCGGCGCGGTGGTGGTGGCGCCGGCGGCGCTCGCCTTCTTGCACGTGGACGCGGGCGGCGCGTGGCTGGCGGCGCTGCGCTGGCCGGCGCTCCTGGGGCTGCTCGCGCTCGCGCTGTCGGTGGTCTACCGCTACGGACCGAGCCGGGCGCAGCCCCGCTGGCGCTGGATCACGCCGGGAGGGCTGCTGGCCGCGGTGCTGTGGCTCGGGGCGTCGCTGCTGTTCAGCTGGTACGTCTCCAGCTTCGCCAACTTCAACAAAACCTACGGCTCCCTGGGCGCGGTGGTCGGCTTCATGACCTGGCTCTGGTACTCGACGATCATAGTGCTGGTCGGCGCGGAGCTGAACGCCGAGATCGAGCACCAGACCACCGTCGACACCACCGTCGGCGGCCCCCGCCCGCCCGGCGCGCGCGGCGCGGCCATGGCCGACACGGTGGGAGAGGCGCGCTGAGCGCCTAGGCCGCGCGGCGGGGCAGGTGGATGCCGCACTCCGTCTTCTCGCGCCCCGCCCAGCGACCCGCACGCACGTCGGCGTCCTCCGCCTCGCTCGGGCGCGAACAGGGCCAGCAGCCGATGGAGCGGAAGCCCTGCGCCGCGAGCGGGTGCTGCGGCAGGTCGTGCGCGCGGCGGTAGGCCTCCAGCCGGGCCGCGTCCCAGTCGGCCAGCAGGTTGAGCCGCACCTGCCCGTCGGTGAGCTCGAAGCGCGGCAGGCGCACGCGCCCCGCGCCGTGGAAGCGCTTGCGGCCGCCGACCAGGCAGTCGAACTGCGGCAGGGCGGCCGCCAGCGGTCGCACCTTGCGCAGGTCGCAGCAGCCGTCCGGGTCGGTGCGCCACAGGTCGCCGCGGGGGTCGGCGGCCGCGGCCGCGACGGGCGACAGCACGCGCACGTCGGTCAGCCCCAGCCGCGCGGCGAGGGCGTCGCGGTAGGGCGCGGTCTGGCCGAAGTGCATGCCGGTGTCGAGGAACAGCACGGGCGTGTCGGGCGCGACCTGCGCCAGCATGTGCAGCGCCACCGCCGCCTCCGCCCCGAACGAGGACAGGAGCGCGGTGCGGCCGGGGAAGGCCTCGCCCGCCACGTGGCGGAGCACCTCGTCGGCGGGCGCGTCGCCCCAGAGCGCGTTCAGCTCGCGCACGCGCACCGCCGCATCGGCGGTGCTGGCGGGTTCGGCGGAGGAGGAAGCGGAGGACATCGGACCCCGCACACATCGGCTCGACCACGCGCGCCGGCAAACCACCTTCGCTCGGCGGCGCGAGAGAGAAACTACGCACCGACATCGATCAACGGTCCGCTCCACAGTGGGAGCCCGTCGACGCCCGTGTGCAGAAAAGCTCACACCGCCGCGACGGCAGGGCGCTTGCGACGGCGACCCGGCGGGCGCAGGTGACGGCCCGCCCTCCCCGACCTCGCCGCCGCCCGTGACCGCACCCGCCCTCCACCTCCGACCGGCGCTCGACGCCCACCTGCGACGGCTCGAGGCCGAGGCGGTGGACATCCTGCGCGAGACCGCGGCCGGCTTCGAACGGCCGGTGATGCTGTACTCGATCGGTAAGGACTCCGGGGTGCTGCTGCACCTTCTCGCGCGCGCCTTCGCGCCCGCGCCGCCGCCCATGCCGCTGTTGCACGTCGACACGACGTGGAAGTTCCGGGACATGTACGCGCACCGCGACACGGTCCCCGCCCGCTACGGCGCGCGGCTGATCACCTACGTGAACCGGGCGGGGGTGGAGGCGGGCGTGTCGCCGATGGCCTCCGGCTCCGCCGAGCACACGCGCGTGATGAAGACGGAGGCGCTGAAGCAGGCGCTCGACCTCCACGGCTTCGACGCGGCCGTGGGCGGGGCGCGCCGCGACGAGGAGAAGAGCCGCGCCAAGGAGCGCGTATTTTCCGTGCGCGCGCCCGGCCACGCCTGGGACGCGCGCCGGCAGCGCCCGGAGCTGTGGGCGGACTGGAACACGCGGCTCGGTCCGGGCGAGACCTGCCGCGTCTTCCCGCTGTCCAACTGGACCGAGCTCGACGTCTGGGAATACACGCGCGCGCAGGCCATTCCGGTCGTGCCGCTGTACTTCGCCGCGCCCCGCACGGTGGTGCGTCGCGACGGCCGGCTGATCGTGCGCGACGACGAGCGGCTGACGCTCGCGCCCGGCGAGGCGGTCGAGACCCGGCGTGTGCGCTTCCGCTCGCTGGGCGACTATCCCCTATCCGCGGCGGTTGAGAGCGAGGCGGCCGACCTCGACGCCGTCCTCGCCGAGCTCCGGACCTCGGCCGTCAGCGAGCGCGAGGGCCGGCTGATCGACGCCGACGAGACCGCCTCCATGGAGCGCAAGAAGCGCGAGGGCTACTTCTGATGCCCGACTTCGGCGGCGCGCCCGGGCGCGACATCGAGGCGCCCCACGCGCGCGACCTCCTGCGCGTGCTCACCTGCGGCTCGGTGGACGACGGCAAGTCCACCCTGCTGGGCCGGCTGCTGTTCGAGGCGGGCGCGGTGCCCGCCGACGTGCTGGAGCAGGTGCGCCGCGACAGCCTGCGCGCCGGCAAGACCGAGCCGGACTGGTCGCTCCTGGTCGACGGGCTCGAGGCCGAGCGCGAGCAGGGCATCACCATCGACGTGGCCTATCGCTTCTTCTCGACGGCGAAGCGCGCCTTCATCGTCGCGGACACGCCCGGCCACGAACAATACACGCGCAACATGGCCACCGGCGCCTCCACGGCCGAGCTGGCCGTGCTGCTGGTGGACGCGCGCAAGGGGCTCCTGCCGCAGACGCGCCGCCACGCGGCGGTGGCGAGCCTGCTGGGCGTGCGCCGCGTCGTGCTGGCCGTGAACAAGATGGACCTGGTCGGCTGGGACGAGTCCGTCTTCCGCGCCGTCGCCGACGCCTTCGCACCGGTGGCGGCGGCGCTGGGCCTGCACGCGACCGCCATCCCCGTCTCGGCGCGCACCGGCGGCGGCCTCGCGCGGCCCGCGCCCGAGTCACCCTGGTACGGCGGCCCCACGCTGCTGTCGGCTCTCGAGGAGGCCCCGGCCGACGAGGCGGACGCCGCGGCCGGTCCGTTCCGCCTGCCCGTGCAGTACGTGAACCGGCCCGACGCCGGCTTCCGCGGCTTCGCCGGCACGGTGGCCTCCGGCGCAGTCCGCCCCGGCGACGCCGTCGTGGTCTCCACGTCGGGCCGCACCACCTCCGTGGCGCGCGTGATCGGGCTGGACGGCGACATCGACGAGGCGCGCGCAGGCGAGGCCGTCACGCTGACGCTGGCCGAGGAGGTGGACGTGGCGCGCGGCGACCTGCTGGCCGGCCCGCGCGGCCGGCCGGCGGTGGGGCGCGACTTCACCGCCCGGATCATCTGGATGGCGGACGAGGCGCTGACCCCCGGCCGCTCGCACCTGCTCAAGCTGGGTGGCGCGGTGACGCCCGTGCGCGTCACCCGCGTGCGCTCGCGCCTGGACGTCGCCGACCTCTCCGAGGCGCCCGCGTCGGCGCTGGAGCTGAACGAGATCGGCCGCTGCGACCTCCTGGCCTCCGAGCCGCTCGCCTTCGACCCGTACGCGCAGAACCGGCGCACCGGCGGCTTCATCCTGATCGACCGGCGCTCGGGCGCGACGCTCGGAGCAGGGCTGATCGAGGGCGGCCTGTCGCGCGCCTCCAACGTGCACCGGCAGGAGCTGTCGGTGCGCCGCGTCGACCGCGAGCGCATGAGCGGCCACCGCGGCGCCTGCGTCTGGCTCACGGGGCTGTCGGGCGCCGGCAAGTCGACCATCGCCGACGCGCTGGAGCGGCGGCTGCACGCGCGCGGCGTGCGCACCCTGGTGCTCGACGGGGACAACCTGCGCCACGGCCTCAACCGCGACCTGGGCTTCTCGCCCGCCGAGCGCGCCGAGAACATTCGCCGCACCGCCGAGACCGCCCGCCTGCTGGTGGAGAGCGGCGCGGTGGCGATCGTGTCGCTGATCTCGCCGCTGCGCGCCGACCGCGAGGGCGCGCGCGCCCTGTTCGCGGCCGGCGACTTCCTGGAGGTGTTCGTGGACGCGCCCGTCGAGCTCTGCGCGCGGCGCGATCCCAAGGGGCTCTACGCGCGAGCGCTGCGGGGTGAGATCGCCGAGTTCACCGGCGTGAGCGCGCCCTACGAGGCGCCCGCCGCGCCGGAGGTCCGGCTCGACGCCGCGGCGCTCGACGCCGGGGCGGCCGCCGCCCTGGTGGACGCGGCGCTCGCGGCGCGGCTGGAGCCCGACTGGGACGACCCGGCCGAGACCGTCGGCGAGGGCGGCGGCATCTGATCCGCGGCCGGCGCGGCGCCCTCAGGCCTTGAGGCTGACCCCGTCGACGCCGAAGTGCGCGGCCAGCGACGCCAGCCGGCCGTGGTAGTCGCGCCGCAGCGAGACGAGGCGGTCGTGGCCGCGCCGGCCCTCGACGGTCGCGTAGCCTGCGGCGCCGAGGCGGCGGCACAGCTCCGCGCCGTCCTCCTCGGAAAGCGGGTCCGCGTCGCGGTCGTCCAGGCCGAAGGACCGCGCCAGCTCCGCCGTGAGCCGCGCCCCGTCGCGGTGCAGCAGGGTGGCCGCACCCGCCTCCTCACCGTCGTCCACGTAGGCGATATAGAGCGAGGCGGCGTCCAGCACCGCGCCGACGGCCAGGGGCCAGTCCATCTCCGACCCGATGGAGCGGAAGTAGGCGAGCACCGGGTGCGAGGCGTGGCTGTACAGCGTCGCCGCCGACCAGTCGCGCCACTCGCGGAAGAAGAGGCCGAGCTCCGTACGGCCGCCGAGCCGGGCGTAGGTCTCCAGCACGGCGATGCCCGTGGGCGGGCGGCCCGCCGTGGTGGAGAGCTTGGCCAGGGCGGCGTCGCGGCGCTGCAGCCCGCTCTGCACCTCCAGGATGTAGGTGATGGCCATGGTCATCACCGCGAGCCCCGAGAAGCCGGACACCAGCTCGGCCCACCGCGCCATGCCCACCGCCTCGCGGCCGCTCTCGCCGATGGTGACGATCGCGGAGCCCGCAGTGAAAAGCGCCTGCGGCAGGGTGGTGACCACCGGCCGGTAGCTGTCGCGCAAGCCGAAGGCGATCAGGCCGAAGCCGACCACCAGCAGGCTCATCCACAGCACGAAGGTGACGATGAAGATGAACGGTGCGAGCCCGCGGTCGATGCGAGGCGGCCCGTCCAGCCCCCTGGCCCGCCGCCGCCACAGGGGCAGGCTCAGCCGCTGCACGCGCCGCGCGGCCTGCAGCCAGCCCTGCGTGAAGCCGGGCACCACCACCGTGTCGAACACGTCCAGCAGGGTGACGACGGAGAGCCCGACGCCGAGCAGCGTCTCCAGGCTGCGGGAGAGGAGGGGCCAGTAGGGCATCGCCCCGCAACGCCGCGGAGGCGCTCGGCGATGCCTCGCCTCAGCGGCCGCCGGTGAACAGCGCCTTGGGGATGACCACGTGGACACCCTTGTTGCGGTCCACGATCTCGGTGATGGCCACGTCGCCGGCCACGCTGGTCAGCTGGTAGGCGTCTTCGCGGCTCAGGCCCTTCTGCACGTGCAGGAAGTCGACGGCCGCCCGCACCGCCTTGCGCGTGGCGTGGGCGAGGTCGTCGTCGAAGCCCATCACGATCCAGCTCGTGGGCGTCTCGGCGAAGGGCGGCTTCACGCGGATGTCGTGGCGCACGCGGAAGGTGAGGCGGCCCACCAGCGAGGTCTCGAGCGCGGTGATGTCCACCTCGCCGTCGCCCTGGGCCGCGTGGCCGTCGCCGATGAAGAACAGCGCGCCCGGCACGTTGACGGGCAGGTACAGGGTGGTCCCCGCGACCAGCGAGCGGTCGTCCATGTTGCCGCCGTTCAGCGCCGTCGGCGGGGCGGAGTCGAGCCGGCCCACCTCGGGCGGCGGGGCCACGCCCATGGAGCCGAAGAACGGGTGCAGCGGCACCGTCACGCCCGGCGCGAAGGCGGCGGTCATGGTGCGGCGGTCCAGCGGCACGATCTTGGTGCGTCCGGCGAGGAAGTCGTCGGTGAGCAGGCCCGCGCCGTAGCGGAAGGCGTTGTAGCTGTACGGGATGGCCAGATCGATCCGCTCGATGCGCACCTCCAGCACGTCGCCGGGCTGGGCGCCCTGCACGTAGATCGGCCCGGTCAGCACGTGGCCGCCCGGCCCGCGCGCCTCGGCCGGCACGTGGTCGTAGACGTCGCGCAGCTCCGGCTCCACGTCGGCCGGCTTCACGCCCGCCTTCTCCAGGCCCGTGGGGCTGTTGGTCAGCACGGTGTGCACGATCACCGTGTCGCCGTCCGCAACGGTGAGCGCCGGCTTCGCACCGGCGTCGTAGCGGCCCCAGGTCACCGTCTGCGGCGTGACCTTGAGCTCGTGGACGGCCGCGCGGGCGGGGACGGCGGCGAGCGCGGCCAGGACGGCGGCCAGGTGGAGCGCGGAGCGGAGCGGCGGCATGGCCTCGTCTCCGCACGGCCGCGGCGGACGGTCAAGCAGGCCGCCGCCACGCCGCGCCTTCCGGTGGCGGGGAGCGCGCGCTACGAGCCGCCATGCCCGCGGCGCCGCCAGTTCGTCCGACCCGGTGAGCGACGCCGTTCCGCCCGTCGTTCCCCCACCGCGCCGGCGCTGGGCGGGCCAGGTCTGGTTGACGCTGGGCTTGGCGTTGATGGTCGGGCTGACGGTGGCCTTCGGCTGGCGTGCGGTGCTGGGGGCGGCCGCCTCCATCGGCCTGCTCGGCTTCCTCGGCGTCTGCGGCGCGTGGCTGGGCGTGCTGCTGATCCTCGGCGCGGCCTGGATGCTGGTGACGGCGGGCGGCGACCTGCCGCGGCTGCCGGGCTTCGCCTGGGCGCGCGCGGTGCGCGAAGCGGCGGCCGATCTCCTGCCCTTCTCGCAGTTCGGCGGGCTGGTGGTCGGGGCGGACGTGGCGTCCCGCGCCGTGCGGCTGCCCACCGCGGTGATCTGGGCGTCGCTGGTGGTGGACCTGACCACCGAGATGGCGGCGCAGCTGCTCTACACCCTGGGCGGCGTGGCGGGGCTCGGCTGGCGGCTGACGCGGCCCGGCGCGGAACCCTCCGCCGGCGAGGCGGTGGCCGGTTCCACCGTGCTGTGGGGCGGGCTGGCGCTCCTGGTCGCGGGCTGCGTGGTGACGGCGGGCTTTGCGGTGATGCAGCGGCGCGGCGTGGGCTGGGCGGCGTCGATCGCGCAGCGCTGGCTGCCCGGCGCGGCCCAGGGCGCGATCGGCGTGCAGCAGGAGCTGGACCGCGCCTACGGCCGCCGCGGGCGTCTCCTGGCCAGCGTCGGCATGCACGGCGTCGGCTGGATCGCCAGCGGGCTGGTGAGCTGGTGGATGCTGCGCCTGATGGGCGCGCCTCTGCCGCTGCTGGCCGTGCTGACGGTGGAGAGCCTGATGTACGCCGCCAAGAGCTTCGGCTTCGTGATCCCGGGCGCCCTGGGTGTGCAGGAGGCGGCCTACGCGCTCCTCGGCCCGCTGTTCGGTCTGCCGCCGCAGACGGCCATCGCCCTGTCGCTGCTCAAGCGGGCGCGCGACATCGCCGTGGGCGTGCCGACGCTCGTGTTCTGGCGCGCGGCGGAGGGGCGGCGGGCCGCTAGGGCGACGAGGGCGGCGGCGTCCGCCCGGTGACGGCGGTGTCGAGCGACGTCTTGTCCTCCAGCGCCCGGTTGAGCTCGGCCCCGGCGATCACCACCAGCAGCCCCGCCCACAGCCACACCACCAGGCCCAGCACCGAACCCAGCCCGCCGTAGTTGCGCTCGTAGGCGGAGAAGCGGGCCAGGTAGAGCGTCATGCCCGCGCTGGTGGCCAGGCCGACGCCGGCCGCCAGGGCGCTGCCGGGCGTCACCCACCGCCAGCGCGCGCGCTTCGGCCGGCCCACGCCGTAGCGGTACAGCAGCGCCAGCGCGGCCAGCGAGGCGGCGAACAGCGCCGCCCACCGCGACACCATCCGCACCACCGCCCAGAAGCCATGGTCGTCCATGTCGGCGCTCTTGAGGACCAGCGCGGCGGCGGCGACGGTGAGGAGCCCCGTCACGGCGGCGAAGGCGAAGCTGACCAGGCGCCGCATCCACCAGGGCCGGCGGTCCTCCACGCGGTAGGCGATGGCCAGCCCGATCATGATCTGGCGCATGGAGGAGGTGGCGCTCGCCAAGCTGAACGCGCCGAAGCTCAGCGCGGCGGTGGCGAGCCGCAGCGGCGGCCCCTGCGTGAAGCGCAGCACCTCGCGCTGCACCAGCCGCAGCACGCCCGCGGGCGCCACGTCGGCGAAGGCGTCCAGCCGGTGCTGAAGCAGGTGCGGGTCGGCCACCAGCCCGTAGGCCGAGCCGAAGGCGGCCACCGCCGGCGCAAAGGCGAGGAAGCCGTAGAACGCCGCGGCCGCCGCCTGCGACGGCGCCCGATGCTTGAGCCCCTGCTTCAGCGCGCTCCAGAGCAGCTCCGCCCAGCCGCGGAGCGAGATGCGCCAGGGGTGGGGCGCGGGCTCGCGCCGCACGTCGACGGCGGCCGTCTCCCTGAGCTCGACCGGCCGGTCCGCCGGCCTACCCGCCACGCGGTCGACGCGGTCCGAACAGCGCCTCCGTGAGGCGGCGGAGCGGCGACGGGGGCGCCTCCGCCGGCGGGGGTTCCTCGGCCTGCAGCGCGGCGGCGCGCTCACGCCACTCGGCCGCCTGCCGCCGGAGCCGCGTGCGGTCGCGCTCGTAGGACACGACTTCGGCCAGCCGCTCGGCCTCCTGCGCCTGAGCGAGGCAGCGTTCGGGCGTGGACATGGCGGCGTCCTCCGACGATGCGGCCGACGGGGACGGACGAAGCCCTGTCCAGGCGCCGCCGCGGAACGGCTGGCGCCCGCCGCGGTTCACATCCCGACGGATCGGAGACGGACATGCGGGCGCTGGTGTTGCTGTGTCTCCTCACGGGCTGCGCGTCGGGCGAGAGCCTGAGCGACCGGCTGGCCGGCCGCGACCGCGTGCGCGGCGACGCCGACGGCGTGGCGGTGACGGGCTTCGCCTCACGCGTGGAGGCGCTGCCCCTGGCCGTGGGCCACTGCGCGAAGTTCGGGCGCTCCGCCCAGTACGACCGCAGGGACGACGACGGCGCCTACCGCTTTCGCTGCGTCGCCGGGTGAGCCGCCGGCTGCGGGCCGGTCAGCCGGCCTCGGAGGGAGTCAGCCCCTCCAACGGCGCCGTCACCGACCAGCGCAGGCCGGCGGGGGCGTAGTCGAGCTCCACCCGGCCGGCGAACGCGTCTTCAGTAGCGCGGCCGATCACCCGCGAGCCGAACCCTTGCCGACGCGGCGCGGACACGGGCGGGCCGCCCCGCTCCGCCCAGTCGAGGCGCAGCCGCGGCGAGCCCTCGTCGGCCTCCACCGCCCAGGTGAGCGCCACGCGGCCGGTGTCGTTGGCGAGGGCGCCGTACTTGCCGGCGTTGGTCGCCAGTTCGTGCAGCGCCAGCGCCAGCTGCAGGGCCACGCGCGAGCCCAGCTGCACGGCCGGCCCGTCCAGCTCCACCCGGGCGGAGTCCAGGCCCGAGGCGTCCAGGGTGGTCTCGGCCACCTCGCGCAGCGACGCCGCCGACCACTGGCGGGCGAGCAGCACGTCGTGCGCGCGGCCCAGCGCCTGCAGCCGACCCGCCAGCACCTCGCGCGCGGCGCCCACGTCGGGGGCGGTGCGCAGCGTCGAGTCCGCCACCGACTGCGCCAGCGCCAGGATGTTCTTGACCCGATGGTTCAGCTCGTCGGTGAGGTAGGCGCGCTGCTCCTCCAGCCGCCGGCGCTCGGTGATGTCCTCCACCACGCCGAAGAAGCGCGTGCACACGCCGTCCTCGAACAGGGTCCGGCCGATGCAGGAGACCCAGCGCGGCTCCGGGCCGATGCGGAACTGCACGTCGTAGGGGCCGACGCGGTCGGGGCTCATCACCGCCTTGAGCGCCTCCTCCACCCGTGGCCGATCGTGCGGGTCGATCGTGGGCAGGAGACCCGCCACCGAGATGTCCGCGCCGTCGGCCAGGCTCAGGATCTCGCGGGCGCGGGCGTCGAAGAAGCGCCGGCCCTCCAGGGGCTGGTGGTCCCAGCGGCCCAGGCGGGCGGCCGACATGGCCAGCTCGCGGCCGAAGTTCACCTCGCGCAGGCCGGCCAGCGCCGTCTGCCGTTCCGCCGCCACCCGCCGCAGCTCCAGCTGGGCGGTGACCTGTCGCGCGAGGCTGTGAAGGCTCGCCAGCATGTCGGGCGGGAAGATCCGCGGCTCGGTGTCGAGCACGCAGACGGTGCCGATGGGCACGCCCTCCCACGAGCGCAGCAATACGCCGGCGTAGCTGCGCACACGCGGCTCGCCGGTCACCAGCGCCATGTCCGCGGTGCGCGGGTCGGCGGCGGCGTCGGGGATCACCAGCAGGTCGAGTTCGCCCTCGACCGCCAGGTTGCAGAAGCTGGTGGAGAGGGGCGTCTCCGTCAGGTCCGTCCCGCGCGCCGCCTTGAACCACTGCCGGTCGGCTTCGATGAGCGACACCAGGGCGAAGGGCGCGCCCGTGAGGGTGCGCGCGAGGTCCACGATGTCGTCGAACGCCGCCTCGGTGGGCGTGTCCACGATGTCGTAGGCGCGCAGCGCCGCGACCCGGTCGCCTGTGGTCCACAGCCGCAAGACACGCCCCTTCCGGCGCGCGTTCTAGCGGGGGTGCGGCGTTGTGGGCACGTGTCGGTAAGCCGCACGCACCGGCGGGGTCACGGGGCCGGAGGGTAGGCGTGACGCCGGCCCCACGGGTCCTCCACCGTCGCGCCGTCCCAGTGGTCGGGGCCGACCGGGGCCTTGCCGTGGCCGCCGGGGATGTCGAGCACATAGGTGGGCTGCGCCAGGCCGGAGACGTCGCCGCGGATGGCGCGGACCAGGATGCGGCCCTCGTCCAGCGTTGTGCGCAGGTGCGAGGTGCCGGGGGCGAGGTCGCCGTGGTGCAGGTAATACGGCTTGATCCGCGTCTCGACGAAGGCGCGCATGAGCGCGGCGAGGGTCTCCGGGTCGTCGTTCACGCCGCGCAACAGCACGCTCTGGCTGACCATGGGCACGCCCGCGTCCACCAGCCGCGCGCAGGCCGCCCGGGCGGCGGGCGTCAGTTCGCGCGGATGGTCCGCATGCAGCGCCACCCACACGGCTTTGCCCTCGCAGCGGAGCGCGGCGAGCAGCTCCGGCGTGACGCGCGAGGGGTCGACGCAGGGCACGCGCGTGTGCAGGCGCACCACCCTGACGTGCTCCACCGCCTCCAGCCGGCGCAGGAGATCGGTGAGGCGCCGCGGCGAGAGCACCAGGGGGTCGCCGCCGGTGAGGATCACCTCCCAGACCGCCGGGCGCGCGGCGATGTAGGCGATTGCGGCGTCGAGCTCGGCGGGCGTGAGCGTGCCAGCGCCCTCGGGCCCCACGCTCTCGCGGCGGAAGCAGAAGCGGCAATAGACGGCGCAGGTGTGCGTCGCTTTGAGCAGCACCCGGTCGGGGTAGCGGTGCACGATCCCCTTCACCGGGCTGTGCGCCTCGTCGCCCACGGGATCGGCGCGCTCCTCCGGCAGGATGCGGAGCTCGGCGGGGTCGGGCAGGAACTGGCGCGCGAGGGGATCGTGCGGATCGGCGGGGTCGATCAGCTCCGCCATCGCCGGCGTGACCGCCACCGCGTAGCGCGCCGCCACCGCTTCCAGCTCGGCGAGCCGCCCGGGGGCGACCAGCCCCGCGCGGGCGAGGTCGGCGGGCGAGCGGAGGGTGGCGGTGGCCGGCATGGCGGCCGCCTCTAGCACGGCGCCACGGGCGTCCACTGCACCTCGTCGATGTGGGCGGCGTCCGTGGCCAGCATCACCAGCCGGTCGAAGCCCAGCGCCGCCCCGCTCGCCTCGGGCATGTGGGCGAGCGCGGCCAGGAAATCCTCGTCCAGCGGGTAGTCGGTCCCGTACACGCGGCGCATCTCGGCCATTTCCGCTCCGAGCCGGCGGCGCTGCTCGACCGCGTCCGTGAGCTCGCCGAAGGCGTTCAGCAGCTCCACGCCGCACGCGTAGAGCTCGAACCGCTCGGCCGTGCGCGGCTCTCCCGGCGTGCGGCGGGCGAGCGCCGCCTCCGGCGCGGGGTAGGCGTGCAGCACGGTCGGGCGGCCGATCCCGAGCCGCGGCTCGACGCGCGCGGTGAGAATGCGGCTGAACACGTCGGACCAGGTGTCGTCGTCCGCGACGCGCAGGCCCGCGGCGCGCGCGTGGGCGGCCAAGCCGTCGCGGTCGGTGGCGCCGTCCTCGCCGACGGTGGCGAGCAGGTCGACGTCCGCCCAGCGCGCGAAGGCCTCCGCCACCGTGACCCGCTCCGGCTCCGCGCGAGGGTCGCAGGTCCGCCCGCGCCAGCGGAACGCCTCGGCCTCCGCCGTGTCGGCCGCGAGCCGCAGCAGGGCGGCGGCGTCGTCGACCAGCACGGTCCAGGGCGCGCCGGCGCGGTACCACTCCAGCATCGTGAAGTCGGGGGCGTGCAGCGGGCCGCGCTCGCGGTTGCGCCACACGCGGGCCAGCTCGAATATCCGGCTCTCCCCCGCGGCCAGCAGCTTCTTGGCGGCGAACTCGGGCGAGGTGCGCAGGTGCAGGGGCGCCCGCGTCCCGTCCGGCGCGACCGCCTCCGTCGAAAAGGCGTGCAGGTGCGCCTCGTTGCCCGGCGACACGCCCAGGGCGGCGGTCTCCACCTCCTCAAAGCCGCGCTCGGCGAACCAGGCGCGGACGGCCGCGGAGATGCGGTTGCGCGCCAGGAGGCGCGGGCGCCGGGCGGCGTGGCGCTCGGGCGTCCACCAGGGCGGGGCGGTCATGGGGAGCAGGGGTGGCCTAGGCGGGCTGCGGGGCTATACACCCTCGCAACCGATCAGCTCAGAAAAGGCCGCGGAGACGCGCGCCGACAAGGACCCTATGCCCAAGGTCGCCGCCTCCTCGCTCCGCAAGGGCGCCGTCGTCGATATGGACGGCCGGCTCTACGTCGTGCTCACCGTGGAGAACATCCACCCCGGCAAGGGCACGCCGGTGACCCAGCTCGACATGCGCCGCATCTCCGACGGCGTGAAGGTCAGCGAGCGCTGGCGCACCACCGAGCAGGTGGAGCGCGCCTTCGTCGACCAGCGCCCGCACACCTTCCTGTACCAGGACGGCGACGGGTACCACTTCATGAACCCGGACAACTACGACCAGCTGACCGTGCCCGAGGAGATGGTCGGCGACAGCGCCGCCTACCTGGCCGACGGCATGACGGTGGAGCTCTCCACGCACGACGGCGTGCCGATCGCCCTCGAGCTGCCCGCGCGCGCCACGCTGGAGATCACCGAGACGGAGCCGGTGGTGAAGGGCCAGACGGCGTCCGGCTCCTACAAGCCGGCGGTGCTCTCCAACGGCGTGCGCACCATGGTGCCCGCCTACGTCACCGCCGGCACGAAGGTGGTGGTGATGACCGAGGACGGCTCGTTCGTGGAGCGCGCCAAAGACTAGCCCGCCGCCGCGGAGGCGTCCGCGTCGGGATGCAGCGCGGCGGCCACCGCCCCGGCGAGCTCCGCCTGGCGGAAGGGCTTCTGCAGGCGCGGGAGATCGTCGACGGCGTCGGCCGCGTGGGTGTAGCCGGTGACCAGCAGCACCGGCAGGTCCGGCCGCGCCCGACGCGCCTCCGCCGCCAGCCGGCCGCCGTCCATCCCCGGCATGGCGAAATCGGTGACGAGGCCGTCCACGCGCCCGCCCTCCCGCAGCCGCTCCAGCGCCTCGGGCCCCGAGCCGGCCGGTGTGACGGCGTAACCCAGGTCGGCCAGCATGGCGGCGGTGGCCTCGCGCACCAGCGGCTCGTCGTCGACCACGAGCAGGGTGACGCCCGGCGCGGGCGGCGGCGGCGCGGGCGCCGAGGGGCGCGGCCCGCTCCGGGCGTCCAGCAGCTCGACCGCGATGGCGGGCAGCCACAGGGTGGCGCACGTGCCCCGGCCGGGCTCGCTCTCCAGCCGCAGGGCCCCGCCGGACTGGGCGGCCAGGCCGTGGACCATGGACAGGCCCAGGCCCGTGCCCCGGCCCAACCCCTTGGTGGAGAAGAACGGCTCCACCGCGCTGCTCAAGGTGGCGGCGTCCATGCCCTCCCCCGTGTCGGTGACGGAGAGGCGGACGTAGTCGCCCGGCGAGGGATCGACGTCGGCCTCGGCGGTGCGCCGGTCCGCCCGCAGCACCACCTCGCCGCCGCCGGGCATGGCGTCGCGGCTGTTGATGCAGAGGTTGAGCAACGCGAGCTCCAGCTGGCCCGGGTCGACGCGCGCGGGCAGGGGCGACTCCGCCTCGATGCGGACGGTGACCTCCGGTCCGAGGGAGCGGGCCAGCAGGTCCTCCATGCCGTGCACCAGGGCGCCCACGTCCACCGTGCGCGGCCGCAGGTCCTGCCGCCGGGCGAAGGCCAGCAGGCGCTGCACCAGCGTCGCCGCACGTCCCGAGGCCTGCAGGGCGGTGTCCAGCAGGCGCAGGGTGCGCGCGTCCTCGGGCGGGGTGCGGCGGCGGAGCAGGTCGAGGCCGCCCGTGACCGGGGTGAGCAGGTTGTTGAAGTCGTGGGCGATGCCGCCGGTGAGCTGGCCCAGGGCCTCCATCTTGCGGCTCTGCTGCAGCTGGTCCTGCGCGGCCTGCAGCTCGGCCTGCCGACGGCGCTCCTCGGTGACGTCGCGGCCCGAGGCGTACATCAGCCCGTCGGCCACCACCGTGCTCCAGGCCAGGGTCCGGTGCTCGCCCGACGGGGTCCGCAGCCGGTTCTCGAAGGGGGGCAGCGGCCCGTCGGCCAGCTCCGCCATCCGGTGGCGGCTCTTCTCGGCGTCTTCGGGATGCAGGATCCAGTCGGAGGTGCGGCCCACCAGCTCGTCCTCGCGCCAGCCCAGGGTGGCGGACGTCGCGGGGTTGGCCGCGAGCCAGACTCCGCCCGCGTCGGCGATCACCAGCACATCCCGCGACAGCGCCCACAGCCGGTCGCGCTCGCGGGTGCGGGCCTGGACCTCCTGCGCGGCGCGGGCCTCGGCCTCCTTGGCGGCGGTGATGTCGTGCGCCACGCCGATGAAGCCCGTGTGCCGGCCGCCGACGTCGAAGCGCGGCTTGGAGTCGGCGCGCAGCCACTGCCAGCCCCCGCCCGGCCTGCGAAAGCGCGCCTCGAAGCTGACGGGCACGTCGCGCTGCAGCGCCTGGCCCTGCAGGGCCACGACGCGCGCGAAATCGTCGGGATGCAGCAGCTCGCGCCAGTCGAGCGTCAGCGCCTCCCCAAAGGGCAGGCCCAGGAGCTCGCAGTAGGCGATGTTGACGAACTCGCGCCCGCCGTCGGGGCCGGTGACCCACATGGGCACGGGCGCGCTGTCGGCGATCAGGCGGAAGCGCGCCTCCGCCTCGCGCAGCTCAGCCAGCACGTTCTCGCGCTCGGTGACCTCCTCGGCGAAGAAGAACAGGCCGCGCACCGACCCGTCCGGCGCCAGGTCGGGCACGTAGCACGTCTCCGTGGGCGCGAGACGCCCGCTGATCCGCACCGGGGCCATGAAACGCACGGTCTCGCCGGCCAGCGCCCGCCGCAGCATGGGCTCGCGCTCGGCGTAGATGTCGGGCGTCATGATCTCGCTGATGCGGCGGCCGAGCGCCTCGGCCACCGGCACGCCGAACCAGTCCGCGTAGGTCTTGTTGAGCGACACGTAGCGCTGGTCTGCGTCGACGTAGGCCAGCAGCACGGGCACGGCGTCGACCAGCCGGCGCAGGCGGTCGTGCTCGACCGCGGGGGGGTCATGCTCTTTGACCGGTGACGGGCTCGGCGTCTGCGTCATGCGCCCTCCGCCGCGGCGGCGCGGCGAGGGGCGCTCCCTAGCCCGACCGGTCGGCGGGCGGCAAGCCGCGGGAGGCCGCGAGGAGCCCCGCGCGCTCGGTGGGATCCAGCGGCCGCCAGCGCCCCTCCGGCAGGTCGCCCAGCCGCAGCGGGCCGATGCGGATGCGGTGCAGGTCGAGCACCCACAGGCGCACCGCCTCGCACATGCGGCGGATCTGGCGGTTGCGGCCTTCGGTCAGGGTGAAGCGGATCGTCGCCTCGTCGGCGAGCTGGGCCACCCTGGCGGGCTTCAGCACGCGGCCGTCGAGCTCCAGCCCGTGGCGCAGCAGCTCCAGCTTCTCGCGCGTGACCGTGCCGCCGACGCGGACCAGGTACTCCTTGTCCAGCTGCGACTCGGGGCCGACCACCGCCTTGGCGAGCACGCCGTCGTCGCTGAGCAGCAGCAGGCCGCGGCTGTCTTCGTCCAGCCGGCCGAGGGGCGGCAGGGCGGCGTCGCGCGCCGGGGCCGCGCCGGGGCCGGCGAGGCGGTCGGCCGTGATCAGGCGCACGGCGGGCGTGTGGCCGGGCTCCGGCTGGCCGGAGACGAAGCCGGGCGGCTTGTTGAGCACGGCGGTGAAGCGGGCGGCGAGGTCCTCCGCCGCGCGCTCGGCGAGCACCAGGGTCTGGCCGGGGGCGATCTTGCGGCCGGCGTCGTCCACCCGCGCGCCGTCGATGGAGACCAGGCCGTCGGCGATCAGCGCGTCGGCCTCGCGGCGCGAGCACACGCCCGACTGCGCCAGCCAGCGGTTCACCCGCTGGGGCTCGGGCTCGTCGTAGGTGCGCGTCCAGGCCACGGGCGGGGCTTAGCCGAGGGAGGCGGCGGCGGCCACCGGCGGCGCCTGGCGCGCGAGCCGCAGGGCGGCCGCGAAGGCGATCGCCAGCGCCGTGCCGACGCCGAGCGCCACTCCCGTCCAGCCGCCGCCCGACCACAGCCACCCGCCCGCCGTGCCGAGCACGCTCGATCCCGCGTAGTAGGCCAGGAGGTACAGCGAGGCGCCCGTCGCCCGGCCGCCGCCTCCGCGCTCGCCGACCCAGCCTGAGGCCGTCGCGTGCGCCGCGAAGAAGCCGAAGGTGAACACGCCCACCCCCGCCACCACCGCCCACAGGGGTGCGGCCAGGGTGAGCGCCAGGCCCGCCCCCGTCAGCGCCACCGCGCCCAGGAGCGTCGAGCCGCGCCCGAACCGCGCCACGGCCGCGCCTGTCGCGGACGAGGCGGCGATCCCGCAGGCGTAGAGGGCGAACACCGCCGAGAGCGCCGCCTGCCCGAGCCGGTAGGGCGGCGCGGCCAGCCGGAACGGCAGGTAGTTGTAGACCGTGACAAAGGCGCCCATCAGCAGGAAGGCCTGCAGGAACAGCCCGCGCCGGTGCGGGTCGGCCAGGGCTTCGCGCGCCGCCCGGAGCTCGTCGCGCAGGCCGCCGGTCGCGGGGGCGGCCCGAGCCCGCGGCGGCGGCAGGCTCAGGACGAACAGCGCCGCCACAGCCGCGCCCGCCAGCCCGGTCAGCAGCAGCGCCCCGCGCCAGCCCATGACCTCGGCGGCGAAGCCGCTGGCCAGGCGGCCGAGCATGCCTCCGGCGGCGGTGGCGGCGACGTACAGGCCCATGGCGTGCCCCGCCGACGCCGGCTCGGTCTCGGCCGCGACGTAGGCCATCGCCACCGCCGGCACGCCCGCGAGCGCCAGGCCCATGAGCGCGCGCAGCGCGATGAGGACGGGCCAGGACGGGGCGTAGGCGGCCGCGACCGTCAGTCCGGCCGCCCCGAACAGGGCCGCCGTCATCACCGTCTTGCGCCCCAGCCGGTCGGCCAGGGCGCCCGCGACCGGCAGGCCCAGCGCCAGCGCCCCGGTCGCCGCCGAGACGGCGAGGCTCGCCGCGGCGGGCTCCACGCGAAAGGCGGCGCTCAGCAGCGGCAGGAGCGGCTGGGCCGTGTAGAGCAGGCCGAAGGTCGAGATCCCCGCCGCCGAGAGCGCCAGCAGCATGCGGCGGAAGGCCGGCTCGCCCCGCCGGTGGCCGACGCCGCCTGCGGGCGGAGCGGGAGCGGTCACGCCGCCGCGTAGGTCTCGCGCAGCTCGCGCTTGAGGATCTTGCCGATGGCGCTGCGGGGCAGGCTCTCCACCACGCGCAGCTCCGCGATGCGCTGAGTCTTGCCGAGGCGCGCGTTGGCGTCCGCGCGCACGGCGTCGGCGGTGGCGGCCGCGCCGGGGCGCAGCACCACGGCGGCCACGGGCGTCTCGCCCCAGGCCTCGCTCGGCACGCCGAACACGGCGGCGTCCCGCACGTCAGGATGCTTGAGGAGCTCGGCCTCGAGGTCGCTCGGGTAGACGTTGAAACCGCCGGAGATGATCATGTCCTTCTTCCGGTCCATCAGCGTCAGGAAGCCGTCGGCGTCGAAGCGGCCCACGTCGCCGGTGCGGATGAAGCGCTCGCCCGCCGGGCTCCACCACTCGGCCTCGGCCGTCTTGCCGGGCTGGTTGTGGTAGCCGGTCATCATGCCGGGCGAGCGGCCGACCACCTCGCCCACCTCGCCGGGCGGCAGCTCGCGGCCGTCCTCGTCGATCACGCGCATGTCGTGGCCGGGCAGCGGCTTGCCGACGGTGTGGAGCTTGTCGGGGAACTCGTGCGCGGCGAGGCCGCAGGAGCCGCCGCCCTCGGTCATGCCGTAGTACTCGACCAGCCCGCCGGGCCAGCGCTTGAGCACCTCCGCCTTGAGGCCGGCGGCGAAGGGCGCCGAGGTGCAGGTCTTCAGCCGGTAGGCGGAGAGGTCGAAGCGGTCGAACTCCGGGTGGTCCATCAGCCGCCGGTACTGCACGGGCACCAGCATGGCGTGGGTGGCGCGGTGGCGCTCCGACAGCGCCAGGAACTCGGCTGCGTCGAACTTGCCCATCAGCACCGTCGTGCCGCCCGCCGCCAGCGTGGGCAGGAAGCTGACCAGCGTCGTATTCGAGTACAGCGGCGTGGAGACCATCGTCACCGCGTCCGCCGTGTAGAGCCCGCGCCGCAGCTGGCCCCAGCGGTAGCTGTGCGGCTGCACGATGCCCTTGGGCGCGCCCGTCGTGCCCGAGGAGTAGATGATGTTGAACGGGTCGTCGGGGCCGACCTCCACCGGGCGCGGCGCGGCGTCCTCCGGCGCGAGCCAGCCCTCGAACGGCTCACCGGCGTCGGAGCCGTCGATGGCGATCCGGCGAACCGCGAGCCGGTCGGCGACGGGCTCCAGCGTCCCGGCCACGGCGGCGTCGAGGAACAGCAGCTTCGCCGCGCAGTCCTCCAGCATGATCCGCAGCGCCTCGGCGGTGGACCCGGGCGCCAGCGGCGCGACCACCGCGCCCGCGCGCAGGATCCCGACCCACAGGGCCGCGTAGGGGACGGAGCTGGTGGCGCACACGGCCACAGCGTCGCCCTTGGCCGTTCCGTCCTGCTGCAGGGCGGCGGCGATGCGGTCGGCCAGGGCGTCGAGCTCGCCGTAGCTGACGCTCTCGCCGCCGGCGACGACGGCGGTGTGCTCGGGCCGCTCGCGGGCGTGGGCCCGGACGAGGTCGGCCATGTTGGCGAAGTCGGAGGTGAGGAGGTCTTCCGAGGAGGGCGCGCTCATGCCCGCCATGTAGAGCGGGCGGCCCCGGATGGTCCACCTGGGCGGCGCGGTGCGGCGGCGCCGGCCGCTCCGGCGGAGGCGGGCGGGGTCAGTTCGCGTTGAGCCGCCGGGCCAGGCCGTCGACGGCGTACGGCTTGGGCACGAAGGCGCAGCCGCCCGGCAGGTCCTCCGCCCGCAGGCGCAGGCCGCCGGAGGTGACCACCACCTGGATGTCGGGCCGCAGGGCGCGGATCACCCGCGCCAGCGTCAGCCCGTCCATCGGGCCCGGCATCTGCACGTCGGTGACCAGCACCGCGATGTCGGGCCGTTGGCGCACGAGCGCCAGCGCCGCCTCGACGTCCTCGGCCACGAGCACCTCGAACCCGGCCTCCTCGAGGCCGGCGCAGCCGTCCATGCGGGTCAGCGGCTCATCCTCGACGAGCAGCACGACGGGTTTGGCGGACGTTCCCATGGGACGTGGACTGGCGAACGCGTTCGGTTGTTCCAAGCGAGAAATGATCTTTCGGTAACCTTGGCTCGGCGGACACGCGCTCGTTCACCCGCCGAGCAGCTCCGAAAGGGTCGCCGGCCGCCATCCGCGCGCGTCCACGCCCACGTCGAATTGGCGCGGCAGCGGCTTCAGCCGGCCGTGGCTGTGACCGTGCAGGTCCAGGGCGCCGCGGTGCGCGCCGTTCCAGGTGCGGAAGGGGTAGTGGCACAGCACGAGCGCGCGACCGTCCAGCGTGATCTCGGCGTAGGCGGCGATGCTGGCCCAGCCCTCCGGCTGCGGCTGCGCGTCGTTGTTGCCGAGGATCAGGTGCTTGGTCCCGTTCAGCTGCGGCAGCACGCGCGCGGCGACCGCCGGCGTGCGCGCGAAGTCGCCGAGGTGCCAGACGACGTCATCGGTCGCCACGCGGGCGTTCCACTCGGCCAGCAGGCGCGCGTCCATCTCCGCGACCGAGGCGAACGGGCGGCGCCAGATGTTCAGCGTGCGGTGGTCGCCGAAATGCGTGTCGGAGGTGAACCAGGTGGTCACGCCCCCTCCTCCGGCGGCCCCGCCTCCGACAGGTGGTGCAAGGCGATGGCCGCGGCTGTGGCGACGTTCAGGCTGTCGAAGCCGCCAGCCATGGGGATGGACACCGTGCGGCAGCGGGCCAGAAGGTCGGCGGGCAGCCCCGGCCCCTCCGCGCCCACGATCAGCGCCGCCCGCGCCGGCCGCTCCACCGCGTGCAGGGGCTCAGGCCCTGCGGGCGACAGGGCGAGCGCCTCGAAGCCGTGCGCGGCCAGGAGCGCGGGTACGTCCGCCCCGGGCGGCAGGCGGCTGAACGGGACGGTCAGCGCCGCGCCGACGGAGACGCGGATCGCCTTGCGGTAGAGCGGGTCGCAGGCGTCGGCCCCGAGCAGCACGGCGGAGGCGCCGAAAGCCGCGGCGTTGCGGAACAGGGCGCCGAGGTTGTCGTGGTCGCCGATCCCCAGCGCGACGAGCACCAGCGCGCGCGCCGGCGCGGCGGCCAGCAACGCCTCGGGCCCGGCGTCGGGCGGCCGCCGACCGAGGCCGAGCACGCCGCGATGGACGGGGAAGCCCGCCACCGCGTCGAACACGGCCTGACCGGCGGCGTACACGGGCAGCGCGGGGTCGGCGGACAGGACCTCGGCGAAGCGGCCGGCCTTGCGCTCGGTCACCAGCAGCGCCTCGAGCGGGAAGCGGCCGGCGCGGAGCATCTGCCGCACGACTGTGGCCCCCTCCGCCAGGAACAGGCCGCGCCGCCCGACGAGGTCGCGCTCGCGCACGTCGCGGAAGGGCTCCAGCCGCGGGTCGGCCGGATCGCTGACAGGGATCAGCGGCACGCGGGATCAGCCCCGGTGCTGCGGCCCGCGCTTGGCGGCCTGCGGGCGCGGACCGGGCTTGCCGGCCCAGGGTTTCGGGCCGCCCTGCGCGAACGGCTTGCCCGGCGGACGCGGTCCGCGGGGCCGCTCCGGCGGAGCGCCCACCGCGTCGGCCTGCGGCGCCCAGGCCGGCGGCCGGCCGCCGTCGTTCCCGGCGCGCTTGGGCGGGCCGCCGCGGGTGTTCGGGCGCTCGCGCGGCGGCAGGGGCGGAGCCTCGTCCAGGGGCACGATGCGCGGCTCGCCGGGCGGCGTCGCCTCGGCGAGGAGGGCGGCGCGGACGCGGTCGGCGGCTCCCGCGGCGATCTCGAAGCGGCTCTCGCGGTCGAACACGCGGATGGCGCCGATCTCGCCGCGGGTGACGTGGGCGCGGCGGCAGATCATGGGCAGGAGCCAGCGCGGGTCGGCGTTGCGGTTGCGACCCCCCTCGACGCGGAACCAGACGGAGCCCTCGAACCCCTGCCGCGGCGCGCGGGCGGTAGGAGGCGGACCGGCCTCGGCGAAGTCCTCCGGCGCTGGCAGGCGGGCGCGGTGCAGGCGCACGAGCGCCGCGGCCACGTCCTCCGCCGAGCGTTCGGCCAGGAGCGCGCGGGCGGCGGCGAGCTCGTCCTCGGCGGCGGGGACGATCTCCTCGGCGAGCCGGCCGGCGTCGCGCTCGCGGATGCTGTCGGCGCTGGGCGGGGCGACCCAGGACGCGTCGATGCGCGCGCCGCGGATCAGCTGCTCGGCGCGACGGCGCTTGGAGAAGGTGGTCAGGATCACGCACGTGCCCTTGCGCCCGGCGCGGCCGGTGCGGCCAGAGCGGTGCAGCAGGGTCTCGCTGTCGTTGGGCAGGTCGGCGTGGATCACGAGCTCCAGGTCGGGCACGTCGATGCCTCGCGCCGCCACGTCGGTGGCCACGCACACGCGGGCGCGGCGGTCGCGGAGCGCCTGCAGGGCGCGGGTGCGCTCGGCCTGCGTCAGCTCGCCGGAGAGGGCGACGGCGCCGAAGCCGCGCTCCGCCAGGTCGGCGTGCAGGCGGTTCACGCCCTCGCGCGTGGCGCAGAACACCATGGCGGTGGGCGCCTCGCGCCAGCGCAGGATGTTGACCACCGCGTGCGTCAGGTCGCCCGGGGCGACGGCCACCGCCTCATAGGCGATGTCGGCGTGCGCCTCGCCGCCGCCGTCGACGGTGATGCGCAGGGCGTCCTGCTGGTAGCGGCGGGCGAGCGCCTCGATCTCGCGCGGCAGGGTGGCGGAGAACAGCAGGGTGCGGCGCTGCGGCGGCGCGGCGTCGAGGATGGCCTCCAGCTCCTCGCGGAAGCCCATGTCGAGCATCTCGTCCGCCTCGTCGAGCACCGCGGCGCTCAGGGACGAGAGGTTGAGGGCGCCGCGCTCCAGGTGGTCGCGCAGGCGGCCGGGTGTGCCCACGACGATGTGCGCGCCGGCGTTCAGGTCGCGCGCCTCGCGACGCGGATCCATGCCGCCCACGCACGAGACCACGCGGCCGCCCGCCTCGGCGAACAGCCACTTGAGCTCGCCCTGCACCTGGATCGCCAGCTCGCGCGTGGGCGCGATCACCAGCGCCAGGGGCGCGCGGGCGGGGGGCAGGGCCTCGCCGTCGGTCATCAGGTCGGGGGCCAGCGCCAGGCCGTAGGCCACCGTCTTGCCCGAGCCCGTGCGCGCGGTGACCAGGAGGTCGCGGCCGCGCGTCTCGGGCGCGGAGACCGCCTGCTGCACGGGCGTGGCCTCGTCGTAGCCGCGCGCGGCGAGCGCCCGGGCGAGAGGGGCGGGAGTGTCGGGAGCGAACATGGCGGCCTTGGGCTCTCGGCCTGCGGCCGTCGTGTGATCGGCCTAGGTGGTGAGCAGGGCGCGTCGGCGGAAGGGCGCGCGGCAGAGCAGGAACGCCACCAGACCCACCGGCCCCACCAGGAAGGTCAGCGCCAGGCAGGGGATCAGCAGCCAGTGCGGCACGCCGCGCCGGTGCGCCTCCTCCGCCTCCCACGCCCCCGTCCAGAGGTCGAACGCGAGGTAGTGCACCCAGCCCACGAGCATCACGGACGGATTCGAAAAGGCGCGGGCCAGCCCCGGCAACGTCGAGACGCTCGCCGGGTCGAAGCCGCCCGGGGCCGCCGCCACGCGCCAGCCCAGGAGCACGAGGTAGCCCACCGCCAGCACGATCGCGACGCCGCGCGCGGCCGCCACCGCCAGCGACCGGTTCAGCGGCGCCAGCAGCAGCGCCAGCCAGCCGAGCAGCGGGACGGTGTTGGCCAGCTGGAACAGCGCGGCGTCGCTCATGGCCCGACTCCTCCGCGCGGGGCGCGGCTCTCGAGGCGGAGAGGCGCGCCGATGTCGGCCCGCCCTCGCCAGGGCCGCACTTGAGCCCGATCCGCGCCGCCCTGGCCAGTCCGCCGGCCGACGGTGTGGCGCACGAAGCCTGGGGCTGAGCGGGACGGACTCCGAAGCCGCAATTCGTCAACCATGCTTGTTAAGTATTGTTGATCTTTCGGTAAGACGAACGGTCGCAGGCGCAAGTCCTTCCCAAGTCACGGATCCGGCGTAAGCATTCGTCCGGGGGGCTTCCGGGGTCGACATCGCGCGCGGGGGCGCGCCGATCCCGCGTACGAGGGTCCGGGGATCATGGGCAGGCTTGCGGTGGGGCTCGCGGCGGTGACGCTCGCGGGGATGGCGGGGACGTGCGCGCAGGCGGCGTCGCCCGGAGTTAAGGACGCGGCGGTGCGGGGCGACGCGGACTTGGCGCAGCCCGCGCCCGTGCCCGGCACCTTCGACTTCCAGCTGGCGCAGCTGGGGGCCGCGCACGCCGGCGCGGCCGCCGCGCCCGCGCCGACTGCGGCGGCGTTCGACGCCGCCCGGCCCGACGTGGCCGTGTCGCGCCGGATCGTCGACGCCGCCTGGGCCTTCGAGACCTACACCCGCAAGGCCGCGGCGCTGGACGGCGCCTTCTCGGACGGGGCCGGCGTCTCCCGCGCGGTGGCCACCTCCGCCGCCTACGAGCCGAGCCAGCTGGCGCAGGGCGCCGTCGCCTGGGGCGCCCTGGCCGCCATGCAGGACGCCGGCTTCGTCGACGCCGTGCGCGCCGCCGCGCCGGACGCGGCCGGGCGCGACACCCTGGCCGCCGAGCTCCTGGCGCGGCCCGCAGCCGTGCTCCGCCTGCCGGGCGCCCGCGAGGCCGCCGCGCACGTGGGCGAACTCGTCGGCCGCCGCGGGCAGGCGCTGGTGGAGGCCGGCGCGGCCGTGAACAAGGCCAGCTACGGCGTGCAGAAGTCCGCCTGGTCGAAGACCAGCCTCGACAAGCCCGCCGACCGGCTCCTGGCCGTGAAGACGCTCGGCGCGCGCCGCGCGGAGGCGGGCGACGCGGACGCCGCCGAGCTGATGAAGGCCGTCACCGCGCTGCGCCCCGGCGCCGCGCAGAGCCGCCCCGTGGCCGAGGACTGGCGGCCCACCCCGGCGGTGGCGCGCTCCGTGGCCCTGGCCGCGCTCGCGCTCCTGGGCCGGGCGGGCGAGGACCACGCCGCCGAACTCACGCCGCTGTTGACCACCGGCCAGGGCGAGGACTGCCTGAAGATGGCCAAGCTCAACCTGCACCAGTGCCTGGCCGTGGCGGGTCCGCGCTACGAGGACATGTTCTGCCTGGGCCGCCACGCCGTGGCTGACACGGGCCAGTGCCTCGTCTCCACCGCGGGCTGGACCCCCGCCCCCGCCCCGGCGCCCCGGCTGATCGCGGCCGCCGCCGTCGGTCCGGCCCGCGTCGTGACGCCGCCGCCCGCGCCCGTGATCGTGCCGATCGCCCTGGCGGCCCTGGACGGTCCGGAGCGCAGCGCGGCGCTCGCGACGCCTGCGGCGGAGCCCGCTCCGGCGCCCATCGCCCTGGCTGCGGCCGCACCGCCGCCGCCCGCGACGGAGGACTCCCCGGCCGCCGGCCGGCCGCGCTGGGACAGGCCGGCGGTCGACGCCGACGAGGACGGCCCCACGCCCGCCCGCTACGCCCGTCGTGACGATCCGCCGGCGGACCGGGGCGACCGCCTCGCCCGCGATGCGCAACCCGACGCGCGCGCCGACGCGGACGAGGATGACGTGCCCGCGGTCCGCGCGCCCCGCCTCGCCGAACGCCGCCGCTCGGACGACCGCTACGCCGACGCCCGCGACGACCGCCGCAGCGCCGACCGCTACGGCGCCGTCGACGACCGCGACGCGGCCGATGACGAGGACGCCCCTGCCCCGCCGCGTCCGGCCCCGTACCGCTGGGGCGCGCCGCCGGCCTACGGGCCCGGGTACGGCGGCTACGGCTACGGCGGTTACGGAGGCGGCTGGGGCTACGGGCCGGGCGGCCGCTGACGCCGCCGCGTCAGCCCGTCCAGCGCGCCAGGTAGTCGGCCAGTCCCTGCGGGTTCATGTGGCGCGCGTCGGACAGGTCGGCGACGTGGCCGGCGTTGAGCAGGCGGTCGGTCCGCGGATCCACGATCAGCAGCGCGGGCACGCCCTGCAGCCGGTCGTGGATGCCGTAGCGGGCGGGAATCTGCAGGTTCTTGTCGAACCGGCCCACGTCCACGGCGACCAGCACGTAGTGGGTGTCGACGAAGCGCTTCAGCTCGGTCTGCTCCACCGTGCCGGCCAGCACGCGGCAGTCGCCGCACCAGTTGCCGCCGAGATCGATGAGCAGGAGCTTGCCCTCCGCCCTGGCCCGACGCCGAGCGGCGTCGACGGTGCGGGTGGCGTCCGCCGCCTCGTCGTAGGGATAGGGCAACGGGGTGTGGAGCTGGTCGTAGCTCTTCAGCGACAGCTGGGGCGGCGTGGCGGCCGACGCGGGGACGGTCAAGGCGGCGCAGGCGGCGGCGAGGGCGAGGAGGCGGGCGGGGCGGCTCATCCGTTCAGAAAAGCCCGCGAGCGCGGCCGGGCGCAAGGCAGCTTGTCTCCAAGCCGCCCCGCTCCGGGCTCACGCTCCGCTCAGCTCAGCTCTTCAGCCGCCAGCCAGAGCGCAGCAACGCGTAGGTCAACGCGGCCAGCGCCAGCGCCAGGGCGCCCGTGTAGGCGACGCCGATCGCCAGCGAGCTGTCGGCGTGGCCGATGAAGCCGGCGCGGAAGCCGTCGATCAGGTAGAAGAACGGGTTGAAGTGCGTGGCCGTGCGGAACGGCTCGGGCAGGAAGCTGACGCTGTAGAAGGTGCCCGACAGGAAGGTCATGGGCATGACGATGAAGTTGGTCACCGCCGCCAGCTGATCGAACTTCTCGCTCCACAACCCCGTGAGCAGTCCCACCAGCGCCATCACGGCCGAGGCGGCGAAGGCGAACCACAGCAGGGCGGCGAGGTTGACGACGCCGAAGTGCGAGAACGGCCAAACCGAGGCGGCCGTCACCAGCCCCACCAGGACGCCCCGCGTCATGGCGCCCAGGGTGAAGGCGGCCATGATCTCTCCGGGGGAGAGCGGAGGCGTGAGGAAGTCGGGCGCGGTGCCCATCAGCTTGGCCTGGATCAAGGACGAGCTGGCGTTGGCGAAGCTGTTGTTCAGGATGGACATCATGATCAGCCCCGGCCCGACGAACTGGGCGAAGCTCACGCCGTCCACCACGCGGCGGCCGCCCATCGCGACCACGAACACCATCATGTAGAGCAGCGTGGTGACCACGGGCGCGGCCACCGTCTGCATGCCCACCTTCCAGAAGCGGCGCACCTCCTTGCCGTAGAGGGTCCACAGCCCCGTCCAGTTCACCCCGCCGTCGAACTGGCGCACGCGCGGCGGCGACACGGACGAGGGCTCCGAGCGGACGGTCGTCGGGGCGAGGTCGGAGGGCGAGACGGCGGTCATGTCGGCTGCGCATGTGCGCCCGCCCGCCCGCCGCCGCAACGGGGCGCGGGGGCGCGTCCCCCCGCCACCTTGGCCACGACGGCGCGGAAGGCTATCGCCGCGCCATGCCCGCGCGCCCAGATGACCCGGTCGGCACGATGATCGCGCCCTCGATCCTCTCCGCCGACTTCGCGCGGCTGGGCGAGGAGGTGCGCGCGGTGGACGCGGCCGGCGCCGACCGCATCCACCTGGACGTGATGGACGGCCGGTTCGTGCCCAACGTCAGCTTCGGGCCGCCCGTCATCAAGGCGCTGCGCCCGCACACCGCCAAGCCGTTCGACGTGCACCTGATGATCGTGGAGCCCGACGCCCTGCTGGACGCCTTCCGCGAGGCCGGCGCCGACATGATCACCGTGCACCCCGAGGCCGGTCCGCACCTCGACCGCACGTGCCGCCGCATCCGCGAGCTGGGGGCGAAGTCGGGCGTGGCGCTGAACCCGTCCACGCCGGTCGCGGTGGTCGAGTACATGCTGGACGACGTGGACCAGCTGCTGGTGATGAGCGTGAACCCCGGCTTCGGCGGCCAGACCTTCCTGCACAGCCAGCTTAAGAAGATCGAGGCGCTCCGCGCCCTGGTCGACCGCAGCGGCCTCGACGTGCTGATCGAGATCGACGGCGGCGTGACGCCCGAGACCGCGCGCCTGTGCCGCGAGGCGGGGGCCGACGCGCTGGTCGCGGGCTCCTCCGTGTTCCGGGGCGGACCGCAGGCCTACGCGGGCGCGATCGCCGCGCTGCGGAGCTGACGGCCGGCCGTGGCCGAACGGGGGGCCCAGCGCGGGGCCGGACCGGGCTCGGGCCTCCGCGCGCTGCGCTTCGCCGCCGCCGCCGTCCGGCGCCGCGTCGCCGACGAGTGGCGCACCACCCCCGTGCACGAGGCGCTGATCTCGCGGCCGCGCGCGTCGGGCCTCGCTGCACGCCCCCGCGATCTGCGGCCGGCGCGGCCGGAGGTCGGCCGGGCGGTGCTGGACGGCCGCTTCCCCCTCGCCGGGCAGATGCTGGAGGCGGGTGTCGGCGGCGACCCCTGGGCCGCATCCGCCCCCGGCCGCCGCTTCGCCGTGGCGCTGCACCGCTTCGAGTGGCTGCCGGCGCTCACGGCCGAGGGCGACGCCGGCGCGCGCGAGGGCCTTCGGCTGGCGCTCGGCTGGCGCCGGCTGTTCGACCGGCCGAGCGCGTTCAGCTGGAGCGCGGAGGTGATCGAGCGCCGCGTGTTCAACCTCGCCTGCGCGCTCGGGCCGCTGGCCGCGGAGGCGTCGGAGCGCGAGGCGGCCGCGCTGGCGCAGAGCCTCGCGCGGCAGGCGCGCCACCTGCTCGGCGTCTCCGGCCGCCCGTCGCGGCGCGCTGAGCGCCTGGCCGCGGCCGCCGTGGCCGGCGCGGCGCTGGCGGGCGAGGCCGGCGCACGGCTGCTGGCGCAGGCGTCGCGCCGGCTCGGGCGCGCCCTGGATGAAGCGGTGCTGGCCGACGGCGGCCTGCGCACGCGATCGCCCGAGCAGGCCATGGAGCTCCTGTTCGACCTGATGACCTTCGACGACGCCCTGGTGCAGCGCGGCCGCGCCGCCCCCGACGGCGTGGCGCGCGCGCTCGATCGTCTAGGCGGGGCGGTGCGCGTGTTCGCCCTGCCCGACGGGCGCCTGGCCACGCTCCAGGGTGGCGGCGGCTCCGACCCGGCGCGCGTGGCCGCGGCGCTCGCCTATGACGAGACCGC
Source organism: uncultured Caulobacteraceae bacterium (assembly GCA_964242895.1). Classification (GTDB taxonomy): domain Bacteria; phylum Pseudomonadota; class Alphaproteobacteria; order Caulobacterales; family Caulobacteraceae; genus JASLDZ01. The sequence goes on along the minus strand of CAXTBN010000013.1, from coordinate 4,722 downwards.
CGGCCGGCCCTACGACTACGCCCCGCACTCCGGCTACCACCGGCTGCAGGCCCCCGGCCTGACGGTGATGGTGGACGCCGCGCCGCCGGCCCCGCCGGGCTGGGACGACGCCGCCTGCGCGCAGCCGCTCGCCGTGGAGGTGGTCGCCGGGCGCGAGCGGCTGATCACCGGCGGCGGCTGGTCGCCCGACGCCTCCGCGCCCGAGGCGCTCCGCCTGTCGCCCGCCGCCTCCACGGCCACGGCGGCCGAGACCTCGCCCGGACGGCCGCGGACGGGCGCGGCGGCGCGCTGGCTCGGTCCCGGCCTCGTCGGCGGCGCACAGGAGGTCGAGGGCGCGCGCGAGGCGGAGGGCGGCGGCGTGTGGCTGGAGTTGGCGCACGACGGCTGGGCGCGCTCCCTGGGGCTGATCCACGGCCGCCGCCTGTTCCTCGACGCTGCGACGCCCGAGCTGCGCGGAGAGGACCTGTTCACCGAGGCTCCCGGCATGCGCGCCCGCGCGGCCACGCCCTTCGCCGTGCGCTTCCACCTGCCGCCCGGCGTGCGCGCCGCCCTGGCGCGCGACGGCCGCAGCCTGCTCCTGCGCACAGCAGGCGGCCAGGCCTGGTGGCTGCGCAACGACGCCGAGGAGGCGGCGGTGGAGGACTCCGTCGTGGTGGTCGAGGGCCTGCCGCGCCGCGCCTCGCAGGTGGTGCTCCGCGGCGTGGTCGGCGTGCGCGACGGGCGGCCCGACGGGCGCGTGCGCTGGAAGCTCGCGCCCGTGCAGCCCGTGCCTCATAAGGCGCGGCCGTGACCACCCCCTTCTCCGCGCCGCCCGCGCCCGCGCCGCGGGCCGCCCAGGGGCCCGTCCAGCGGATCGGCCGGCTAAAGCCGTGGGCGGTGTACGCGCACGACCTCGCCTGGGCGGCGGCGGTGATGGCCGGCGTGCTGCTGATCCGCTATCGCGTCGAGCGGGTCGCGCCGCCCGACCACCTGATCAGCCGCTCGACGCTGCTGTTCGCGGCGGTGTGCGCGGCGGTGTTTCCCCTGTTCCGCCTGCACCGCGGCATGTGGCGATACACGGCGCTGAACGACGTGGCGCGCGTGGCCGCGGCGGTGGCCACGGCGGTGGCGGCGACCCTGCCGCTGCTGTTCGTCGTCAACCGGCTGGAGGACTTTCCGCGCTCCGCGCCCCTGATCGTGGCCGGCGTGCTCGTCGCGGTGCTGGCGTTCGACCGCGCGCTCGCCCAGGCGTGGAGCCACGGCGACCTCGGCGCGGCGCTGCGGCTGGAGGACCGGTCGCGCGCGCCGGCGGTGCTGGTGGGCTCGCCCGCGGCCGCCGCCGCCTACCTCACCGCGCGACGTCGCCGCCGCGACGCCGAGCTGCGGGTCGCCGGCATCGTGACGCCCGAGGCCGCCGACGTGGGCCGCGCCGTACAGGGCGTCGAGGTGCTGGGCGACGTGCGCCGCCTCGGCCCCATCCTCAAGGCCCTGGAGGCGGGCGCCGACCGCACGCCGCACGTGGTGGTGGCCGAGCCGCGCCCCGGCCGCGCCCTTCTTGACCGCGTGGTGCAGGTCTCGGGCGAGGCGGGCGCGCGCGTCAGCCGGGTGCGCGGCGACACCGCCAAGGCCGACATCGCTCCGGTCAGCGCCGCCGACCTCCTCGACCGGCCGCCGCGCGTGCTCGACCCGGCAAGGGCCCGCGGCCTGGTCGAGGGCCGCCGCGTGCTGGTCACGGGCGCGGGCGGCACCATCGGCGGCGAGCTCACCCGGCAGGCGCTCAAGCTCGGCCCCGCCTCGCTGACGCTGGTCGACGCCGGCGAGTTCAACCTCTACGCGCTGGACGCCGAGCTGCGCGAGACGGGCGCGCCGACGCCCTGGACCGTCGAGCTCGGCGACGTGCGCGACGGCGAGCGCATGGCCGCCCTGTTCGCCCGCGCCCGGCCCGAGGTGGTGCTCCACGCCGCCGCCCTGAAGCACGTGCCGTTGATGGAGCTGAACCCCACCGAGGCGGTGCGCACCAACCTCGGCGGCGCGCTGATCTGCGCGCGGTTGGCGCGCGAGAGCGCGGCCGTCTTCACCTTCATCTCCACCGACAAGGCGGTGAACCCCACCAACGTCATGGGCGCCACCAAGCGCGCCGCCGAGCGCGCCGTGCGCGCCGTGCTGGCGGGCTCGCCCTGCCGCGCGGCGGTGGTGCGCTTCGGCAACGTGCTCGGCTCCACCGGCTCCGTGGTGCCCCTGTTCGAGCGGCAGATCGCCGAGGGCGGCCCGCTCACGGTCACCCACCCCGACATGGTGCGCTTCTTCATGACCGTGCAGGAGGCGGCCGCCCTGGTGCTGCAGGCCTCCGCCCTGCCCGACGCGGGCGGCGTGCACGTGCTCGACATGGGCGAGCCTGTCCGCATCGCCGACCTCGCCCGCCAGATGATCCGCCTGCACGGCCTGCGCCCCGACCAGGACGTCGAGATCCGCCACACGGGCCTGCGCCCCGGCGAGAAGCTGTTCGAGGAGGTGTTCTACGCCGCCGAGGAGGTGCGCCCCACCGCCGTGGACGGCGTGCTCGCCGCCGCCGACCCGGCCCCCAGCTGGTCGCAGCTCTCCGGCCCGGTGGAGGCGCTGCTCGCCGCCGCCGCCGCGCAGGACGAGCGGCTGACGCTGGAGCGCCTGCACGCCATGGTCCCGCAGTTCACGCGGGGCTGAGGCCGCGCACCTGCGCCGCGATGTCGGTCATCGCCGCCTCCAGCTCGGGCGACGTCTCCCGTCCGGCGATCTCGGTCGGCTCGCCCGGAGCCGGGGCGGCGACCCGCGCCTCCCACGGCTTGCCCCAGACGTCGTCGGCGAAGCGGGTGTTGCTCCGGGCGAAGCGCCGCGCCGCGCGGGCGGCCTGCGCGGCGGTCAGGGCGCGGAACGGTCGGGCCTCCTCAGGCCAAGCCACAGCCAGCTGAGCCACCTCGTCCACCGCGCGCCGCCCCGCCTCGGCGTCCAGCCGCAGCCCGGCGCGCCGCAGCCGCCGCGAGACCTCCGTCGTCACCGGGCCGGGGCTGCGGTTCTCGCGCAGGCCCGCATCGGCGCTGTCGAACACGGCCCCGAGCCGGTCGGAGAGCCCCAGCTCGGCGGCGATCCGCAGCGGCAGCGGCGCGTCCGAGCGCACGTCGCGCAGGGGGACGGCGGAGGCGCGCCCGTCCACGGCCCGGGCCCAGGGCGTCAGCCCCGCGCAGAGGTCGAGCCGGCCGTCGTGCAGGTCGCTCCCGAAGGCCTGCGCGAAGGAACGGCCCTCGCGCAGGAACTGGATGCGCCAGCCGTACTGCGACTGGATCAGCTCCGCCTGCGGCCGCACGGTGACCAGCACCTCCGGCCGGAAGCCGCGGCGCGCGCACAGGTCGGCCAGCACGCGCGGCAGCCGCCGCCAGGGCGCCGCGAGCCACAGCCGCTCGTAGGAGATCACCGCCACGTCCGCCGCGGTCGCGGCGAGGGCGGCGTCCAGCCCGTCCAACAGCTCGCGCCGCTCCGCGCGCGGCCGCCGGCCGTCCAACGCCTCACCCAGGTGCTGGTGGCTGAGGTGCGGGCGGTCGGCCGAGCGCGGCGTCAGCTCCGGGTAGAGAACGCCCGCCTCGGCCAACGCGGTGCGCCGGTCGGACAGGAGCTTCTGGAAGGAGCTGGTGCCCGTTCTCGGCGCCCCCACGTGCAGGATGGCGCGTTTCACGGGGGGTATGAGGTCAGGAGGGCGACGTGCCCGGCCCCTCGTTGGTCCCTGGATCCAGCCGCTCGTCCTCTCCGTGGTCGCGCCCCAGCACGAAGCGGCGGTCGCAGTAGCCGCACTCGACGTAGGTGCTGTCGCCCATCTCCATGTACACGCGTGGATGGCCGAGCGCGCCCACGCCGCCGTCGCACCACACGCGGTGGCTGTCGACCACGACCACCTCCGGCGGCTCGAGCGCGGAGACGGGGTCGACGGGCGGAGGGGCGGGCTGCATGCGAGGGCGCGTGATCCGGCTTGGCGGGCGGGGAGCGGGGGCCTACCTAACGCCTCCTCCCCGCGAAGTCATGGGCGGCGCGCCGTGCGCGCGGCCCGGGCCCGCACGCCAGGCCGCGACCCTCCGATGACCACCATCCCCGACTACGCCATCGAGGCGCGCGGCCTCGTGAAGACCTACGCCGCGACCAAGACCGCGCCCGCCAAGACGGCGCTGCGCGGCGTCGACCTGGTGGTGCCGCGCGGCTCCATGTTCGGCCTCCTGGGCCCGAACGGCGCGGGGAAGTCGACCTTCATCAACATCCTGGCCGGCCTGGTGCGGAAGTCGGAGGGCAGCGTCGCCGTCTGGGGCTTCGACATCGACCGCCACCCCCGCCGCGCCCGCGCCGCCCTCGGCGTGGTGCCGCAGGAGCTCGCCGCCGACGTCTTCTTCACGCCGCAGGAGAGCCTGGAGGTGCAGGCCGGCCTCTACGGCGTGCCCAAGGCCGAGCGCCGCACCGCCGAGATCCTCGCCGCCCTGGGCCTGTCCGACAAGGCGGGCGCGGCCGTGCGCCAGCTCTCCGGCGGCATGAAGCGTCGCCTGATGGTGGCCAAGGCCATGGTCCACGCCCCGCCCGTGCTGATCCTCGACGAGCCGACCGCGGGCGTCGACGTCGAGCTGCGCCGCCAGCTCTGGGCGTACGTGCAGGAGCTCAACGCCCACGGCGTGACGGTGGTGCTGACCACGCACTACCTGGAGGAGGCGCAGGCGCTGTGCGACCGCATCGCCA
>CAXTBN010000012.1:0-52482 GCA_964242895.1 uncultured Caulobacteraceae bacterium | reverse complement strand
TCGGCCTCGATCAGCATCTCCTCCAGCGCGTCGAGGTCGGCCTGGTCGAGCTTCTTCTTGGTGAGCGTCGCCACCACCTGCTCGGAGAGCTGGGCGGAGGAGCGCGACAACCCCTTGGACAGCCGCTGCATCCAGCCCGGGCGCGGCCCGGTGCCCGGGATGGGCGCGATGATGAAGCCGGGGTCCGGCGCGTCGGTCATGGCGGACATCTAGGCGGGAACGGCCCCGGACGCACCCCCGGCCCCCGAGCGGCTACTTCCGCTCGTAGGTCCCGATCAGCACGCCCTTGGCGAGCACGTTGTCCTTCAGGGCCTCGGCCACGTCCTTCTTCTTGGGGTGGTCCTTGTCGAGGCCGGAGGCGTGCTTGAGGGCGAACACCTGGAAGACGTAGCGGTGCACGCCGTGGCCCGGCGGCGGGTCGGGCGGGAGCCAGCCGTCGTGGCCGAAGCTGTTCTTGCCGACGGCGTGGCCGCGGCCCTCGCTGGCCGGGGACTTGACCTCGCCCTCGGCCCACTCGCCGTCGCGGCCGGGCTCGTCGTAGGCGAGGAGGTGGACGATGGGCTTGGGGGTGGGGCTGTCCGCGTCCTCCACGACCACCATGACGGCGGCGGTGTCGCGGGTGACGCCCGACCACTTCAGCGGCGGCGACAGGCCCCGGCCGTCCTCGGTGTAGGCGGCCGGGATCGGCGCCTCGTGCAGGAAGGCGGAGCTGCTCACCTCCAGGAGCTCGGGCGCGTCCTTGGCGCACATCTCGTGAAGCGTCTTCTCCAGGCCGGGGCGGTTGTCCTTGAGGGCGCGCCCGATGGCGTGCGGCAGCTTCTCGAGCATGGGAGCCTCCGTGTCGGGGAGGCGAACGCGGGCGGCGCGCAGCCGTTGCCGCGCCGAGGTCAGGCGAGGGCGCGGCGGCCGTCGTGGCCGGTGATGGTCAGCGGGATCACGCTCCCCGCGGCCGCGGCGCCGACGAACGCCACCTCGGTGAAGTCCGCTGCCCGCGCGACACCCGAGCGCTCCACAACGGCGGAGACCGCTCCGCCCACCTGGCGGTCGAGGTGGCGGTGCAGCGCCGCCGCGCCGACGGCGCGCAGCCGCTCGGCGCGTTCGCGGACCAGGGCGCGGTCGAGCTGCGGCATCTGCGCGGCGGGGGTGTTCGGGCGCGGGCTGAAGGGGAAGGCGTGGACGTAGGCGATCTCCGCCTCGTCGATCAGCGACAGGGTGTTGGCGAAGGCGGCCTCGCTCTCGGTGGGGAAGCCGGCGATCAGGTCGGCCCCGAACGCCGTGTCCGGCCGCACGCGGCGGACGCTCTCGACGAGGTGCAGGGCCTGGGCGCGGCCGTGGCGGCGCTTCATGCGCTTCAGGATCAGGTCGTCGCCGTGCTGCAGGCTGAGGTGCAGGTGCGGCATGAGCCGGGGCTCCTCCGCGAACAGGCGCAGCAGGTCGGCGTCGATCTCCGCCGCGTCGATGGAGCTCAGGCGCAGGCGGGGCAGCTCGGGCGTGAGCTTGAGCACGCGGGCGACGAGCTGGCCGAAGGTGGGCGCGCCCGGCAGGTCGGCGCCCCAGCTGGTCACGTCCACGCCGGTCAGCACGACCTCGGCCACGCCCGCGCGCGCCAGGGCGCCCACGCGCGCCACCACCTCGCCGGCCGGGACCGAGCGCGACGGGCCGCGGCCCTGGGGGATGACGCAGAAGGTGCACGAGTGGTCGCAGCCGTTCTGCACCTCCACCTCGACGCGCGCGCGTCGCTCGGGATCGGGGATGACGGACAGGGCGGGGTCGCGCCGCGCGAAGGCGTCCACGTTCACGCGGGGCGCGTCGAGCGCGTAGGCGCCGGGCGCGCTCTTCAGCCCGTTGCCGAGCACCTGGTCGACCTCGGGCATCGCCGCAAAGGCGTCCGGGTCGATCTGCGCGGCGCAGCCGGTGACCACGATCCGCGCGCCCGGCCGCTCGCGCCGCGCGCGGCGGATGGCCTGGCGCGCCTGGCGCACGGCCTCGCCGGTGACGGCGCAGGTGTTGAAGATCACGGCGTCGGAGAGGCCGTCGACGGCGGCGCGGGCGCGCGCCTGCTCGCTCTCGTAGGCGTTCAGCCGGCAGCCGAAGGTCACCACCTCGACGTCCGGCCGCTCCAGCAGGGGCGCGGTGGCGCTCACGGGAGCACGCCGGTGAACTCGAGCGCCACGTCGCCGGTCATCAGCACGTGGTCATCCGCCTCGCGCCACGCGATGCGCAGCGTCCCGCCGTCGAGCTCCACGTCGGCCTCGCGCGCCGCCTTGCCGCGGCGGGCGGCGGCCACCAGCGCCGCGCACGCGCCCGTGCCGCAGGCGAGCGTGAGGCCGGCCCCGCGCTCCCACACGCGCAGGCGCAGCTGGTCGGCGGCGCGCACCTGCAGGAAGCCGACGTTGACGCCCTCGGGGAACAGGGGGTGATGCTCGATCATCGGCCCGACCTCGCGCACGGGGGCGGCGGCCGCGTCCGGCACGAAGAACACCACGTGCGGGTTGCCCAGGCTGACGCAGCCCGGTGTGTGCATGATCGGCGCGGTGGGCGGGCCGACGGCGAGCTCGATCCCGCGCGTCTCCATCTCCTCCGCGAGCGGGATGTCGCGCCAGTCGAGGCCGGGGCGGCCCATGTCCACGGTCATGCGCCGCTCGCCGGCGGCGGTGGCGTGAAGCAGGCCGGCGCGGGTTTCGATCGCCGCGGCGTCGCGGCCGGACGCCTGGGTCAGGAGCCAGCCGACGCAGCGGGCGGCGTTGCCGCAGGCGCCCACCTCCTCGCCGTCGGCGTTCCAGATGCGCATGAAGGCGTCGCCGCGGGCCGAGGGCTCGACGGCGATCAGCTGGTCGCAGCCGACGCCCTCCGGCCCGCGCGAGGCGATGGCGCGCACCTCCCCCGGCGTGGGCGCGAAGGGCGCGCCGGCCGGGGCCTGGACGACGACGAAGTCGTTGCCGAGGCCGTTCATCTTGAGGAACGGGCGGGACATGCGGGCGCATATACGGCGGTGTTCCACGTGAAACAAAGCTTGCGGGTCCGGCGCGCCCGAGTCTCCATGGCGCGACCGCAACCGCACCGGACACCCATGCGCGCCCCGCTCTTCGCCGCTCTGCTCGCCGCCTCCGCCCTGACCTCGCCCGCGCACGCCGCGCCGCCAGTGGCCGGGCCCGCCCAGCGCACCACCGCGCAGGCCGCGCCGGCCGATCCGTACCTCTGGCTGGAGCAGGTCTCCTCGCCCGAGGCGATGGCCTGGGTGAACAGCCACAACGCCAAGTCGCAGGCGGTGCTGGAGTCCGATCCGCGCTACGCCACCCTCTACAGCGAGGCCCTGGCGCTCGCCTCGGCCAAGGACCGCATCCCGGCCCCGAGCTTCACCCACGGCGAGGTGTTCAACTTCTGGAACGACGCCGACCACCTGCGCGGGCTCTGGCGCAAGACCTCGCTCGCCGACTACCGCACGGCCTCGCCGCACTGGACCACGGTCCTGGACATCGACGCGCTGGGCAAGGCGGAGGGCAAGAGCTGGGTGTTCCATGGCGCGGACTGCCTGCGCCCCGACGAGCGCCGCTGCCTGATCAACCTCTCCGACGGGGGCGAGGACGCCGACGAGGTGCGCGAGTTCGACCTCGACACCGGCCGGTTCGTCGAGGGCGGCTTCCACCTGCCCCGCGGCAAGCACCGCATCGCGTGGGAGGACGCCGACACCCTGCTGGTCGCCAGCGAGTGGACGCCCGGCGACCTGACGCCCTCCGGCTACCCCTACATCGTCAAGCGCCTGCACCGCGGCCAGCCGCTCTCGGCGGCGGTGGAGGTGTACCGCGGCGAGCGGGGCGACGGCGGCTACGGCGTCTCGCCCGACCTGGCGCGCGACGGGCAGGGCCGCACGCTGATGGTGGTCGAGCGTCCGCTCGACACCTTCCGCCACGAGACCTTCGTGGTCCTGCCGGACGGGGCCAAGCGCCTCGCCATCCCCGACAAGGCGGACGTGACCGAGCTGGTCGACGGCCGCGTGATCGTAAAGCTCGACGAGGCCTGGAGCGCGGGCGGCCAAGCGTTCGGCCCCGGCTCGCTGGTGCAGATGGACCTCGCGGCGGTGAAGGCCGACCCGGCGCACCTCAAGCCCACGCTCGTCTGGGCGCCCGGCCCGCGCGAGGCGCTGGAGAACGTCACCGCCACGCGCGACAAGCTCCTGATCACCACGCTCGACAACGTGCGCGGGCGCGCCTGGGTCTACACGCCCGCAGCCGGCGGCGGCTGGACGAAGGCGAAGCTCGACCTGCCCGACAACGTGACGGTCGGCTTCGGCTCGGCGGACGACAAGTCGAACCTGGCCTTCGTCAACGTCACCGGCTTTCTCACGCCCAACACGGTGAGCCTGGTGGACGCGTCGACCGACGCCGTCTCGCCGGTGAAGGCGCTGCCCGCCAAGTTCGACGCCAGCCGCGACGTGGTGGAGCAGTTCGAGGCGACGTCCAGCGACGGGACCAAGATCCCCTACTTCGTGGTGCACCGGCGCGACCTGCCGCTGGACGGCTCCACGCCCACCATCCTGAACGCCTACGGCGGCTTCCAGGTGAGCGAGACGCCTGCCTACTCGGCGGCGAACGGCAAGCTGTGGCTGGAGCGCGGCGGGGCCTGGGTGCTGGCCAACATCCGCGGCGGCGGCGAGTTCGGTCCCGCGTGGCACGAGGCCGGCCTGACCACGCACCGCCAGCTGATCTACGACGACTTCGCCGCGGTGGCGCGCGACCTCTCCGCGCGCAGGATCACGTCGCCGCGTCGGCTCGGCATCATCGGCGGCTCCAACGGCGGCCTGCTCATGGGGGTGGAGTTCACCCAGCATCCCGAGCTGTGGAACGCGGTGGTGATCCAGGTGCCGCTGCTGGACATGATCCGCATCTCGAAGATCGCCGCGGGCGCCAGCTGGCAAGGCGAGTACGGCGATGTGTACGCCGACCCGGCGGTGATGGCCTTCTGGCTGAAGACCTCGCCCTACCAGAACCTGCGCGCGGGCGTGAAGTATCCGGAGCCCTTCATCTTCACCACCACCAAGGACGACCGCGTCGGCCCGCAGCACGCCCGCAAGTTCGCCGCGCGCATGGAGGAGATGGGCCTGCCGTTCCTCTACTACGAGAACACCGAGGGCGGGCACGGCGCGGGCGCCGACCTGAAGCAGCAGGCGCACACCACGGCGCTGACGCAGGCCTACCTGCAGAAGAAGCTGATGGACCCCGTGGCTCCGACGACCACCGCCTCGACGCGCTGATCTCCCTCCCTCTCCCGCCCGCGGGAGAGGGTCAGCCGCCCTGGCTGTAGGACGGCGCGGCGGCCGGTGCAGCGGCGACGGTCGGCGCGGGCACGGAGACCTGGATCGGGTAGGGCAGGCTGATGCCCTCGGCGTCGAAGGCCTGCTTCACTCCCTTGAGCACGTCGAAGCGCGTGTCCCAGTAGCTGTCCACATGCGTCCAGCAGCGCAGCTTCAGCGTCACCGTCGAGTCCTTCAGGTCGCTGGGCTTGGCCCACGGCGGCGGGTCGGGCAGCACGTGGTCGTTGGCCGCCGCCGCGCGCATCGCCACCTGGGCCGCATGGTCCAGGTCGGTCTCGTAGCCGACGCCGAAGTCGAGCTCGATGCGGCGGCGGGGAATGTCGGTGTAGTTCACCGCCACGTCGCCGAAGGCCTTGCCGTTGGGCACGGTCACCTTCAATCCGTCCGGGTCGCTGATCTCGGTGTTGAACAGGTCGAAGCGCTTCACCGTGCCCTGCTTGCCTGCGATCAGCACGAAGTCGCCGACGCGGTAGGGCCGGAACACCAGGATCATCACGCCGGCCGCCACGTTCGACAGGGCGCCCTGCAGCGCCAGCCCCACGGCCAGGGAAGCCGCGCCCAGGACGGTGATGATGGAGGTGGTCTCGACACCCAGCCGGCGCAGGATGGCGACCACGCCGATCACGATCACCGCGTAGCGGGTGACGGAGGAGGCGAAGTCCTGCAGCGTCTCGTCATTGTGCGTGCGCGGCAGCCGCTTGATCCCGCGCGCCACCAGCCCGGACAGCCAGCGCGACAGCCACAGGGTCGCAGCGAAGATCGCCAGCGAGATGACGAAGTTCACGGCGAAGTCGCCCGCCACGTCGCTCGCCTTGACCAGCGCGGCCGTCTCGCCGGGGAAGGCGCTCTTCAGCGTGGTGGTCAGGGGCATGCGGTCTCGCTCCGGCGGTCGACAGCGGGCGGAGGAGCCTGAGCGGTGGGGCGAGAGTGGGGCGTCAGGGCGGGCCGGCGGCGCCGCGGCTCCTCAGGATGACCTCCGTCGCGGCCGCGGCGGCCACCACGGCCGCCGCCGCGAACCAGACCGCCTGGCCGACGCCGGGCTTACCGATCTCGTGCACGTCCAGCCCCACGTCATGCACGCCGTAGCCGATCGTCGCCAGGAACAGGGTCACGCCGCCACCCCAGCGCCCGACCCGGCGGCCGCGGATCAGCACGACGGCGAAGGCGGGCGTGAGCACGTTGGCGAACCAGCCGAGGGGCGAGCCGGGCGGGAGCCAGGAGCCGAGCACGCCCACCCAACCGATCAGCAGCACCAGCCACCCCGGCTGCACCTCCGTCGGCGCGCGATAGGCGGGCAGCGCCAGCGACAGCAGCCACAGCGCGAGCGCCGTCCAGCCGAACGCGACCCTCGCCCGGCGGCTCACCGGCCAGCCCGCCGCGCCTCCAGCGCGTCCCACATCAGGGCGGTGGCGTCGACGCCGGTGAAGCGGAGCAGCTGCCGGGCGCCCGTGGGCGAGGTGACGTTGATCTCGGTGCAGTAGGCCCCGATCACGTCGATGCCCACGAACAGCAGGCTGCGCCGGCGCAGGTCCGGCCCGATCTGCGCGCAGATCTCGCGGTCGCGCGCGGTCAGCTCCACCGCCTCAGCGCGCCCGCCGACGTGCAGGTTGGAGCGCGTCGCGCCCGCCTTCGGGATGCGGTTGATCGCGCCCACGGGCTCGCCGTTGACCAGCAGGATGCGCTTGTCGCCCGCGCTGACGTCCGGAAGGAAGGCCTGGGCGATCACCGGCTCGCGGTTCGTGGCGAAGAACAGCTCCAAGAGCGAGTCCAGGTTGCCGTCGCCGGGCTTCAGCCGGAACACGCCCGCGCCGCCGTTGCCGTAGAGCGGCTTGACGATCACGTCCCGGTGCTCGTCGCGAAAGGCGGCGATGGCCGCAGGGTCGCGCGTGATCAGGGTGGGCGGCTGCAGGCCGGGGAAGCCGGTGACGTACAGCTTCTCCGGAGCGTTGCGCACCTCCGCCGGGTCGTTGGAGACCAGCACCCCCCGCTCGTTCGGACCCGGCGCGAGCCGCTCCAGCATGTGCGTGGAGGTGATGTAGGCCATGTCGAACGGCGGGTCCTGCCGCAGCAGGACCACATCGACGCCGTGCAGATCGAGCGTCTCGGGCGCGCCCTGCTCGGCGTGGCTCCCCTGCACCTCGGTCAGGCCTGTTAGCGGGCGGGCGCGGCAGGAGACGCGGCCGTCGCGCTGGGCCAGCGTCTCCGGATGGTAGGTCCAAACGGCGTGACCGCGCTCGAGCGCATTGCGGGCCATCAGGAAGGTGGTGTCGGCGGACACGTCGACCTGGTCGATCGGGTCCATCTGGATGGCGACGCGCAAGCTCATGCGCGGTCCTTAGCGGGCCGATGTTCCACGTGAAACCTCAGTTCAGGCGCATGCGGACGCGCTCGCGCTGCGCCCGCGCCGTGAGCGAGGCCAGCCCGTCGAGCGCCTGAGCGCGCGCCAGCGCTTCCAGCGAACCCGCGAGCCGCCCCTGTCCCTCGCGCGCGGCGGCCACGTCCAGCCAGGGGCGGTGGTCGGAGGGGTCGAGCAGGGCGCGGCGTAGAGCGGAGCGCTCAGCGCGGGCGAAGTCGCCGGCTCGGATCGCGCGCGCGTAGATCTGCGCCTGCAGGCGCAGGGCGACCTGCCGGGGCGCGATGGGCCGCATCAGGTGCTCCAGGTCGTCCGCCGCCGCGGGGGGCAGGCCGGCGCGGAGCGCGCGTCGAATCAGCTCGGAGGGCAGGACCACCTGGCCGCCGGTGAACGGATCCAGCGCCATGGGACCCTCCGGCGTCTCGACCCGGAGCAGGAAGTGGCCGGGGAAGTCCACGCCCGCGAGCTCCAGCTTGCAGCGCCGCCCCGCCTCCAGGAACAGCACGCCCAGCGCCACCGAAAGGCCGCGGCGCCGCTCGCAGACGGTGAGGAGGTCGGTGACGGCGGGGTCGTCGGGATGCAGCAGCTCGCCCGCGAGGTGCAGGTCGACGCCGAGCGTCTCGCACAGCGCCTCTTCGGGCGGCAGCGACTTGAGCCGGGCGCGCAGGCGCGCCTCGGCCTCGTCGGCGAACTCGCGGGCGGGCTCGGGGTCGCGGCCGGGCGCCTCGTGCAGCGCGCAGGACAGGGCCGCCTCGAACAGCGGGAAACGCGCGTCGGCGGCCGCGCCGGCGGCGGTCAGCACGGCCTCGGCCGCATCGCGCGTCATGCCGGTGCGGGCGGGGAGCAGCGGATCATCGTCGCGGACGCTCCCCGGCGGCGGCGTGGACGCCTGGAGTATGCCGCGGCCACCGCCCCGGCGCGAGCGCGACCGTATCGAGCCGCAGCGCCAGCTCCCGCAACGCCGGTCGCGCCGCCTGCACGGCCTGCCCGGCCGCCAGCAGGCGCGCCGCCTGCGCCGGGTGCAGCGCCTCCAGCGCGCGATCCAGCGTGGCGCGCCGCTTCACCTCCACCACCGCCAGCACGGCGCCGCGGCGCGCGAGCAGGTCGATCTCCGCCCCGGGCGCCTGCAGGCGGAAGGCGAGCACGCGCCAGCCGTGCAGCATCAGCCAGGCCGCGGCGACCCACTCGGCCGCCCGGCCCGCCTCACGACCCCTGGCGCCCCGCACTCGCCGCGCCTCGCGCCGCGACGCGGCGGTCACTCGACGCCCTTGAGCGCCAGGGCGCGGCGGTACAGGTCGCGGCGGGGCAGGCCGAGCGCGCGGCTGACCTCGGCGGCGGCCTCGGCGGGACCGGCGCGCGTGAGCGCCTCGGCCAGCGCCGCGTCGGCGTCAGCGTCGGAGGCGGCGACCTTCTCGCCGGGCCCGACCAGGACGACGATCTCGCCGCGTGGGGCGTCCAGCGCCGGATCCGCGGCGAGGGCGGGCAGGGCGCCTCGGACCACGGTCTCGTGCAGCTTGGTCAGCTCGCGGGCGACGACGGCCTCGCGGGGGCCGAACACGGCGGCCATGTCGGCCAAGCTCTCCCGCAGGCGCGGGCCCGACTCGTAGAACACCAGCGTCGCGCGGACGGGGACGAGCGCCTCGAACGCGGTGCGACGGGCGGCCGACTTGGGCGGCGGGAAGCCGGCGAACAGGAAGCGGTCCGTCGCGAGCCCGGCCACGGCGAGCGCCGCCAGCACGGCCGAGGCGCCCGGCACCGGATGCACGCGCAAGCCCGCGGCCGCCGCCTCGCGCACCAGCCGATAGCCCGGATCGGACACCAGCGGCGTGCCGGCGTCGGTGGTCAGCGCCACCGAGGCGCCCTCGGCCAGCCGCTGGAGTATGCGGGGACGGGCGCTCTCGCCGGTGTGGTCGTCGTAGCGCTCCACGCGAGCCTTGATCCCGTGCGCGGACAGCAGCTTGGCGGCGACGCGTGTGTCCTCCGCCAGCACCAGGTCGGCCCCGGCGAGCACGTCCAGCGCGCGCAGGGTGATGTCGCGCAGGTCGCCGATGGGCGTGGAGACCACGTGGAGGCCGGGCTCCACGGGCCGGGGCGGCGGCGCAGTCATCGTCGGGAGACTAGCGCCTACGCGGCGCGGCGGGGAGGGCTAGTGGCGGAAGACGCGCACGCCGGTGAAGACCATGGCGATCCCGCGCGCGTCGGCGGCGGCGATCACCTCGGCGTCACGGATCGAGCCGCCGGGCTGGATCACCGCCGTCGCACCGGCCTCCACCGCCTCGATCAGTCCGTCGGCGAAGGGGAAGAAGGCCTCGGACGCGCAGGCGCACCCGGCGAGGTCCAGGCCGAAGTCGCGGGCGCGCAGGGCGGCGATGCGGGCCGAGTCCTTGCGGTTGGTCTGGCCGGCGCCGACGCCCAGGGTGCGGCCGTCGCGGGCGTAGACGATGGCGTTGGAGCGCACGTGCTTGGCCACGGTGAAGGCGAACAGCAGGTCGCGCACCTCATCATCGGTCGGCGCGCGCTGCGTGACCACCCTGAGGTCGGCGGAGGTGAGGCGGGCGGTGTCGCGCGTCTGCATCAGGAAGCCGCCCGAGACGGAGCGGAACACGGCCCCTGGCGCCTGCGGGTCGGGCAGGCCGCCGGTCACCAGCAGGCGCACGTTCTTCTTGGCGGCGAACACGGCGACCGCCTCCTCGTCGGCCTCCGGCGCGATCACCACCTCGGTGAAGATCTCCGCGGCGGCGCGCGCCGTCTCCGCGTCAAGCCGACGGTTCAACGCCACGATGCCCCCGAACGCCGAGACAGGGTCGCAGGCGAGCGCGCGGCGGTAGGCCTCCAGCGGCGTGTCGCCGAGCCCCACGCCGCAGGGATTGGCGTGCTTGATGATGGCCACCGCCGCCGACGCCTGCGGGTCGAACTCGGCCACCAGCTCGAAGGCGGCGTCGGTGTCGGCGACGTTGTTGTAGCTCAGCGCCTTGCCCTGAAGCTGGCGGGCGGTGGCTGCGCCCGGGCGCGCGTCGCCGGACAGGTACAGGGCGGCGTGCTGGTGGGGGTTCTCGCCGTAGCGCATGCGCTGGGCCAGCACGCCGGCGAAGGTCTGGCGCGGCGGGAACCAGTCCTGGATCTGCTCGCCCATCCAGCCCGCGATCGCCGCATCGTAGACCGCCGTGCGGCCGAAGGCGCGGGTGGCGAGCCGGCGACGGAGCGCGAGGCCAGTCGCGCCGTCCTGCTCCAGCGCCGCCAGGATCTCGGCCATGCCTTCCGCGTCGGCGGCCACGGCGACGTAGCCGTGGTTCTTGGCGGCCGAGCGGATCATGGCCGGCCCGCCGATGTCGATGTTCTCGACCGCGGTGGCGAAATCGGCCCCGCCAGCCACCGTCCGCTCGAAGGGGTAGAGGGAGACGTACAGCAGGTCGACGCCGCCGATCCCGTGCTCGGCCATGGCCTGGGCGTGGGCCGGGGCGTCCCGCACGCCGAGGAGGCCGCCGTGGACGGCGGGATGCAGCGTCTTCACGCGCCCGTCCATCATTTCGGGGAAGCCGGTCAGCTCGGCCACGTCGCGCACCGGCAGGCCGGCCGCCTCCAGCGTCGCGCGCGTGCCGCCGGTCGAGACCAGCTCCACGCCGTGGCCGTGCAGGGCGCGCCCGATCTCGACCAGCCCGGCCTTGTCGCTGACCGACAGGAGCGCGCGGCGGGGGACGACGCGATCGGGCGCGGGCGGAAAATCGGGGGCGGCGGGCATGGGCGACCTCTGGCTTGCGGAGCGGGTCACCCAGGCGCGCGGCGGTCGCGCCCACGCGCGGCGGGCCGGCCCGCGCTCCCCGGAGGTGGTCCTCCTCAAGCGCCAGTCACGCGGGCGACGTGGTCCTAGCGGTCGGGGCGCGCCGCGTCGAGCCGGCTCAGCCGGCGATGCAGTGTCCGCGCCGCGTGACGCCGGGCCCGCTCAGCCCCACGGTGGACTGCACCATGGCGAGCGTGCGCCGGTCGATGGCGACGACATAGGCGCCCACGTCGCCGGCCGGGGCTACGGTGGCGTCGTCGCGCGCGTGGGCCAGCACGAGCGCGGTCGGGGAGTTGGTCAGCACGGAGAAGGGCAGGCCCTGGTCGTCGTGCGCGCCGGTCCCCTCCAGGGTGAAGCGCGCGAGGATCGCGCGCCCGTCCGGCCCGGGGAAGCTGCACGAGTAGCCGCTCGCCGGCGGGGAGGCCGCGGCGCCGTCCGAGGCGGGGGCGGCGCCGATGGGCGCTGCTCCAGGAGTCACGGCGGGCGCCGTCGCGGCTGCGGGCGCCGTGGTCGCGACGAGCGGGGGCGCGGTCGTCGCAGTCTGGGTCGCCGGCTTGGAGCAGGCGCCGAGGGCGAGCGCCGCGATCACGGCGGGCGGGATGGCGCGGCTGGCGGTCATGGTGGTCCTCCCGCCAAGCTAGACGCGGAACTTCCGCCCATGTTCCACGTGAAACCTCGCCGGGCGGCTCAGACGCCTGCGAGCCTACGCAGCACCTCGTCCAGCTGCTCCAGGGTGCGGTAGGCGATCCGCACCTCGCCGCCCTTGCCGGCGCGATCCTCGATGGAGACGTTCAGGCCGAGCGCCTCGCTGGTGTCGTGCTCGATGGCGGCGATGTCCGGGTCCTTGCTCCCCGCGACCGTCGGACGCGCGGCGGGCCCGCGCGGGGCCGGGCGCGCCTGCGATCGACGGCCCAGCGCCTCGGCCTGGCGGACGGACAGGCCGCCTTCGACGATGGCGTCGGCGAGCTTGGCGGCGTCGGGCGCGGTGGCGATGGCGCGGGCGTGCCCCGCCGAGAGCCGGCCGGCGATGAGGTGGTCCTGCACGGCGTCGGGCAGCTGCAACAGGCGCAGGGCGTTGGTGACGTGGCTGCGGCTCTTGCCGACGAGCTGGGCCACCTCCGCCTGGGTGTGGCCGAAACGGTCCAGCAGGGCGAAATAGCCCAGCGCCTCCTCGATGGGGTCGAGGTCGGCGCGCTGCACGTTCTCGACGATACCGATCTCCAGCACCTCGGTGTCGGAGAGCTCGCGCACGAGGATGGGCACCTCGTGCAGGCCCGCCTTCTGCGCCGCGCGCCAGCGCCGCTCGCCGGCGACGATCTGCCACTCGCCCGGCGCGCCTGGCGCGGGACGCACCAGGATCGGCTGCAGCACGCCGCGGTGCCGCACGGAGTCGGTCAGCTCGGCGAGTTCGGCCTCGCCGAACTTGCGCCGGGGCTGGTCGGGGTTGCGGCGCAGGAGCTCGGTGGGCGCGCGGGTGGGCGGCCCCTCGTCGACGTAGACGCTGGGGGCGGCGGGCGCGGGCCGGCCTGGCGCGGCCAGCGGCTCGGCGTCGCCGAGGAGGGCGGCCAGCCCGCGGCCCAGGCCGCGGCGGGGGGCGTCGGCCAAGAGCGTCTCCTTATGCGGCGGCGGCGCGGCGTTCGCGCCCGATCAGCTCGGAGGCGAGCCGCAGGTAGGCCTGGCTGCCCGCGCACTTCAGATCGTAGATCAGCACGGGCTTACCGAAGGAGGGGGCCTCCGACACGCGCACATTGCGGGGGATCACCGTCTCGTAGACCTTGTCGCCGAAATGGGCGCGCACGTCGGCGGCCACGGCGTCCGACAGGCCGTTGCGGCGGTCGTACATGGTCAGCACCAGCCCCTGCAGCTCGAGCGACGGGTTCAGCGAGCCGCGGACGAGCTCGATGGTGCGCATCAGCTGCGACAGACCCTCCAGAGCGAAGAACTCGCACTGCAGGGGAGCCAGCACGGCGTCGGCGGCCGTCATGGCGTTGACGGTGAGCAGGTTCAGCGAGGGCGGGCAGTCGATCAGCACGTAGGTGTGGTCCCGCAGCCCCTTCAGGGCGTCGCGCAGGCGGTAGGAGCGGCGGGACGTCGCGCCCAGTTCCAGCTCCGCACCTGCGAGGTCCGGGTCCGACGGCGCGATATCCAGGTGCGGCACGGCGGTGGGGATCACGGCCTCCGACAGCGGGCGGTCGCCCAGGAGGACGTCGTACATCGTCACCTTGCGCGCCGAGGGCGGCACGCCGAGGCCGGTGGAGGCGTTGCCCTGCGGATCGAGGTCAAGCAGCAGCACACGCTCGCCCACCGCGGCCAGGGCGGTCGACAGGTTGATCGCCGTGGTGGTCTTGCCGACGCCGCCCTTTTGGTTGGCGATGGCCAACACGCGCGGCCGGCGCTCAGCGTCGGACACGGGCGGCCTCCTCGACGGCGACGATGCGACCGGACGGATCGCTGCGGCTGGGGATCAGCGCGGCGTCGAGCCGCCACGTCCGGCGCGCCTCCTCCAGCTCGGCCTCCGCTCCGCGGCCCTTGAGGAACAGGCCACGCGCCCCGGTCCTGAGGAACGGCCAGGCGAACTCCAAAAGGCGCGGCAGGGGAGCGCAGGCACGGGCGGTGACCACCTCGACGGCGGGGGGCGGGGCGAACGCCTCGGCGCGGACGTTGTGGACCACCGCGGGCAGCGACAGCGCGTCGACGACCTCCTCCAAGAAGCGGCACCGCTTGCCGACGCTCTCGACCAAGTGGACGCGCGCGCGCGGCCGACCCTTGAGGAAGATGGCCAGCACCACGCCCGGGAAGCCCGCCCCCGCGCCCACGTCCGCGACCGTCGTCGCCCCGTCCAGCAGCGGCAGGAGCTGGGCGGAGTCCCAGGCGTGCCGCGGCCAGAACGCCTCCAGCGCCGACGGACCCACGAGGTTCATCCGTCCCGAAGCCTCCGCCAGCATGCCGCGATAGCGGTGCAGGTCAGCCATGACCTCCGCCGACGCGCCAGTCGCCTGGGCGAACGCGTCAGCATCGTCGACCTGCACGGGCGCATGTTCCACGTGAAACCTCGCCGTGTTCGGGCTCACCGTGGACGCGCCAACGTCAGGCCGCATCGGCGGGCCGCCTGCGCACGTGCGCCAGCAGGGCGGTCAGCGCGCCGGGCGTGACGCCCTCGATCCGGCCCGCCTGTCCCAGGGTGGAGGGGCGCACGGCGGTGAGCTTGCCCCGGGCCTCGGTGGAGAGACCCCCGACGCCGGCGTAGTCGAGGTCCGCCGGCAGATGCAGATCCTCGTCGCGCCGGAAGGCGAGCACGTCGGCGGCCTGGCGGTCGAGGTATCCAGCGTAGGCGGCGTCCGCCTCCACCTGCTCTCGCACCTCGGCGGGCCAGGACCCAAGCTCCGGCCAGACGCGGGCCAGTTCGCCCCAACCGATGTCCGGATAGGCGAGGAGCTCCGACACGTCGCGCCGTCGGCCGTCCGCCTTCACCGTGAGCCCATGCGCGGCCGCTTCGCCGGGCGTGAGCCGCAACTCGCGCGCACGACGGCGGGCGTCGTCCAGCGCCCTGGCCTTGGTCGCGTAGCGCGACGCGCGCTCGCCCTGCACCGAGCCCCAGGCCAGACCGAGCGGGGTCAACCGCGCGTCCGCGTTGTCGGCGCGGAGCAGCAGGCGGAATTCCGCTCGGCTGGTGAACATGCGGTACGGCTCGGTGACGCCCCGCGTCACGAGGTCGTCGGTCATCACGCCGAGGTAGCCCTGGTCGCGGCCGACCACCACGCCGTCGCCGCCGCCCGCGACGCGCGCCGCGTTCAGCCCCGCCATCAACCCCTGCGCGGCCGCTTCCTCGTACCCCGTGGTGCCGTTGATCTGGCCGGCGAGGAACAGGCCGGGCAGGCGCTTGGCTTCGTAGGTGGGCGCGAGCTCGCGCGGGTCCACGTAGTCATACTCGATCGCGTAGCCGTAGCGCCGCACCTCGACCTGCTCGAGGCCTGGGATGGTGCGCAGGAACGCGTCCTGCGTCGCCGGGGAGACCGAGGTCGAGATCCCGTTCGGGTAGACGGTGTCGTCGTCCAGGCCCTCGGGCTCGAGGAACACCTGGTGGCTCTCCTTGTCGGCGAAGCGGACCACCTTGTCCTCGATCGACGGGCAGTAGCGCGGGCCGACGCCCGTAGCGCGGCCGCCGTAGACGGCGCTCTCCGCCAGCACCCCGGCGATGATCCGGTGCGTCTCAGCCGTGGTCCAGGTGACGCCGCAGCTCACCTGCGCGCGGTCGATGCGGTCGGTCAGGAAGGAGAAGGCGCTCGGCTCGGCGTCCCCGGGCTGCATCTCCAGCCGGCCCCAGGCGATGGTGCGGCCGTCCAGGCGCGCCGGCGTGCCGGTCTTCAGCCTGCCCATGCGCAGCTGCGAAGCGTAGAGCCGCTCGGACAGGCGGAGTGCCGGCGCCTCGCCGTGGCGGCCGGCGGGGGTGCGCTCCTCCCCGCGGTGGATGACGCCGTTCAGGAAGGTGCCGCTGGTGAGCACGACGGCCCCGGAGCGGGTCTCGGCCCCGTCCGCGTCGACCACGCCGACAACGCGACCTTCCTCGACGAGGAGGTCTTCGACCGCACCCGCGCGGATCGTCAGGCCGGGGTAGGTGGACAGCTCCCGCTGCATCGCCTCTCGGTAGAGGCGACGATCGATCTGTGCGCGCGGGCCGCGGACCGCCGGCCCTTTCGAGCGGTTCAGCAGACGGAACTGGATGCCGGCTTCGTCCGCCAGCACGCCCATGAGCCCGCCTAGGGCGTCGACCTCGCGCACGAGGTGGCCCTTGCCCAGGCCGCCGATCGCAGGGTTGCAGCTCATCTCCCCGATGGTGTCGAGCCGATGGGTGAGCAGCAGCGTGCGCGCGCCGGCGCGCGCGGCGGCGGCGGCGGCTTCGCAGCCGGCGTGCCCGGCCCCGATCACAATGACGTCGAAGGCGTGCATGGGCCCAGCCGACATAGGCGCGCGTCGCGCCGGCGTCGAGCGTTCGAGGGTCAGGAAGCGACGCCGTCCCCAGCCGACCGCCGATGTTCCACGTGAAACCTCACTTACCGATGCAGAAGGTCGAGAACACGCGGCCGAGCACTTCCTCCGGGTCGAGCCGGCCGGACAGGCGCTCCAGGGCGCGGGCGGCTAGGCGCACGTCCTCGGCGATCAGCTCGGGGTCGACCAGGTCCGAGGCGGTGGCGCGGCCGAGCGAGGCGGCGCTTTCCGCCAGGGCGAGGCGGTGTCGCAGGCGCGTGGCCGCCGGAGGTTCGCTCCCGCCCGCGACCCGCGAGGCCCATGCTTCGAGCCAGGTGCGCACGCGTGCGACGTCCGCGTCGTTGTGAGCCGAGATGGTGAGCTCAAACGTGTCGGCTCCATCCAGCCTGCGGGACGCCCCCGAAAGGTCGGCCTTGTTCATCACCACGAGGTCGGCGTCGCGCAGCACGGTGGACGCCTCATCGGCGTCCCGAGAGGTCATGTCGCGAACCCACACGCGCAGGTCGGCGGCGGCGGCCCACGCGCGGGCGCGGCGCACGCCCTCCACCTCGATCGGATCGTCAGAGGCGCGCAGGCCCGCGGTGTCGGCGAGGGTCGTCGGCACGCCCGCGAGCAGCAGGCGACCCTCGACCACGTCGCGCGTGGTGCCGGGGACGGGCGTGACGATGGCCGCCTCGCGCCCCAGGAGCGCGTTCAGCAGCGTCGACTTGCCCGCGTTGGGTGCGCCGACCAGCGCGATGTGGAGTCCCTCGCGCACGCGCTCGCCGCGGCGGTCGGCGGCGGCGGCCTCCAGCTCGGCCTTGAGTGCGAGGAGCGGCGGCCGGGCGCGCGCGGCCACCTCGGCCGGCAGGTCCTCGTCGGGGAAGTCGACGGCGGCCTCGAGGTGGGCGAGCGCGTCCAGCAGCGTCTCGCGCCACGCCGCATGGCGGGCGCCCACCGCCCCGCCCAGCTGGTCCAGGGCCTGGCGGCGCTGGGCGGCGGTCTCGGCGTCCACGAGGTCGGCCACCGCCTCCGCCTCCAGCAGGTCCATGCGACCGTTGGCGAAGGCGCGGCGGGTGAACTCGCCGGGCTCGGCGAGGCGCAAGCCGAGGGCGCGCAGGGCCTCGACCACGCCCTCCACCACGGCGGGGCCGCCATGAAGGTGGAGCTCGGCGGTGTCCTCGCCGGTGTAGCTGGCGGGCGCGGGCATCCAGAGCACCAGGGCTTGGTCGAGCGGCGAGCCGTCCACGTCCCGCAGCGTCCGCAGCGAGGCGCGCCGGGGCGGCGGAACGGCTCCGGCCACTGCGCGGACTGCGCCGCCCGTCTCCGGCCCTGAGAGCCGGATCACCGCCACGGCCGCACGGCCGGGCGCCGTGGCCGGGGCGAAGATCGTGCCCGTCACTTGCGGGGGGGAGCGCCCGCGCCGGTCATGGCGCCCGTGGCGGCGGCGGTCATCAGCTTCTGGAAGCTCTCGGTGGCCTGGCCGCCGAACGCCATCCAGCTGCGCATCAGCTCCGCCGGCTCAAGCAGCGCGATGTTGGCGTCGAGGCGGCGCTTCATCTCGTCGACCATGTGGTCGTTCACCGGCGTGACGTCGGGCAGGCCGAAGAAGGCGCGGGCCTCCACCGGCGTGCAGTCGATCTCGATGGTCATCTTCATGCCGTCCGCTCCCACACGCCCACGGAAACGTCATTCCCGCCCGGCCGCGAGGGACGCTAAGAGGCCGCATCCGTCAACGCCGAAGGAGCCCCCATGCAGGGCGAGACCATGACCGTCACCGGGCCGAAAGGCTCCTTCCAGGCGCTGGTGCGCCGGCCGGTGGACGCCGAGCAGGGCGAGGGGCCGCGTCCGGCGGTGGTGGTCATCCAGGAGATCTTCGGCGTCAACCAGCCCATGATCGAGGTGGCCGAGGGCTTGGCCGCCAACGGCTTCTACGCAGTCGTGCCCGACCTCTTCTCGCAGTTCGAGCCAGGCATCGTGCTGGACGACCGCAACCCGGACGACCTGAAGCGCGCCTTCGAACTCTTCCCCAAGTACGACGTCGACCGCGGGGTCCAGGACATCCGCGCCACGATCGACGCCGTGCGCAAGCTGCCGGGCGTCAGCGGCAAGGTGGGCGCGGTGGGCTACTGCCTCGGCGGGCTGCAGGCCTTCCTGGCGGCCACGCGGACGGACGCGGACGCGGTGGTCAGCTACTACGGCGTGAACATCGACGCCTTCCTAGGTGAGGCGGAGCGGATTTCGCACCCGCTGATGGTGCACATCGCGGGGGAGGACCAGTTCGTCCCGCGCGAGGCTCAGGACCGCATCATCGCCGGCCTGAAGGACCGGCCCGGCGTGGAGGTGTTCCGCTACGAGGGCGCCGACCACGCCTTCGCCCGCAACGGCGGCGACCACTACGCCCCCGAGGCCGCCCGCGACGCCGACCAGCGCACGCACGACTTCCTGCGCCAGAACCTGGACGCCGGCTGGTGAGGGCCGTCCGCATCAGCCGCCACGGCGGCCCGGAGGTGCTGGAGGTCGCAGACGTCCCCGAACCCGAGCCCCGCGCGGGCGAGGTGCGGGTGCGCCACCGGGCGATCGGGCTGAACTTCATCGACACCTACCAGCGCACCGGCCTCTACCCCGTGAAGCTGCCGGCGACGCTCGGAATGGAGGCGGCGGGCGAGGTGGACGCCGTGGGCGAGGGCGTCTTCACGCTGAAGCCGGGCGACCGCGTGGTCTACCAGGGCCAGCCGGGCGCCTACGCCGAGGCCAACTTGGTCAAGGCCGACCGGGCCGTGAAGCTGCCGGACGACATCGCCTTCGAGACCGCCGCGGCCGTGTTCCTGAAGGGGCTCACCGCCGAGTTCCTGACGCGCATTTGGCCGATGGCGCGCGGCGACTGGGTGTGGGTCCACGCCGCGGCCGGCGGGGTGGGCTCGATCCTGGCGCCCTGGCTGGCGGACATGGGCGTCCGCGTCATCGGCTCGGTCGGCTCGCAGGCCAAGGCGGACAAGGCGCGGGCCAACGGCTGCGAGGCGGTGGTGACCTACGACGAGGGCGACGTCGTCGCGCGCGTGCGCGAGATCGCCGGCGGGGCGGGCGTGCAGGTCGCCTATGACAGCGTGGGCAAGGACACGATCGACCTGAGCCTGAAGGCGCTCGCCCGCCGCGGCCTGCTGGTCAGCTACGGCAACGCCTCGGGACCGCCGCGGGCCATAGAGCCGCTGGAGCTGAGCCGAGGCGGCTCGCTGTTCCTCACCCGGCCGACGCTGTTCGACTACGTGGCCACGCGGGAGGAGCTCGAAACGGCCTCGCACCGGCTGTTCGAGGTGCTGGAGCGCGGGCCCGTGAAGGTCGACATCGGCCAGACCTTCCCGCTCACCGAGGCCCGCGCCGCCCACGAGGCCCTGGAGGGCCGCCGCACCACGGGCGCGACCCTCCTGCTGCCGTGACGGCTAGATCTGTCCGAGCAGGACCAAGAGGATCACGACGACCACGATCAGGCCGAGACCGCCGGAAGGAAAGTAGCCCCATGACCGGCTGTACCCCCACCGCGGCAGGGCGCCGATGAGGAGCAGGATGAGGACGATCAGCAGGATCGTGCCGAGCATGTGGTGACCTCCCGTGTGGGAGAGCCAACAGCCGAGCTTGACGACGGTTCCTCCGGCGACGGCCGGAGCGCCGTCGGCTCAGGTGTTCATGGACTGGTAGAAGTCGGCGTTGGTCTTCGACTGGCGCATCTTGTCCAGCAGGAACTCGATCGCGTCCTGCGGGCCCATCGGCGACAGGATGCGGCGCAGCACGTAGGTCTTCTGCAGGTTGGCCTTGTCGGTGATCAGCTCTTCCTTGCGGGTGCCCGACTTCAGGATGTCGATGGCGGGGAAGATGCGCTTGTCGGCCACCTTGCGGTCGAGGATGATCTCGCTGTTGCCGGTGCCCTTGAACTCCTCGAAGATCACCTCGTCCATGCGGCTGCCGGTGTCGATCAGGGCGGTGGAGATGATGGTCAGGCTTCCGCCCTCCTCCACGTTGCGCGCGGCGCCGAAGAAGCGCTTCGGGCGCTGCAGGGCGTTGGCGTCCACGCCGCCGGTCAGCACCTTGCCGGAGCTCGGCACGGTCGTGTTGTAGGCGCGGCCCAGGCGCGTGATGTTGTCCAGCAGGATCACCACATCCTTCTTGGACTCGACCAGCCGCTTCGCCTTCTCGATCACCATCTCGGCCACGGCGACGTGGCGGGTGGCGGGTTCGTCGAAGGTCGAGCTGACGACCTCGCCCTTCACCGTCCGCTGCATGTCGGTCACTTCCTCCGGGCGCTCGTCGATGAGCAGCACCATGAGGTAGACTTCGGGGTGGTTGGCCTCGATCGCCTTGGCCACGTTCTGCATCATGATCGTCTTGCCCACGCGCGGCGGGGCGACGATGAGACAGCGCTGGCCCTTGCCGATGGGGGCGACGATGTCGATCACCCGGCCCGTGCGGTCCTTCACCGTGGGGTCGGGCAGCTCCATGGTCAGGCGCTTGTTGGGGTAGAGCGGCGTCAGGTTGTCGAAGGCGACCTTGGTCTTCACCCGCTCGGGATCTTCGAAGTTGATCTGCGCGACCGTCATCAGCGCGAAGTAGCGCTCGCCCTCGCGCGGCGCGCGCACGCCGCCCTCGACGCTGTCGCCGGTGCGCAGGCCGAAGCGGCGGATCTGGCTGGGGCTGACGTAGATGTCGTCGGGGCCGGGCAGGTAGTTGGCCTCGGGGCTGCGCAGGTAGCCGAAGCCGTCCTGGACAACCTCCAGCGTGCCGGAGCCAGTGATCTCCGCGCCCTCGTCCGCCAGCGTCTTGAGGATGGCGAACATCATGTCCTGCCGGCGCATGGACGAGGCGTTCTCGATCTCCAGCCCTTCGGCGAAGGTCACGAGGTCGGCGGCGGGCTTCTCCTTCAGCTCCTGCAGCGACATGCGCGTGATGGCGCCGGGCGCGGCGGCGGAGGGGGCCTCGACCTCGACGGTGGTGTCGGGGGCTTCGGTGGTCTCGATCACAAGCTCGGGCTGAGCTTCGGTCGCGGGATCGGAGAGGACGTCGGTCATGGGGGATGTCTTCTGCACGGACGCCGACGCGCCTGGGGGCGCGGCCGGGTGGCGGATGCGGAGCGGGGAAGATCGCTCGAGATGTGCGGCGGGGCCGTCGCGGTCCGCAACGCGTGCGGGGCGGGGCCGAAGAGGCGGGGACCGGCGCGGAGGGTCGCCCTCGCACACCGATGCTCCTGGGACACCACGGAACGGCCGTTACGTCAAGCGGAGCGGACGCCCGAAGGGCTAGAGCGCCTCGCCGCGGAACAGGCGCGGCGGATCGCCCAGCACGCCTCCCGCCTCGCGCATGAAGGCGTGGCGGAGCGTGGCGCTTCGCCCGGCCGCCCACAGCGCCGCGCCGCGGAGCGCCCGCGCCGGAGCGGCGGCCGTGGAGAAGCCTCCGGCGAACAGGCCCGCCCCGGCCGCCAGCGCCGTCCGGTCGAAGCGGCGCCAGCGGGCGTAGCGGTCGAGCACGGGCTCCGCGCCCCAGTCCTCGCCGAGCCGGCGCGCGTCGACCACCACCTGCGCCAGGGCGGCGGCGTCCTTGAGGCCGAGGTTCAGTCCCTGGCCCGCCACGGGGTGGATGGCGTGCGCGGCGTCGCCCACGAGCGCCAGGCGGGGCCCGGTCAGCCGCTCGGCGAGGCGACGCTCCAGCGGGAACACGGCCCGGGCGCCGTCCAGCGTCGCGGGGCCGAGACCGTCGCCGAGGCGGCGGGCGAGATGCGCCTCGAACGCGGCGGCCGGCATGGCGGCCAGCGCTTCGGCGACGGCGGGCTCGGTCGTCCAGACGAGGTTGGCGCGGTCGCCGGGCAGCGGCAGCACGGCGAGCGGCCCGTCCGGCAGGAACAGCTGGCGCGCGACGCCGCCGTGCGGTCGAGCCAGCCGCACGGTCGCGGACACCGCCGAGCGGCCGTAGCGGTGGACCTCGACCTCGATCTCCGCCGCGTCGCGCAGGGACGAGGCGCGGCCCTCGGCGGCCACCGCCAGCGTCGCCGCGATCTCGCCCCCATCGGTCAGGCGCACGTGGACGGCGCGTGCGTCGGCCTCCGCGCCCGCGGCGCGTCCGTCCACGGAGCGCACCCCGGCGTCGGCGAGCGCCGCGAGGAGGGCCGCGCGGGCGGCGCGGTTCTCCACCATCCAGCCGAGGGGGGCGTCCGAGCCGTCCGTGTCGGACGGATCGAAGCTCAGGCCGGCCGCCAGCGCCCAGGACGCAGACGCCGCCGAGGGCCGCGGGGCGTCGCCGACCACCATGGCCGCGATCGGCTGCGCGCCCTCGCGCAGCGCGCGGACGCCGAGCATCTTCCAGGCGAGGAGGGCGGCGTGGCCGACGGCGGACCAGCGTGGGTCGTCGGGCGCGCCCGGGTCGAGCAGGGTGACGCCGAGGCCGCCGCGCGCCAGGGCCAGCGCCGTCGTCGCGCCGACCAGGCCCCCGCCGGCCACCACCGCGTCGCAGTGCTCCATGAGCGGCTTGTGCCCCCGGTACCCGGATGCGTCCAGCGTCGCCGGGAACGGGGCCGGTCCGCCGCGCGCTGCGGACCAAAGGAGCCCGCCGTGCCCGACCCCGATCCGCCGCCCCCGCCGCCCGCGCCTGATCCCCGCGACGCCGTCGACCCGGACGCCGTGCGCGGCGACCCCGCCACCGAAGAGGGCGAGGACGGCGAGGGCGTCTGACGCCTAGCGCCCGCCGCTCCAGGCGTAGTTGAAGCTGACGCTCACCCGCTCGCCGCGGGCCCGGTTGGCGGTCACCTCGTGGCGCAGCCAGCTCTCCCACAGGACCAGGTCGCCCGGCTGGGGCGCGATCTCCACGAAGGTGCGCAGCTCCGCGGGCGCGTCCGCCCGTCGCGGAGGGGCGGCCATCAGCATGGGCAGGCGCGGATCCTCCAGCCGAAGCGCGCCCGCGCCGGGCGGCGTGGCGAGGTACACCGTGCCGGAGACCACGCTGTGCGGGTGGACGTGGCCGGAGTGCGCGGCCCTAGGCTTAAGGACGTTGACCCACAGGCTGTCGAGCTTCAGCCGGCCGGCGCCGAGGTCGAAGGCGCACGCGTCGGCGAAGGCGGCGACCTCGCGGTCCAGCCGGCGGCGCAGGTCGTCGAACACGCTCATGCGGCGGGGCAGGTCGTCGAGCGACGCGTAGGAGGTGTAGCCGCCGTAGCCGTGCGCCCGGCACCACGCGCGCCCCGCAACGTCCTCGGCGCGCAGGCCCGCGACCGCGTCCTCCAGCCCGGCCTGCAGCTCCGCCCAGCCGCGGCCGGCGGCCAGCGAGGCGTGGTGCACGGGCGTGGCGAACAGCCTAAGGGTCACGCGACCGGCTAAGCGCGTGGACGCCGCCGGCGCAAGCGGGAGGGACCATGCGGCCCGTGTGGATGCTGACCGTCGTCGGCCTGGCGGTCGTGGCGGCGTTCATGGCCTGGGTGGCCAGCCGCAGCGGCGCCATGGGCGGCTCCTGGACGGGCGGCTCGCCGCACATCGTGGCCGCCATGGTCATCGGCGTGGTCGGGGCGGGCGCGCTGACGGGCGGGCTGATGTGGCTGGCCTTCTTCTCCGCACGCCACGGCTACGACGACCGGGTGGCGGAGTGGGACGACGACGCCTCCGACGAGCGTTGACGCCTACGACACGATCGCGGCGAACGCCCGCGCCGCTGCGGCGTTCTGTGGGGCATGCCCCTGCGCGAGCTCCGCGACGCCCTCCCGCCCTACGCGGCCGACCTGCGCGCCGATTTGGACGCCCTGGACCACGAGCGTGACATGTCGGCCGAGGAGCGGTGGGGCTGCGTGCTGGCGTGCGCCTTCGCCGCGGGCGAGCCCACCACCCTGCGCCGGGTGGCCGAGGCGGCCGCCGAGCCCCTGGGCGGGCACGCCGTGGCGGCGGCCAAGGCGGCCGCGGCGATCACCTCGCTGAACGACATCTACTACGGCGCCCGCGGGGCCGTGACGAACCAGGAGTACGCGACGCTGCCCTCGGGGCTGAGTCTGGAGACGCTGCGGCGTCCGGGCGTCGGGCCGGACGTGTTCGACCTGTGGTGCTTCTCCGTCTCGGCGCTCCACGGCTGCGGACCGTGCATGGACGCGCAGGACGGCGAGCTGCGCCGCCGCGGCGTGCCGGCGGCGCGCATGCACGCGGCCATGCGCATCGCCGCGGTGGTCGGCGCGGTGTCGCGGGTGCTGGCCGCCGAGGCCATCCTGGCGGACGACAAGGACAAGGGCGGCGACGGGCCGTCGAAGCAGGAGCAGACGGACATGACCGAGCAACAGGACACGGGCGCCCCCGCTCCCGGCGGGGACGCGCCGGGCGAAGCGGGCGCGCCGGCCGCACCCGCCGGTGCTCCGCATCCCGTCGGGACGGCCGACCCGGCCGTGACCGGCGCGCCCCACCCTGCGCCGGCGCCGGGCGACGTCAGCCCCGGTTGAGGGCGGTCGAGACCTGGGGGCGGGCTCGGCTTTCGTCGCTGGGTCAAGCCTCTCGGCCGGCCGCCGACCCGTCGCCCGACTTGACTCGGGCCGGTCGCGTCGGGCTCAAAGTTGCGACGATCTGACCGAGGGACGACGGCCGCATGGGTTTCGACAGCGTTGACACGGCCTCCCGGCCGGCTCCCACCCCGGGCGAGGCGCCCACCTCCCACGCCCGGCTGAAGGCGTGGGTCGCCGAGGTGGCCGCCCTGACCGAGCCGGACGCGGTGGTCTGGTGCGACGGCTCGGCCGACGAGTGGGAGCGGCTGACCGACGCCCTGGTCGCCGCCGGCACCTTCACGCGCCTCGACCCGGCCAAGCGCCCGAACAGCTTCTACTGCCGCAGCGACCCACGCGACGTGGCGCGCGTGGAGAGCCGCACCTTCATCTGCTCGAAGCGGCAGGAGGACGCCGGCCCGACCAACAACTGGGCCGACCCCGCCGAGATGCGCTCGACGCTGAAGCGCCTGTTCCGCGGCGCCATGCGCGGCCGCACCCTGTACGTGGTGCCCTTCATCATGGGCCCGGTGGGCTCGCCGCTGAGCGCGGTGGGTGTCGAGCTGACGGACAGCGCCTACGTGGTCGCGTCCATGCGGATCATGACGCGCATGGGCAAGGTGGCGCTCGACCAGCTCGGGGCCGATGGCGAATTCGTCCCCTGCGTGCACACCGTGGGCCAGCCGTTGGCCCCGGGCCAGGCCGACGTGCGCTGGCCGTGCAACGAGACCAAGTACATCGTCCACTATCCCGAAACGCGGGAGATCTGGTCGTACGGCTCGGGCTACGGCGGCAACGCCTTGCTGGGCAAGAAGTGCTTCGCGCTCCGCATCGCCTCCAACATGGCGCGCGAGGAGGGCTGGCTGGCCGAGCACATGCTCATCCTGAAGCTCACCTCGCCGCAGGAGGAGACGCACTTCGTCGCCGCCGCCTTCCCGAGCGCGTGCGGCAAGACCAACCTCGCCATGCTGCAGCCGACCCTGCCCGGCTGGCGCGCCGAGTGCGTGGGCGACGACATCGCCTGGATGCGCTTCGGCCCCGACGGCCGGCTCTACGCGGTGAACCCCGAAGCGGGCTTCTTCGGCGTGGCCCCCGGCACCGGCTGGGCCACAAACCGCAACGCCATGGAGGCGTGCGCGGCCAACACCATCTTCACCAACGTGGCGCTGACCGCCGACGGCGACGTGTGGTGGGAAGGCCTGACGGACACCCCGCCCGCGCACCTCACCGACTGGAAGGGCCGCGCCTGGACGCCGGCTTCGACCGAGCCGGCCGCCCACCCCAACGCGCGGTTCACCTGCCCCGCCAGCCAGTGTCCCATCGATGCGCCCGAGCGTGAGGGCGCCGGCGGCGTGCCGATCAGCGCCATCCTGTTCGGCGGCCGTCGCGCCACCGCCCAGCCCTTGGTGACCGAGGCGTTCGACTGGGAGCACGGCGTGTTCCTGGCCTCCAACGTGGCCAGCGAGGGCACGGCGGCGGCCGAGGGCGCGGTCGGCGAGATCCGGCGCGACCCGTTCGCCATGCTGCCGTTCTGCGGCTACCACATGGGCGACTACTTCCGGCACTGGCTGACGCTGGGCGCCAAGGCCGACGCCGCCAAGCTGCCGCGCATCTTCTTCGTGAACTGGTTCCGCAAGGACCTGCACGGCCGCTTCATCTGGCCGGGCTACGGCGAGAACAGCCGCGTGCTGAAGTGGATCGTCGAGCGGCTGGAGGGCCGGGCCGAGGCCGTGGACAGCCCCATCGGCCGCCTGCCCGCCAAGGGCGCGCTGGACACCACTGGCCTCAGCATCAAGCCGCACGACCTCGACGTGCTGACCCAGGTGGACGTGAGCGTGTGGAAGGAGGAGGCCAGCCTCATCCCCGACGCCTACGCCCGCTTCGGCGACCGGCTGCCGCCCGAACTGCCCGCGCAGCACGAGCGGCTGGTGGAGCGGCTGGAGGCGGCGGCTGCGGCTGCGGCGGCCGTCTCCGCCTGAGAAGCTGGGCTGAGGAGCCGTGGTCGCGTGCTATGCGGCCGCAACGAACGGGAGAACTAGGAAAGACATGGACCTGCAGTCGCTGAACGCGATCGCGTTGCGCATGGTGGAGCCGGGCCGCGGCATCCTCGCCGCCGACGAGAGCTCGGGCACCATCAAGAAGCGCTTCGACGCCATCGCCACGCCCTCCACCGAGGAGAACCGCCGCGACTACCGCGAGATGCTGTTCCGCGCCGAGGGCATGAAGGCCATCAGCGGCGTGATCCTTTACGACGAGACCATCTGGCAGGACGCCGCCGACGGCACGCCGCTCGTGAAGCTGATCGAGGACGCCGGCTCCATACCCGGCATCAAGGTCGACGAGGGGGCCAAGGAGCTGCCCGGCTTCCCCGGCGAGTCCATCACCTACGGCCTGGACGGCCTGCCCGAGCGCCTGCCCAAGTACCGCGCCAAGGGGGCCCGCTTCGCCAAGTGGCGCGCGGTGATCGACATCGCCGCGGGCGTACCCACCGAGGGCGCCATCCGCCAGAACGCCCAGGCGCTCGCGCGCTACGCCGCCCTTTGCCAAGCGAACGACATCGTGCCGATCGTCGAGCCCGAGGTGCTGATGGACGGCGACCACGACCAGGCGCGCTGCGAAGGCGTGACCCGGCTGGTGCTCAAGGAGACCTTCGACGCCCTGTGGGACGCCCGCGTCGCGCTCGAGGGCATGATCCTGAAGCCGAACATGATCGTCAGCGGCAAGAAGAGCGCCACCCAGGCGAGCGTGGAAGACGTGGCGACGCACACGATCTCCGTGCTCAAGGCGACCGTGCCCAGCGCGGTGCCGGGCATCGCCTACCTGTCGGGCGGCCAGTCGGACGAGGAGGCCACCGCCCACCTCGACGCCATGAACCGCATCGGCGGCTTCCCGTGGAAGATGACCTTCTCCTACGGCCGCGCCCTGCAGGCCGCGCCGCAAAAGGCGTGGGGCGGCAAGCCGGAGAACGTGGCGGCGGGCGCAGAGGCGTTCACGCACCGCGCGGAGATGAACGGGCTGGCGAGCAAGGGCCAGTGGTCCGAGGCGGCGGAGCGGCAGGCGGCCTGAGCCGCCGCCTCACACGGGCGGGGCGAGCGGCCGGAAGCGGAACACCGGCCAGGGCGCCCGCACCCGGTCGGTCCCGCCGTTGAAGGCGGCTGCCGTCGGCAGCTTGGACGTGACAACGTAGACCATCCCGTCCGGCCCCGGCGTCAGCCCGTCGGGCCACAGCATGTCGGGGCTCTCCACCACGCGGCGGTAGCGGCGGGTCCGCGGGTCGATGACGCCGATGGCGCGGTGCTCGATCTCCGTCAGGTACAGGTTCCCCGCCCGGTCCATCAGGTATCCGCCGGCGTTGGGTCGGTCGGCGTAGCGCTCGACCCGCTTCTCGAGGTCGCGCTCGGTGAGCTTGACGTCGGCGAGGTCGGCGGGGCGGACGCGGTAGGTGCTGTGGCCGTTCAGCGGGCCGAAGTGCAGCCACTCGCCCGCGGCGTCCAGCGCGATCCCGTCCGCGCCCGAGCGCATGGGGCTGACCTTGCCCGTCTTGGCGTCGGTCATGCGCATCGGCCGGCCGTCGACCACCACGTCGATCTTCTCGGCCGCCGTGCCGGGCACGCCCTGCAGCACGCGACGCGCGCCGCCGCCCTTCAGGTCGACCACGATCAGCGCGCCCCTGGAGCCGTCCTGGCCCTCCCCGGCGGCCTGGTCGGCGAGGTAGATCAGGCCCCGCCGCTCATCGATGGCGAAGTCCTGCGGCTGGCTTCCCTTAGGCGCGACGCTCTTGGGCAGGGTGATGATCCGCTGCAGCCTGTTCGCGCGGCTGTCCCACGCGACGAGGCGCGGCAGGGGCGAGAGCTTGCCGCCCATGTCGAGCACCCAGATCACGCCATGGCTGTCCATGCGCAGGCCCTGCACCTGGTCGAACCAGAGGCCACCCGCGCGCATCGCCTGCCAGCCGGCGTCGGGCCAGTCGTGCTCGCGCGCGCCGGGCTTGAGCACCGTCATTTTCGAGCCGGCCATGAAGATGGGATGGCGGCTGGCCACCATCGACCCGTCCGCCGCGAAGGCGCCGTTGGCGAGCGGCTGGTCGGAGGTGACCCAAAGCTCCGGACGGGCGGCCGTCGAGGCCGCCGAAGGCGCGGGCGGGGGCGGGGCGGCGGCGAGAGCCAGTATGCCGGCGGTCATCGCGGCGACGCTGACGAACGCGGTCTGCAGCGGGGCGAAGGACATCCCGGCTGAACAGGCCGCGGACGAGCCGGGTTCCTGGCTGCGCCGCCGTCGGGCGAGTCGCACCGACCGAGGCGAGGCGGCCAGCCGAACGAGAAAGGGCGGCCCGCTTGCACGGACCGCCCTCGCTCAACTCAACTCAGGACGATGACGAGCCTCAGCTCTCCTTGGCCTTGCCGCGCAGGGCGGCGCTCAGGATGTCGCCGAGCGCGGAGCCCGACTCCGGCACGCCGTTGAACTGCTCCATGGCCGCCTTGTCCTCGGCAAGTTGCAGCGCCTTCACCGACAGGGAGACCTTGCGGGCGCCACGGTCGACGTTGGTGACCATGGCGTCGATGCTGTCGCCCACGGCGTACTTCTCCGGCGTCTGCTCGGTGCGTTCACGCGACAGGTCGGCCTTGCGGATGAAGGCGGTCATCAGCGCCTCGTCCTCGCCGAACTGGACCTCCAGCCCGCCCGACGAGACCTCGATCACCTTGGCGGTGACGGTCTGGCCGCGCTTGTACTGGCCGTCGTCCATGGGATCGCCCTGGAGCTGCTTGATGCCCAGGCTGATGCGCTCCTTGTCGACGTCGACGTCGAGCACCTTGGCCTTGACCATGTCGCCACGCTTGTACTTGGCCATGGCTTCTTCGCCGGCCGCGTTCCAGTCGAGGTCGGACAGGTGGACCATGCCGTCGATGTCGCCCTCCAGGCCGATGAACAGGCCGAACTCGGTGGCGTTCTTGACCTCGCCCTCGACGGTGGAGCCGACCGGGTGGGCGGCGACGAAGTCGTCCCACGGGTTGGTCTGCGCCTGCTTGAGGCCGAGCGAGATGCGGCGCTTGGAGGCGTCCACGTCCAGCACGATCACGTCCACTTCCTGCGAGGTGGAGACGATCTTGCCGGGGTGCACGTTCTTCTTGGTCCAGCTCATCTCGGACACATGCACCAGGCCCTCGACCCCCGGCTCCAGCTCCACGAAGGCGCCGTAGTCGGTGATGTTGGTGATGCGGCCGGTGTACTTCGAGTTCGCCGGGTACTTCTCTTCGACGTTGTCCCACGGGTCGGACTGAAGCTGCTTCATGCCGAGGCTGATGCGCTGGGTGTCCGGGTTGATCTTGACGATCTGCACCTTCACCGTGTCGCCGACCGCGAGCACCTGGCTCGGGTGGTTGACGCGCTTCCAGCTCATGTCGGTGACGTGCAGCAGGCCGTCGATGCCGCCGAGATCGACGAAGGCGCCGTAGTCGGTGATGTTCTTCACCACGCCCTCGCGCACCTCGCCCTCGTGCAGCTGCGAGACGAGCTCGGTGCGCTGCTCGGCGCGGGCCTCCTCGAGAATGGCGCGGCGCGAGACGACGATGTTGCCGCGCGGACGGTCCATCTTGAGGATGGCGAAGGGCTGCTCCTTGCCCATCAGCGGGCCGACGTCGCGCACGGGGCGGATGTCGACCTGCGAGCCGGGCAGGAAGGCCGAGGCGCCGCCCAGGTCGACGGTGAAGCCGCCCTTCACGCGGCCGACGATGGCGCCGTTCACGGGCTGGTTGGCCTGGAACACGACCTCGAGGCGCGTCCACGCCTCCTCGCGCTTGGCCTTCTCGCGGCTGATCACCGCTTCGCCCATCGCGTTCTCGACGCGCTCCAGGAACACCTCGACGGTGTCGCCCTTCTTGGGGAGTTCCTTGCCGACCTCGGCGAACTCCTTCATCGGCACGCGGCCTTCGGTCTTCAGACCGACGTCGACGATGACGAAGTCCTTCTCGATGCCGGTGACCAGGCCGTGCACCACCGTGCCTTCGGCCAGGTCGCGCCCGCCGAGGGCTTCTTCGAGGAGCGCGGCGAAGTCGTCGCGCGAGGGGCTCATGCCCATGCTCATGTCGTCAGGCAAACGGGTGACTCCGGGTGGGCCGCGCACGAACGGCCGCTTGGGTTGGGGTTGAGGGAACGCGCTCGCGCGGGCGTCTCAGGCCGTCGCGGGGTGCGGGAGTGTCGTGCAGGGGAACTCGCTCGGCGGCGCGATTGGATTACCCGAGGGCGGCGGAGCGTTGCTCCAGCCAGCGGGCGCGCGCGGCCTCGACGATGCGGCGGGCCGCATCGGCGGACTGGGATATATCCATGGACGTCGTGTCCAGCAAGACGGCGTCGGGCGCGCGCACCATGGGGGCGGTGGCGCGGCCGGCGTCGCGGGCGTCGCGGCGGTGCAGATCCTCGACCAGCGCTTCGAGGGTGCGGGTGTCGCCGCGGGCCTGCACCTGCAGCCAGCGTCGCCGCGCGCGCTCGCGCAGGTCGGCGTCGACCCACAGCTTGGCCGCCGCCTCGGGCGCGATCACCGTGCCGATGTCGCGCCCGTCGAGCACGGCGCCGCCGGGCTGGAGGGCGAAGGCGCGCTGGAGATCGTAGAGGGCGGCGCGGACGCCGGGGTGGAAGGCGGCCTGGCTGGCGGCCTCGCCCGCCTCGGCGCTCACGAGCGCAGGGTCGGACAGGCGCGAGACGTCCAGGGCGCGGGCGGCGGCCGTCGCCGCGGCCGCGTCCTGCGGGTCGCCGCCCGCGTCGAGCGTCGCGCGGCCGACGGCGCGGTAGAGCAGGCCGGTGTCGAGATGCGGCAGGCCGTGGTCGGCGGCCAGGAGTGCGGCCAGCGTCCCCTTGCCGGAGGCGGCCGCCCCGTCGACGGCGATGACGAAGTCCATGGCCCGCTTAAAGCGCGGCGGAACGCGTACGAGAAGGGGCGGCGCCCTCACGGACGCCGCCCCGGTGTCTCAGGCCTGCAGAGTCGTCAGACGCTTCGGCCGCGCACCAAGTGCATGACCAGCGAGACGGCGAACAGCACCAGGAAGATCAGGAACAGGATCTTGGCGATCGAAGCGGCGCCGGCGGCCACACCGCCGAAGCCCAGGACGCCCGCTACGAGCGCGACGACGAGGAAGATCAAAGCCCATTGCAGCATCGGAAGCACTCCATGAGGTTCAAGGTCCGAGGCCCGCGCCTCCAGCTTGACCGTAACTGGCGAGCCCGCCGCGAGTTCCCGGGTGGCGGCCTTGTAGAGGCTCGCGATCAGCTCGGCTTGGGGTAGCGGTAGCCTTCGCCGCTGGTGGTGGCCGCGTTGAACTGCTCCAGGGCGAAGTCCCAGTTCAGCACGCCGTCGAACCAGGCCTCGAGGTAGGCCTTCCGGTCGTTCTTGTAGTCCAGGTAGTAGGCGTGCTCCCACACGTCGCAACCCGTGATCGGCTTGCCGTCGCGCAGCAGGGCGGTGTCGCCGTTGCCCGTCTGCAGGATGGAGAGCTCGCCCTTGGGCGAGGCCTGAATCCACACCCAGCCCGAGCCGAACTGGCCGACGCCGCCTTCCACGAACTTGGTCTTCAGCTGATCGAGGCCACCAAACTTCTCGACGGCGTCGGCGAGCGAGCCGGACGGCTTGCCGCTCCCCGGCGCTCGCATGGCGTTCCAGAAGAAGCCGTGGTTCCAGGCCTGGCCGGCGTTGTTGAACATCTTGGCCTTGGCGGCGTCGCCGTTCGCGCCGCGGACGGCCGCCTCCATGTCGGGAAACTGGTCGCCGCCGTTGTTGTTGACGAAGTCGACGTAGGCCTTGTGGTGCTTGTCGTGATGCAGCCGCATGATGTCGGCCGAGATCACGGGCTGCAGGGCGTCGTAGCCGTACGGCAGGTCGGGCAGGGCGAACATGGCGTCTCCGGGGGTGACGCCCGGGCGCGTCAGTCGCGGCGCGGGCGGGGCGGGGTGTTGATCAGGCCCAGAACGGTGGCCACCAGGGTGGGGTTGCGCAGGGCCAGGAGGCCGGCGGCCACCGCGCCCGCCGCGGCGACGAAGGGGCGCTCGCGCGCCGTCTCCATGATCCGGTTCATCAGGTTGGCCGGCTCGGGCTCGACGTGCTTGGGCTTTTTCGCCTTGCCGCCGGACGCGCCCGACGCCGCGATCGCGAGGCCGATCCCCAGCACGACGGCGAACACGGCGGCGGTGATCGCCGAGCCGCCCGCCGCGCCGACGTATTCCTTGGCGAAGGCGTAGATCGCAAACGCGATCGCCACGGTGACCACGCCGGCGGCGGCGCAGGCGGCCCCCGCCGCGGCCGCGCCGGACAGGACGCGGGCGAGAAGCTTCTTCACCGACGAGACCCGGAGAGCAGCGCACCGAGCAGGAAGCCGACGCCCAGCGCCGCGAGCGTGGCGGTCAGCGGCCGTTCCTGCACGCGCTCCACGACGTAGACGCGGGCGTTCTCCAGGTTCTCCCCGGCGACGTCGGCGAACTCCTCAGCTTGGCCGCGCCACTTGTCGGCGCGGTCGCCGATCAGGTCGCGGGCGCGGTCGGCGGCTTGGCGCGCGTAGTCGGGCACGGCGTCGCGGCCGCTGGCGGCGGCCCGGCGCGTGTCGCGGCCCAGCCGCTCCGCATCGTCGCCGACGCGCGCGGCGTCATCGCGGAAAGAAGCCATGGGGAAACTCCGTTGAGCTGGTCGCGGCCCGGCAACGCCAAGCTCGGCGCGCCGGTTCCGCGGCTCGACGGGTCAGGCCGCCTGCCGCGCCCGCCCCGGGTGGAAGAACAGCGCCTGGCCGATGGCCGCCTTCACCGTCTCCGGCTGGAACGGCTTGGTGATCAGGAAGGTGGGCTCCGGCCGCTCGCCCGTGAGCAGGCGCTCGGGGAAGGCGGTGATGAAGATCACCGGCACGTCGTGCTGGCCCAGGATGTCCTTCACCGCGTCGATGCCGCTGGAGCCGTCGGCGAGCTGGATGTCGGCCAGCACCAAGCCCGGCCGGTGGCGCTTCACCGCCTCCAGCGCTTCCGTGC
Organism: uncultured Caulobacteraceae bacterium; assembly: GCA_964242895.1. GTDB lineage: Bacteria > Pseudomonadota > Alphaproteobacteria > Caulobacterales > Caulobacteraceae > JASLDZ01. The sequence continues at coordinate 18,587 of CAXTBN010000012.1, read as the reverse complement.
GCGTGGCGGCGACGTCGAGCACCTCGTGGCCGAGCTCCTTCACCAGCGCCTCGATGTCGGAGGCGATGACGGGCTCGTCCTCGATGATCAGCACCTGCGTGGCCAGCTCGGCGTCCAGCTCGCGCTGCGCCTCGGCGATCAGCCGCTCGATCTCGTGCGCGGGGGCGCCCAGGATCTGGCCGGCCTCCCCGGGGCTGAAGCCCTCCAGCGAGGTGAGCAGGAACGCCTGGCGCGAGCGCGGGGTGATGCGCATCAGGCGCTTGGCGGGATCGCCCGGCTCGTGGCCCAGGGCGCCGCGGCCGCCCTCGTCCAGCGTGGCCCCGGTGGACGACCAGATGGTGTGGAACACGTGGTACAGCGCCACGCGCGGCGTCAGCTGCGGCGGAAGCTGCCGCTCGCCCGCTGCGAGCGCCTCCAGCGAGGCGCGCACGTACTGGTCGCCGGCCGCTTGGTCGCCCGTCAAGGCGCGGGCGTAGCGACGGACGTACGGGAGGTGCGGCGCGAGCCGTTCGAGAAGACCCATGTTCGCTCCAACAGGGCGGACCCGCCCCAACATGCGACGCCCGGCGCGCCCCCGCACCGGACTTCCGTCCATCGCCGAAAATCGGCCGCCGCTCAACACCATCGCATCGCGCGGAGGTCCGGCCGGCCGCCTTGAGGACGCTCCCTAGCACGGCCGGGCGGAACCGGAGCGCCTTTTGACGGTTCGAAGCCGATGCAGCCGTGTGGCGCCGGAGCGGACCGGACCGCGCCGGCCGCGCCTGGATGACGGGAGACGACGTGGCCGACGACGACCGCGAGGACGAGGCGGTGGAGGAGGCGCGGCTGCGTCAGCAAGCCATCGGCGTCAAGCTCCGACAGATGTTCGACGACATCGTCAGCGAGCCCGTTCCCGATGAATTCCTCGACATCTTGCGTCGCGCCGACGCCTCGCCACCTGTAAAGACGGGCGGCGGGACGACGGGCGGCGGACAGGATTGATGGTGCGACGGGTCGAACTGGACGCCTCCGAGGAGAAGACCTTCAAGCGGGACCTGGTGGCGTTGATCCCCCACCTGCGCGCCTTCGCCCGCACCCTGTGCGGCGACGCCACCGCCGCCGACGACCTCGCGCAGGACGCGGTGATGAAGGCGTGGGACGCCCGCTCCTCGTTCCAGATGGGCACCAACATGAAGGCGTGGACCTTCATGATCCTGCGCAACCAGTTCTACTCCGAGAAGCGCCGCAGCTGGCGCCAGAGCCAGCTCGACCAGGAGGCGGCCGAGCGCACGCTCGTGGCCACCGACGACCCGGCGAGTCCGATCGCGCTCGACGAGATGCGCCTGGCGCTCGGCATGCTGCCCTCCGAGCAGCGCGAGGCGCTGATCCTCGTCGGCGCCGGCGGCTTCGCCTATGAGGAGGCGGCCGACATCTGCGGCTGCGCCGTGGGCACGGTGAAGAGCCGCGTCAGCCGCGCCCGCCGCGCCCTGCACGGCATCCTGGAGGGCGGGGCCTACGACCGCGACGGCTCGCCCGCGGGCGAGGCCATGCGCACCATCCTCGCGAGCGCCGAACGCCTGAGCGGCGGCCCGCGGTAGCGGAGCCGTGCCCGCACGCAGCCGCATGACCATACGCCTGCGCCTGGGCCTCGCCCTGGCGCTCGCCCTCACCCCCGTGCTGGCCTTGGGCGGGCTGCAGGCCTGGATCGGCTTCCGCTCGGACGCCCACGCGCGGCAGGTCGAGCTGGTGCAGGCCGCGGAGCGCTCGGCCATCACCGCCCGCGCCCAGGTGGCCGCGGCGCAGACCCTGCTGGAGAGCGTCACCCCCCAGACCGTCGGCTTCGAGTGCACGCCGCGGCTGGCCGAGCTGGTGACGCGGCTGAAGGGCTACACCAACCTCGTGCGGCTGGACGACCTCGGCCGCGTCCAGTGCTCCGCGCGCGACGTGCGCGGCGACCCGGCCGAGCGGCGCGAGCGGCCGTGGTTCAAGCGGTTGCAGGCCGGCGAGCGCTTCGTGCTGTCTCCCTCGGTCACGCCGTCGCAGCCCACGATCGTCGCCGCGGAGCGGGTCGACCGGCCTGACGGAAGCTTCGGCGGCGCCATGGTGGCCGGGCTGCCCCTGGAGTCGCTCAAGCCCGACCCGCGCGACCCGGCGCTGCCCGCCTCAACCGCCGCCGCCCTGGCCGACGCCGGCGGCCACCTGATCATGAGCAGCGACGCGAAGGCGTTCGCCCCGCCGCCGGGCGGCCGCTTCACCTCCGACGACGTCGGCGCGCCCTACACGGCGCGCACGCCCGGCGGCGAGCTGCGCACCCACGTCGCCGTCCGGCTGCTCAGCGGGCCCGACGTGTTCGTGGTGCTGTCGGCGCCCGAGCCCGGCCTCGGCTCCTGGGCGCGGCTGAACCCGCTGAACGCCATCGGCCTCCCGCTGCTGGCCTGGCTGCTGGCGGTAGCGGTGGTGTGGATCGTCACGGATCGCGTGGTGGTGCGCTGGCTGGCCTACCTCGACCGCATCGCCACCCTGTACGCCCGCGGCCGCTTCTCCGTGCGGCCGGTGAAGGCCGACCGCGCGCCCGCCGAGATCCGCGAGCTGGCGCAGACGCTGGACGCCATGGCCGACGCCATCGTCAGCCGCGACCGCGACGCGCGCGAGCACCTGGCGCAGAAGGACGCGCTGATGCGCGAGATCCACCACCGGGTGAAGAACAACCTGCAGGTGATCACCTCGCTGCTCAACATGCAGCAGCGCTCGCTCACCGACCCCGAAGCGCGCGCGGCCATGTACGACACGCGCCAGCGCATCACCGCGCTCGCCCTGATCTACCGCGCGCTCTACCAGAGCCCCGACCTGCGCCGCGTGGACGTGCGCCAGTTCCTCGAGGAGCTGATCGCGCAGGTGGTGCAGGGGGAGGGGGCCGGGCGCGGCGCCCCGGTCCGCACCGAGCTGGTGGCCGACGACCTGGAGATCGACCCCGACAAGCTGGCCCCGCTGGCGCTGTTCGCCGTCGAGGCGCTGACGCAGGCTCGCAAGTCGGCGGCCGGGGCGGACGGCGCCATCGTCATACGGTTCGCCGTGGCCGACGACGTGACGCTGGAGATCGCCGACGGCGGTCCAGCCGACGCGGGCCCCGCGCCCGGCGACGTGGGCCGCACGTTGATGACCGCCTACGCGCGCCAGCTTCGCGGGGTCAGCGAGGTGGTCGCGCGCGACGGCGGGCGCGTGCAGCGGCTGGTGTTCCCGCTTCCCGATCCCCCGCCACCCGCGCCCGAGGCGGAGAGGCCGACGGGCTACGCCGAAGTCGGGAACCCGCTCGCAGCTTGAGCATTTCACTCGCCGCCTGAGAGGGGATGATCGGGCAGCCGGACCCCTCCGCCAACGGAGAACAAATTCATGCGCAAGCTGTTCGTACTCGCCGCCGCCGCCGCCGCCCTGACGGTGGCCGCCTGCAACACGGTCGAGGGCGCGGGTCGCGACGTCAGCGCCGCAGGCCACGCCGTCACCGACACCGCCTCCGACGCCAAGCACTAAGGCGGGCTCGCGCCGGCCGGACCTCCGGCCGGCGTAGCCGTTCTGCAGCGCGCCCCCGCGGTCTCCGCGGGCGGTGCGTTCGCGCGTGCGCTCCCCCCGGTTACGTCCGGCCGCGCGCGGGTGCTAAGCCTGCCGGCTCACGGGGCGGCGGACGCGGCATGGCGGCGGTGGAGACGGGCGGGTTCGCGCCCTTGGACGGCCTGGACCGCCCGGCCGACATGCGCGTGGTGGTCGCCGCCTCCGCCGCGGGCACCGCCTTCGAGTGGTACGACTTCTTCGTCTTCGTCCCTCTGGCGGGGATCATCGCCCACACCTTCTCCGCGGGCCTGTCCGACACCGCGGCGCTGCTCTTCGCCCTGGGCTCCTTCGCGGTGGGCTTCGCCTTCCGCCCGGTCGGCGCGCTCATCTTCGGCCGCATCGGCGACCGCGCCGGCCGCAAGGGCGCGTTCCTGATCACCGTCAGCCTGATGGGCGCGGCCACCTTCCTGATCGGCTGCCTGCCCTCCTACGCCCGCGTCGGCGTCATCAGCCCCGTGCTGTTCCTGACGCTGCGCATGCTGCAGGGGATCGCGCTGGGCGGCGAGTACGGCGGCGCGGCGATCTACGTGGCCGAGCACGCGCCGCCCGGCCGCCGCGGCTTCATGACGAGCTTCATCCAGACCTCGGCGGCGGTGGGGCTCACTGCCGCGCTGCTGGTGACGCTCGCCACGCGCACGCTGACGGGTGAGGCGGCGTTCGCGGCCTGGGGCTGGCGCGTGCCGTTCCTGGCGTCGGCGGGGCTCCTGGCCGTGTCGCTGTGGATCCGGCTGAAGCTCGCCGAGAGCCCCTCGTTCAAAGCGCTGGCGGCGGAGGGCAACATCAGCCGGGCGCCCTGGGCCGAGGCCTTCGGGCGCTGGAGCAACCTCAAGCGCGTGCTGATCGCGCTGTTCGCGCTGATGGTGGCGCAGGGGTCGGTCTGGTACTGCGCCTTCTTCTACGCGCAGGTGTTCATCGAGCGCGTGGTGCACGTGGCGCCCGCGACGGTGAACGCGGTGATGATCGCCGTGGTGATCGCCTCGGCCCCGCTCTACGTGTTCTGGGGCTGGCTCAGCGACCGGGTCGGCCGCAAGTGGGTGATGACGCTCGGCACCGCGTTCGCCACCGCCGCGCTGTTCCCCGGCTTCCACGCGCTGACGTCGTTCGGCGCGCCCGCCCTGGTGGCCGCCACGCGCGCGGCGCCGGTGACCGTGGCGGCCGACCCGCGATCCTGCTCGGTGCAGTTCGACCCGCTCGGCAAGGCGACCTTCCGCACCTCCTGCGACATCGCCAAGGGCGCGCTCACCGCGGCCGGGGTCTCCTACGTCAACGCCCCGCTCCCGGCGGGGCGCCCGGCGGAGGTTCGCGTGGGGGGCCGCGTGGTGGTCGCGCCCGACGGCTCGGGCCTGGACCGGGCGGCGCTGGCCCGCGTCAAGACGGCGACGGGCGCGGAGATCACCGCCGCCCTCAAGGCGTCGGGCTACCCCGCCGGCCCGGCGGCCAAGGGCACGAACGCCTTCGGCCTGTTCTTCGTGCTGCTGCTGTTCACCCTGGGCGCCACGGCGCTGTACGGGCCGCAGGCGGCGTGCCTGGTGGAGCTGTTCCCGACGCGCGTGCGCTACACCGCCCTGTCGCTGCCCTACCACCTCGGCACCGGCTGGGTGGGCGGCTTCCTGCCCGCCACCGCCTACGCCATGGTGGTGTCGAGCGGGAACATCTACTTCGGCCTGTGGTATCCGGTGGTGGGCGGCGTCATCGCCGTGATCGCCGCCGTGCTGTTCCTGCCCGAGACCCGCGGGGCCGACCTGGACGCCTAGACGGGAACGCGCGGCCGCCGCCGAGCGCTTCCTCTCCATGCCCGACACCCCCGACCTCGAGCCCGACGAACTCCAGCCCGGCGGCAAGGACCCCGCCGAGGGCGCGCGGACGCCTTCCGGCGGGGCGCCCGCCGCCGAACATCCGGAGAACAGTCACCTGGGCGAGGCGGGCGACCCCGCGGAGGGCTGAGCGACCGTTCTCCGCCGGCGCGATCCGGGTTAAGCGCGGGACGTCCCCTAGGAAGCCGTCGAGAACCGTCCGGATGACCCGCCCCGCCGCCGCGCCGGCCGCCCTGCTCGCCGCCCTGGCGAGCCTCGTCCCCGCCGGGGCACGTGCGCAGACCTCCGCCCCGCCGCAGGGGCCCGCGCCGGCCCCCTCGCCCGCCGAGGTCGCGCCCGCTGCGCACACCGGCGGCGACGCCGCGCTCGACCGCGCGCCGAAGCGCGTGCCCGGCTATCTCACGCGAGAGCAGACGGTGGACGCCTACGTCGTCCTGCCGCCGCCGCCGACGCCGGGCTCGCGCGAGCCCGCCGAGCTGGTCGACCGCCGCGGCTTCGAAGCGGCGCAGAAGCTGAAGGGCTCCGCGCGCTGGGCGCTGGCCGACCGCGACGCCGACGAGAGCCCCGCCGCCGCCCTGGCCGACTTCGACTGCGTGTTCGGCCTCGACCTGTCGCCCCGCACCGCCCCGGCGCTCCTGCGCATGCTGACGCGCGTGCGCTCGGACGCGGGCACGCAGACCACGCGCGCCAAGACCCGCTTCCAGCACCTGCGCCCGTTCGTCAGCTACGGCGGCCCGATCTGCACGGGGCCGGACAGCGACGGCATCGCGCACAGCTGGAGCTATCCCAGCGGGCACACCACCATGGGCTGGTCCTACGGCCTGATCCTGGCCGAGCTGGCCCCCGACCTCGCCACCCCGGTCCTGCAACGCGCCCGCGCCTACGGCGAGAGCCGAGTGGTCTGCGGCGTCCACACGGTCAGCGACGTGGAGGAAGGGGAGATCAACGCCTCCATGCTGGTGGCCCGCCTGCACGCCGACGCGGCGTTCAAGGCCGACCTGGAGGCCGCGCGCCTGGAGCTGGCCGCCCTGCGCCGCGCGGGCGGCGGCGTTCCCGCCGCTCGCCAGTGCAAGGTGGAGCACGACGCCATGGAGCGCACCCCCTGGCTCGCGGCCAAGGACCTGGGCCGCCAGCCGACCGACCCGCCGAAGGCGTTGCCCCGACCGTTCCCCGCCCTACGCTGACCCAGGGGCCGCCGGCGCCTTCCACCCCGTGCGCGGCAGCGCGTACACCACGTGGCGGCGCAGGCGGTGGCCCTCCGGCATTGCCGGGTGGTCGAAGTCGCGCGCCGGGTCGCGGATCAGGCCGATGCGGCGCATCACCGCCTGCGAGCGGACGTTCTCGGGCGTGGTGAAGCTCACCACCTCCGCCGCCCCGAGCCGGTCGAAGCCGTAGGCCAGGGCGGCGCGCGCGGCCTCGCTGGCGTAGCCGAAGCCCCAGGCGTGGCGCGCGAGCCGCCAGCCCACCTCGGGCGCGCCCTGGAACGGCAGGTCGTGCCGCGCGGTCACCAGCCCCGTCCAGCCGAGGAACGCGCCGTCGGCCCGGCGCTCCACCGCCCACCAGCCGTGGCCGTTGCGGTCGATGGCCTCGCGCACGCGGTCGACGACGGCGTCGGCGGCCTCGGGCGTGAGCTCGGGCAGGTGCTCCATCACCTCCGGGTCGGCGCTCATGGCGCGGAACGGCGCCTTGTCCTCCTCGCGCCACTGCCGCAGCACGAGGCGCTCGGTCTCGATCACCGCGGTGCAGACTCGAACACGCGGCCGGGGGCGACGGACTCGTAGAGGTCGGTGCGGCGGTCGCGGAAGAAGCCCCAGGCGGCGCGGTGCGTGTGCAGGAAGTCGAGGTCGAAGGTCGCGGTGAGCACGCCCTCCTCTTCCCGCTCCAGGCTGGCGACGAGGTCGCCGCGGTGGTCGGCCAGGAACGACGAGCCGTAGAAGCTCTGCCCGCCGCCCGGCCCCGGCTCGTGGCCGATGCGGTTGGCCGCCGCGACCGGGATCACGTTGGAGACGGCGTGCCCCTGCATGGCGCGCCGCCAGGGGTCGCGCGTGTCGAGGCTGCTGTCGTGCGGCTCCGAGCCGATGGCGGTCGGGTAGAGCAGCACCTCCGCGCCCGCCAGCGCCATGGCGCGCGCCGCCTCCGGGAACCACTGGTCCCAGCAGACGCCCACGCCGATCCGGCCGTGGCGCGTGTCCCACACGCGAAAGCCGGTGTCGCCAGGGCGGAAGTAGTACTTCTCCTGGTAGCCCGGCCCGTCGGGGATGTGGCTCTTGCGGTAGACGCCCAGCAGCGACCCATCCGCATCCGCCATCACCAGGCTGTTGTAGTAGTGCGGCCCCTCGCGCTCGTAGATCGAGATGGGGATCACCACGCCCAGCTCGGCCGCGAGGGGCGCCAGGGCGGTGACGCAGGGGTGCTCGCGCCAGGGGTGGGCGGTGGCGAACCAGCGCTCCTCCTGCGTGACGCAGAAGTACGGCCCCTGGAACAGCTCGGAGGGCAGGATCACCTGAGCGCCCCGCGCCGCCGCCTCGCGCACGAACGCGGCGGTACGGGCGATGTTGGCCGCCATGTCCTCCCCGTAGGAGGTCTGGATCACGCCGACGGTCAGGGTGCGCGCCATCAGGCGGGCTCCTGCTGGGTTATGCAGTGGAACGAGCCGCCGCCCGTCAGCAGGGCGCGCGAGGGCAGGCCGATCACCTCCCGCTCGGGGAACAGGGCCGTGAGCGCCTCCAGCGCCAGCGAGCTCCAACGATCCTCGTAGACGGGCGCCACCACCGCACCGTTGGCGATCACGAAGTTCATGTGGCTGGCGGGGACGGCGCGTCCCGTTTCGTCCTCGATCCGCCCGGGCGACGGGATCCGTGTCACCTGCAGCGCCACGCCCCGTGCGTCTCGCGACGCGGCGAGGGTGCGGGCGCAGGCGGCGTACGCCTCGGCGTTGGGGTCGTCGCGGCCGCTGGCGACGGGGCAGGCGGCCACGCCGGGGGCGACGAAGCGGGCGAGGTTGTCGACGTGGCCATCGGTGTGATCGTTGCGCAGGCCGTCGCCCAGCCACACGAGGCGGCGCGCGCCGAGCGCGCCGGCCAGCGCGGCCTCGGCGTCCGCCTCCGTCCAGCCCGGGTTGCGGTTGGGGTTGAGCAGGCACTGGCGCGTGGTCAGCACCGTGCCCTGGCCGTCGTGGTCGATCGCGCCGCCCTCCAGCACGAAGGCGTGCTGCGTGAAGGGGACGCCCGCGGCCGCGGCGATCTGCTCGGCGACCGCCTCGTCGCCCTCCAGCACGTACTTGCCGCCCCAGCCGTTGAAGCGGAAGGCGGCCGCGCCCGCCGCCTCGCCGCGCTGCAGGAAGATCGGGCCGGTGTCGCGCAGCCAAACGTCGCCGAAGTCGCCGCGCACCAGCTCGACGTCGGCGACGCCGGAGAGCCGCGCGCAGGCGGCCTCCAGCCCCCCCTCGGCGACCAGCACGCGCACGCGCTCGCGGCCCGGGCCGGCGAGGGCGCGGCATAGGGCGGCGACCTCGTCCTGCGCGGGAGCGAGGTCGTCCTCCCACAGCTCGGCGTGACTGGGGAAGCCGACCCACAGGGCCCCATGCGGCTCCCACTCGGCGGGCACGAGCGGCCGCAGGCCGTCTTCGGGCGTGGCGAGAGGGGCGGACATGGCGCGCCTAGGTGGAAGCGGCGACGGCCCGCGTCAACGGCCGGGGGCAAAGAGAAGGGGCGGCCGGATCGCTCCGGCCGCCCTGGAGATCGGCGCCGACCCTTGGGATCAGAACTTGTAACGGACGCCTAGCTTCAGCGACCACGTCGAGGGCGGCGGGTTTCCAGAGCTGGTGGTGACGACGCTCGGGGTGCGCGTGCCGCTCTGGCCGTAGCCGGTGTAGCGATACTGGTTGGTCTGCCCGGCGGCACATCCCGAGGTCGGTCCGCAGGGCACGATGGTCGCCTGGATCGCCTGATACGCGTAGGGGAAGGCGTACTGGTCGTCGATGCCCCAGCTGTTGTTGATCAGGTTGCCGAGGTTGAAGATCGAGAAGTAGAGCTCCGCCTTCGCCTTGGTGGGGAAGAAGGCCGGGATCTCCTGCGTGAACTGAAGGTCGATGGTGGTCACGTCGCGCGAGTTGAAGGCGTCGCGCGGAGCGACGGAGCCGGCGTATTTGATCAGCCCGGTCGCCTTCAGGAACTGGTTGAAGCCGGCGAGGTCCTGCGTGCCGATGCCGGCGACAGTCGTGCCGGTCTGCGCGCCGGAGAAGCCGTAGCTCACCTTGGGATCGCTGGTGGCGGTGACGTTGCCGGTCGAGTCGGTCTTCGGCACGTAGACCAGTTCGTCCGGATAGGTGGTGCTGAAGGCCGTGCCCGACAGGCCGAAGCCGGTGGTGTCCAGCCCCGTCGTGGTGCTGAAGGCCAGCTGATAGGTGTAGCTGTAAGGCAGACCGCCGCGACGCTGCGCGAACACGCGCAGTCGGCTGGAGTAGTCGCCAAAGAACTTGTGTTCCGCCCCGAAGTTGACCTTCACCGCATATGGGATGCTGTAGGAGGAGAGTCCCTCCTGCGGATTGTTCGGGTCGGTGAAGCTGACGGCCGAGCGATAGTTGGAGTTGGCCACCGAGCTCGTGAACGGGTTCACGTCGAAGGCGCGCGTGTGGGTGTAGGAGATGTCGAAGTCGAGGCCGTTGGCGAAGGTCTTGCCGCCGCCGATCTCCCAGTTCTCACTATGGCCCTTGCTGGTGTTCTGCAGGATCAGGTCGTAGCGGTTGATGTTCGGGCGGCTCGGGTTGAAGATCGGCCGCCCGTCCGGAGCCGTGCCGCTGATGGCGTTCAGCGTGTCCAGGTCGCGCAGGATCAGGCCGACGTCGGTGACTTGGTAGATGAAGTCGCCGTGCAGGCGCCAGTTGTCGCCGAGGTAGCGGCCGACCACGCCGGTCCAGGGCAGGTCGGTGAAGTTCAGCGTGTAGGTCGTGCCGAGCGAGGCCTTGTAGACCGATGGCGGGCTGAAGTTCTTGCCGATCAGCGCGGTCAGACCGGTGCCGGCGTTGGCGCTGGCGGTGTTGGCCGTCTTCACGCTGGTGGGGATCACGCCGGTGACATTGGTGAGCGCGCCGAGGCAGGCGGCGGTGTTGGCGGTGGCGCCGTTGCAGGTCACCGAGCCCAGGATATTGCCCGAGCCGTTGAAGGCGTTGTTGATGTATACGTCCGGGCTGCCGCCCGAGAACTTGCCGATGCCGCCGTTGATGACCCAGTTTGAGGTCGGGCGGTAGTTGAAGCCCAAGCGCGGCATGAAGGTGTTCAGGCCGTCGATGTTGGCCGTGTTGTCCACGCCAAAGGTGTTCTGAAGGAATTGGTTCTTCGGCGGCCTGCTGCTCTGTTCGTAGAGCTCGTCACGAATACCGGCCCGCAAGGTCAGGTTGGAGAGGATGCGCCACTCGTCCTGCAGGTAGAAGGTGTGGATCGTATAATCCAGCGGCACGACGCCGCTCGCGCTTGAGTTGTCGGCGGAGTTGGCATACTGTAGCTGCGAAGCGGTCCCGTTCTGAAGATTAGCGATGCTGGTGAAAGTGTAGACGCCGTTGGCGCGCTGGATGAACAGGTCGCTCGAGTCGCGGTCCTCATGCTCGTAGCCGGCCAGAATGGTGTGTGCGCCCCAGGTGTAGTTGGCGCGGGCTCGGAACAGCTGGCTCTCGGTGGTCAGGTTGTTGGCCTGGTACGAGTAGTTCGTGCCGGCGTAGACCACCGGGCCGCTCTGCGCCCCGCCGAGGTAGATGTCGTATTCGGGCTGGCCGGCGATGCCGGTCACGACGTTGCGCCCCACCGTACGGTCAGTGAACGACAGCTCGGTCGAGAAGTTTGGGGTCCAGTTCGAGTAGAGGTAGCCGGTATAGGACACCAACGGCTGGTCCAGCGTATAGCCGTTGGAAGACAGCGCCACCGAGGTCGTACCACTTCCGCTGGTGTAGGACTGGCCGTCGGTGGACTGCGCCTCGAACACCAAACGATGCTGATCGTTGATCTGCCAAGTCAACTTGCCGAAGTATTTGACGTCCGTGACGGGAAGCGACACGCCGTATGTGCCCGGGTTGAAGCCGTAGCGTGACTGCAGGATCGACTGGATCTGGGTGATGTTGGCGCCGGTGATCCCCGCGACTGGATTGGTGATGCCCGTGCCGTCGACAGGGCCGGACAGCTGCGAAGTCGCCAGCCCCTCGTACTTCTCATAGCCGAACTCGAAGAACAGCCGGTCCTTGATGATCGGGCCGCCGATGGTCGCGCCGTACGTTTTATCCTGGAAGGGAATCTTGACGTACGCGTCGCGGATTTCTTGGCCGGAGCCGAGGTGGTCCGAGTCGTACTCGTAATACGCTGAGCCGTGGAAGGTGTTCGAGCCCGACTTGGTCGAGAGGTTCAGCACACCGCCGGTGAACTGGCCGTAAGATACGTCGTAGGGCGCGACCTCCACGTTCAGCGAATCGACCAGGTCGAACGACAAGGGCGAGCGCTGGGTGGGGTAGCCGTTCGCGTTCAGGCCGAAGTCGTCCGACTGGCGCACGCCGTCGACGTAGACGGTGGACGCGCGGTAGCTGTTGCCGGCGATGATCAGGCCGTTGGAGTTGGACGGGTCCAGCGTCACGAACGGGTTCAGGCGCGCCAGATCCTTGAAGTCGCGGCTGAAGCTCGGCAGCGTCTCGACGTCGGTGGCGTTGAAAGTGGAGCGCGGGCCGGTCTGCACTTGGCGGGGGCCGCCGCGTGAGCCGCTGACCACGACTTCAGACGTTGCAGCGCCCTCGGCGTTGACGGCCGGGGCGAGCGTCAGCTCGAACGGGGCGCCCAGGCCGATGCTCGACACCTCCTGGGTGATGGGGCCATCGGGGCCGGGGATGGTCACCTTGTAGGGGCCGCCCGGCGGCAACTGGCGGACGGAGAACAGGCCGGCGCCGTTGGTGTTGGCGGTGAAAGTCTGGTTGGTCGGCTCGAAGACGATGGTGACCTGCGCGTTGGCGATGGCCGCGCCGTTGGCGCCCTTAGCGGTGCCGTCGATGCCGCCCGTGGTCTCCTGGGCGTGCGCCGTGGCGCTCATCACCGCGAAGGCGAGCGCAGCCGCAGCCACGCTCGTTGCGAGCTTCCTGGTCGTCGTCATGGATCCCCCGGCGGCGGCGGCCCGCTCATGCGGGTCGCGGTCGGACGGGGCCGCGCCCCGCTCAATTGTTGTTTTAGACCATCCCGCGGCCGAGCTTGGGTGAAGGTTGCATGACGGCGCCGCACGAGGGCCCTCCCGTGTCCTCGGCGACACACACCGTCGCTTGCCAGGGCCCCGCGTGCGCGCCTAGCTCCTCCGGTGGGCTCGGGGGCGCGCATCGGCGGAGACGCGGCGGCCGTGCGCCGGGATGACCGGCTGGCCGTCGCGCTGATCGCGGGCGTGCTGGCGGTGCGCGTCGTCCAGCTGTTCCTGTCGCCGCTCGAGCTGCACCCGGATGAGGCGCAGTACTGGCTGTGGTCGCGGCGGCTGGACTGGGGCTACTTCTCCAAGCCGCCGATGATCGCCTGGGCCATCCGCCTGTCCACCTGGGCCGGCGGCGACCGCGAGGCATGGGTGCGTCTGCCCGCGCCGCTGCTGCACGCCCTCGCCGCTACGGCCCTGTGGCGTGCCGGGCGGCGGTTGTTCGACGCGCGCACAGGGCTGACGGCGGCGGCCGTCTACCTCCTGATGCCGGGCGTCGCCCTGTCGTCGCAGGTGATCGCGACGGACGCACCGCTGCTGGCGAGCCTGAGCCTGGCGCTGTGGGCGTTGGCGGCGCTGTGGGAGCGAGGGCCGGAGCGGGCGGGGGCCGGCTTGGCGGCGGCGGCGGGCGCGGCGCTGGGCGCGGCGGCGCTCTCCAAGTACGCCGCCCTCTACGCCGTCGCGGGGCTCCTGATCCACGCGGCGGTGGACGGGGAGGGCCGGCGGCGGCTGTGGACGCCCGGCCGGGCCGCCACGACGGCGGCCGCCTTCCTGCTCGTGCTGGCGCCCAATCTCGTATGGAACGCGCTGCACGGCTTCCAGACCGTGGCGCACACGGCGGCCGACGCCGACCTGGGCGAGGACGGCCGGACCGGCAGGGCGCCGCACCTCGTCGGTGCGGCCGGCTTCCTCCTGGGGCAGTGCGGGGTGTTCGGGCCCGCGCCCTTCGCGGCGGTCGCGGCGGCGGTCGGGCTGTGGGCGGGGCGACGTCTGGAGGCGCGGGACCGCTGGCTGCTGCAGCTGACCCTGCCCGCGCTGGCGGTGGTCACGGCCGAGGCGCTGGCGGCGCGGGCCAACGCGAACTGGGCGGGGGCGGCCTACGCCTCGGGATCGCTGCTCGCCGCCCGCGCGCCCGCCTGGGGTCCGCGATGGGGGCGGGCGATGGCGGCGAGCCTGGCGGGGCAGGCGGGGCTGGCGCTCGCCTTCTCGCTGGCCATGGTGCGGCCGTCGCTGGTGGAGGCGGCCGGGCTCGGCAACAGCCTCAAGCGCAACGAGGGCTGGGCGGCGACGGCGCAGGCGGCGCGGCGGTGGCGCGACGCGGCGGCGGCCGGCGGGGCGGTGACCGCGCTGGCGGTGGACGACCGCTTCGTCTTCAACGCCCTGGCCTACTACGGCCGGGACTGGATCGCCGCGCCCCACGCGCCGCCGCTGCGGATGTGGGTGCGCGAGCGGCGGCCGCGCAACCAGGCGGAGACCACCGCACCGCTGACGCCGGCGCTGGGCGCGCGGGTCGCCTTCGTCGGTGCGGACTACCCGGCGGAGACGCGGGCCGACTTCCGGCGGCTCGGCGCGCAGGCGTTCGTCCGCACGCCCCTGGGCGGCGGGCGCACGCGGCCCCTCAGCCTGTTCGTGGGCGAGGGCTTCGCGCCGCGGCCGCGCGACGCCGTCACCGGCCGGCCCACACCTCCCTGAGACGGCGGTCGCGGCCGCAGCCGATCGCGTAAGCGGCGTACTGCAGCGGGTTCTTCTGCGCGTACTGCTGGTGGTAGCCCTCCGCCGGCCAGAACGGCGCGGCGTCGCGGATCGGCACCACGATGCGGCCCTTCAGCTTGCCCGAGTCGATGGCCGCCTTCGACGCCTCCGCCTCGCGGCGCTGCTCGGGCGAGGCGACGAACACCACCGGGTGGTATGAAGGGGCGATGTCGCACACCTGCCCGTCGTCCTCGGTGGGGTCGATCATCCGCCAGTAGGCGTCCACCAGCTTGCGGTAGCTGACCTTGGACGGGTCGAAAGTGACCTTCACCGCCTCCAGGTGACCGGTCGCCTCGGTGTTCACGTCGGCGTAGGTCGGGTGCGCGGTGTGGCCGCCGGTGTAGCCGGATACGGCGGAGACCACGCCGGGCACGTGCTCCAGCCCCTTCTCCATGGTCCAGAAGCAGCCGCCGGCGAAGACGGCGGTCTCCGTCCGCGTGGCCGCCGGGGCTGCGGCGACGGCCAGGGGCAGGGCGGTGGCGAGGGCCAGGAGGCGGAGCGGCGGTCGGGTCATGCGGCAGAGATGGGCGCGGAGGTGCGGCCCGCAAGCCAAGCGCCGACGGCCGAGCCGAGCAAAGAAAAGGCCCGGCCGTCATCGGCCGGGCCTTGAAGAAGGAGCAGGGAGCCCCGGCCGCGAGGCCGGGGTCCGCGCAGGATCAGAAGTTGATGTTGATGGTGGCGCGACGGTTCAGGGGCTCCTTCACCCCGTCGCCCGTGGCCACGGCCGGGTCGCTCTCGCCCTTCCAGTCGACCGACAGGACGGACTGCTGCACGCCCAGGCCCACCAGGGCGTCGGCGGTCGTACGAGCGCGGCGCTCCGAGAGACGGACGTTGTAGGCCGTCGAGCCCGACGTGTCGGTGTGACCGACGACCACGATCCGCGTGGCGCTGCCCGTCTTGGAGTAGTCGGCCGCCGCCTGGACCACCGCTTGGGCGTCCGTGGTGAGGATCGACTGGTCGAACGGGAAGTACACGATGAACTCGCGCGCTTCCGGCACCGCCGGAGGAGGCGGGGGCGGGGGAGGCGGCGGCGGCGGCGGAGGCGGGGGAGGCGGCGGGGGCGGCGGAGGAGGCGGCGGGGGCGCCGCGATCGGGCCGAAGTTCCAACGCAGGCCGACCGTCACCGACTGGTCGTCGTAGTGACCGCGGAAGGTGCCGGGCTGGATCTGACCGGTGCCGACCGACGGGATGCGCTGGTCCGCAGTGCCGAAGTACTTGTAGGTCAGGTCGACCGACAGGCGCTGGGTGGCGTGGTAGGACACGCCGGCGATCGCCTGGTAGGCGAAAGCGGAGGAGTCCTTGTCGAACCGCAGGCCCTGGAAGGTCGCCGCGGGGGTCGACGCGAACGGGATCTGGTTGAACTGGCCGCCGCCCGTCGCCATCAGCTCGCTGATGCCGACGCCCACGCCGATGAACGGGTCGATCCGCATGTCGGGCAGGATGTCGTAGATCAGATTGACCATGCCCGAGGCGTCGCTGAAGTTGCCCTTCGGGTTCAGGCAGGTCGGGTTGGCGGCCGTGCGGCGGACGAGACCGCCGCAGAGCTTGTAGGCGATGTTGCGGTTCGAGGAGCCCGCGACGCCGCGGAGGTCGCCGTCACGGTAGCCGCCTTCGACTTCGGCGCGCCAATGCGGGTCGAACTGGTAGCCGCCATGGACGAAGACGTCGAACGCCGGATCGTCGATGGAGAACTTGTAGCCGTAGGGGCTGCCGTCGCGCGCGTTGTTGGACGAGCGTGTGTGCATGCCGCCGGCGGTCAGCTCGTGAGCGCCGGCGTCGACGGCGACGTACCAGCCATCAGGCTGGGCCGCGTTCGCGGCCGTGGCGCTCAGCGCCGCGACGAGGGCGGCCCCCGCCAACAAATGAAGCTTCATCCTCGAGAGCCCTCTTCTCGTCACATCATAGCCGCCGGGGATCCGGTCAGCCTCGTCTCTATCAGAGCACCGTTGGTGGCGACATGACCTGGAGGCCACAGAAGCGACAAAAAACCGCCTCGGATAGCCCGCCCGACCCACGTTGCGGCCCCGACATGTCCGACATCTCGTCGCACCCTGCGACCGACGGGGAAAGTCCGAATCGCCCGGATGTTTCCCCCCCCTCCCCACGCGCGGGTCGGACTGTGGCGCGGAGAACACGCCCTGCGTGAGGCGCCCCCTGTCAGAGCTCGTCCGTGCCCCCCGGGTCTCGCGCGCGCCGCGCGAGCCACACGACGCCGCCGAGGTCGCTGGCCGCGTCCAGCAGGCGTCCGAGATTGGTGTACTTGGAGCGGCCGCTGCCGCGCGGGCGGTGGCCCACGTCGCGGAACGCCACGCCCCAGCCCTCGCGCAGCATCAGCGCCGGCAGGTAGCGGTGCATGTGGTCGAAGTAGGGGAGCGCCAGGAAGGCGTCGCGGCGGAACGCCTTGAGGCCGCAGCCCGTGTCGTCGGCCGCATCGTGCAGCAGCTGCTTGCGCACGCCGTTGGCCAGCCGCGAGGCCCAGCGCTTGGCCGCCCCGTCGCGGCGCTGCGCGCGCCGCCCTCCCACCAGCCCGAGCGCCGGGTCGGCGAGGAGCGCGTCGGCCAGCGCCGGTCCGTCGGCGGGCGGGTTCTGGCCGTCGCCGTCCAGGGTCACGACCAGCGCACCCCGCGCGGCGCGCACGCCGGTGCGCACGGCGCGGCTCTGGCCGGCGTTGCGGCGGTGGCCGAGCACGCGCAGGGCCGGCAGCTCGGGCCGCAGGGCGAGCAGGGCGGCGCGGGTGCCGTCGCGGCTGGCGTCGTCGACGAACAGCATCTCGTAGCGGCGGCCGGCGAAGGCGGCGGCGATCTCGCGCGCGAGGTCGGGGGCGGCCCCCTCCTCGTCGTGCACGGGCACCACCACGGAGATGTCGGGCGCGGGCTCCATGGCGGCGGCCTCTACCTGCCCGGCGGCCGTGTGGATAGCGCCGCCTCCGCTCTGCTAGAGGCCGGGCCATGACCGCCGCCGAGGCCACAGCCCCGCTCCCGGCCGCCGCCGATGCACGTTCCGGGGCGCCGAGCCGCCGGACCCGGCTTGACGCCGCGCTGGCCGGCTGGCGCGGACCGCTGCTGGCCGCCGCGGTGGCCGCGCTGGCGGGCCTGCCGGGCCTCCTCGCCGCGCCGCCGCTCGACCGCGACGAGAGCCGCTTCGCCCAGGCCAGCGCGCAGATGCTCGAGCGGCGCGACTTCGTGAACATCCGCTTCCAGGCCGAGCCGCGGAACAAGAAGCCGGTCGGCATCCACTGGCTGCAGGCGGCCAGCGCGGCGCTGACCTCGTCCATCCCGGCGCGGAGCATCGCCGCCTACCGCTGGCCCTCGCTCGCCGGAGCCATGCTGGCGGCGGCGGCGTGCGCCTGGGGGGCGGAGGCGTTCCTGGCGCCAGGCGCGGCGACGCTGGCCGGCGTGCTGCTGGCGGCCTCCGCGCTGCTCTCCACCGAGGCGTTCATCGCCAAGACGGACGCGGTGCTGTGCGGGGCGACGACCCTGGCCATGGCGGCGCTCGCCCGTCGCTACGCCGCAGCGCGGGGCGGAGCGGCGGCCCCGGCGTGGAGCCTCGCGGCGCTGTGGGCGGGGCTGGCGCTGTCGGTGCTCGACAAGGGTCCGGTGGGGCCGATGGTGGCGGGGCTGGCGCTGCCGGCCCTGTGGATCGCCGACCGCGACGCCGGCTGGATGCGGCGGCTGGCATGGAAGCGTGGGCTGGCCTTCACCGCGCTGGTGTGCGGTCCCTGGGCGGTGGCGGTGACGGTGAGCACCGATGGCGCCTTCTGGACGGGCGCGGTGGGCGGCGATCTCGCGCCCAAGCTCGCGGGCGGCCACCAGGGCCACGGCGCGCCGCCCGGGCTGCACACCCTGCTCCTGCCGCTGCTGATGTTCCCGGCGACGACGCTGCTGCCGGGAGCCGCCGCCGCGGCGTGGGCCGGGAGGAAAGCGCCGGGCGTGCGCTTCGCCCTGGCGTGGCTCCTGCCGTCGTGGGTGGTGTTCGAGCTGCTGCCGACCAAGCTGCCGCACTATCCGCTGCCGATGTACGGCGCGGTGGCTTGGCTCTGCGCCGTCGGGGTCTCGCGCCCGGTCCCGGCCGCGCTGCGGTGGGGAGGCGCCGCGCTGGGGCTCGTGGCCGGTGCGCTGTTCGCCGCCGCCCCGCTGCTGGGCGCGACACGGTACGGCGGGGCGGACGTCGTCGCGCCGGCGCTCGCCGCGGCGGGGCTGGCCGCCGCGGCCGGGCTGGCGGGCGCCGCAGGCC